>WFTQ01000092.1 GCA_015485355.1 bacterium | reverse complement strand
TCCACTTTTTTGCTACTTTTTTGCGTTTTAATCGAACCAGATTGGAATTGAAACGCCCGAAATGCCACCTCAAAATCCTGCCGACGGGCGGGTTCTAATCGAACCGGCATGGTGTGGAAATCCCGCAGCCCTTCCGGCAACGGCTTTAAATATCGGTGATAATCATTCTGGACCAAGCTCATGGCATTGAAAGGCGACCTGTATACAAACGATTTTGTTATCCTCCCAGTCCGACGAAAAGAATTTGAAATGCCGTACGCTCTCTATAAAAACGGGAACCTGATGGCTCGATCGCAATGTTTCACACGTCCTAAAATGGATTGGCATTCTTTTGAAGTTTCATTGGATCGACATTGGAATAGCAGGCTTTTAAACATCGGTTGTCAAAAATGAGTCGCTCTGCTATTTCCTGGAAAAGTTGAATGATTAAAATATTAGCAATGGAAAGGTTCGCTGGAGAGAAATTCCGATTCTTAGATGTTCGTTTGGTATCAAATGCATTCCCTCCGTAAATGAAAAGCTTTACCATCCTGAAATTTTTCCCCGCAAGATTATTGAAGGTCTGACTGCAAACACCCCCCCACTATACCCACCGACTGATGGAATATATCACTACCCCTCCTTCCTGCTGTAAAATTATTGTACAAGGTGTTTACCGATGAGCCTTCCTTCTTTCGCTCCTGAAAAATAAAATCCCTTTCCGTTTCACCTTGCTTCCATCCGAATGGACATTGGGGGGCATGGCACTTCTTTTGCACCCTCTAACGACCACATAAAAGGGAGAATACCTGCCATGATAGCGATGAGGACGCGGTGGATATGGGTCTTCGTTATACTGAGTGTCAATGCAAATGCCGCTGTTTATTCCGTTGGGCCCGGACAGCCTTATGAGGAATTGGGGTCCTTGCCCTGGATGACCCTGGCTCCGGGCGATACGGTGCGCATCCACTGGCGCAGTAAACCCTATGCCTCGAAAATATTTCTTCGGGTTTCCGGGACTCCCGAAAATCCGATCGTGATCCGTGGGATTCCCAATGAAAACGGCGATTTGCCGGTGCTTTCCGGTGAAAACGCCACGACCGATCCCCAATTCATCGGATATTTCAGCCGGCAATGGACCGAGGATTTGGGACTGTTCCTGATTCATCGCAATACCAGGGTTCCGCCGGTGGACGAGGAATCCTACAAACCCAAACATATCATTTTCGAATATTTGGAAATCACCGGGGTGAAACCATCCAATACGTTTATCGATCAGGATGGGAAAACCAGAAATTACAATCGTTTTTCATCCGCCATACATGCCCTGGAGGTGGAAAACCTGACCATACGATACTGCAAGATCCATGATAACGCCCAGGGAATATTTACCAATACCAATGATGGCGGAGAAGGGTATATCTCCAGAAATATTCTGATTGAATATAATGAAATTTGGGGAAACGGCAACGCTGATGATAACGGAATCGAACATAACATTTACACCCAGGCCGCCGGAACCATCATCCAGTTTAACCGAATGGGAAGCCTGCGCCCCGGATCCCGTGGCGCCAATATTAAGGACCGCTCTTCCGGTACCATTATCCGCTACAACTGGATTGAAGGTTCCGCCCGTCTGCTGGACTTAGTGGAAACGGAAGGAGGCTGGCGAATTATTCTGAACGAGCCGAACTATCACGATGTTTATGTATACGGCAATATCTTCGTGAATGATATGACCAACGATCCCTTCGGGGTGAATATGATCCATTTCGGATTTGATAATGATCCGGAATTGGCCAAAAGGGGAACATTGTATTTTTACCATAACACGATATTTATTAAGGGAGACAAAGAAAATTTCTGGTATGTGAAAGTATTTGACGTCACTGATGACAACGATCCGGCCACCACCGAGGGGCGCGTAAATCTGTACAATAACATTGTGCATAAGGAAGGCACCACCCAGCTGACCTTGATGCGGGATGGTGGAACGTTGTATTTTTATGCAAATAACTGGTTGTATGAAGACTACGATGAACTCGGCTATGGCGCCACCGCCGAGATCAACTATATCGTCAATCCAATCCTGGGTTCTGATCCCGGTTTTACCGATGCTTCCGCCGGTGATTTTACATTGACCCGTTCATCCCCGGCGGTGGATCGATCTCATAGCCTGCCCGCCCATATTGTTTCCAATTATCCCTTGACGAAAGAGTATGTAAAACACGCCGATTCAAAAGACCGTACTTTATCTGGAACCGCATTTGATCTCGGTGCTCTGGAATATGAGGGAGTTACCGGTTTGGGAAACGAAGATAATGATAATCCCATAATTCCATTCCAGCTGTTTGACAATTACCCCAATCCTTTCAATCCAGCAACCACTATCGCCTATCGGTTATTTCAGCCGGGTTGGGTAGAGCTAACGGTTTACAATTTGCAAGGTATGGTGGTTGCCAATCCCGTCAGTGAATACCAGGAGGCCGGCCGCCACTCAGCCTTTTTTAATGCCGATCATCTCCCCGGCGGCGTATATTTTTATCGATTGCGGGTCGGAAATCTATCGGAGGTAAAAAAAATGGTGCTCCTTAAGTAATCGTCTTCCCGTGAAGGGGTGCTTCGTTCCTAAAATCATAAAAGTACGCGTTTGGGGTGTATGGACCGCTTTCATTGGACGATCTTCATCATCGGCTCTAAGGAATTTTTGCCAATCGAAAGAGATGAGCGAATAGATTGTCGGGAGGAACGGCGGGGCGAATGCGATCGAGGACAGCTAACGTATCCAATCGAAAATGACTCTTTTCAGCCGATCAAAGGGCTGATTGTGCAACAGAAAAAATCGGCCTGAATGTTCGAAAAGGAACGGAATGCGTTGTGAGTTTTACTCAGCACACTGCTCCGGCGGCTCACCGCCATTTGTTGCTTGCGTTGCCCGGGGTTTGGGGATAAATTAATGAAAAATTGTATGGGCCATGAAGAAGTTCAATCTGGTTTCCAAATATAAACCGACCGGCGATCAACCGGAGGCTATTCGGCAGTTAACGGAAGGCATTTTGCGGGGAGAAAAGTTCCAGACGTTGTTGGGTGTCACCGGGAGTGGAAAGACCTTCACCATGGCCAATGTGATTGCCCGCGTCAATCGCCCCACGTTGATCATTTCGCATAACAAAACGTTGGCGGCCCAGCTTTACGGGGAGTTTAAGCAATTCTTTCCTCAGAACGCAGTAGAATATTTTATCAGCTACTATGACTATTATCAGCCGGAAGCGTATATTCCCCAAACAGATACTTATATAGAAAAGGATAGCTCAATCAACGATGAAATTGACCGGTTGCGATTGAAAGCGACGGCCTCCTTGATGTCGCGTCGTGATGTGATTATTGTATCCAGCGTTTCCTGCATTTACGGTATCGGTTCACCCGAGGATTATTTTGAAATGACCGTACCGGTGCGGGTAGGCGAGCGGTTGGTACGGCATCAATTTTTCGGGAAGTTAATCGATATTCATTATTCCCGCAATGATATCAATCCGGAGCGAGGAACGTTCCGGGTTCGCGGGGATGTGATCGAGATTTATCCGGCATATGAAAAATTTGCCATTCGGATAGACACATTCGGGGATGAGGTGGAATCGATTCATTATATTAATCCCACTACGGGAGAGATTCTGGAGGCGGTGGAACAGGTGGTCATCTTCCCGGCCAGCCATTTCGTTACACCGGAACACAGTTTAAAGCGGGCCATTGAATTCATCAAGCAGGAACTGAAGGAGCGATTAAACGAATTGCGCTCCCAGGGAAAACTGCTCGAGGCGCAGCGGCTGGAACAACGGACGCTGTTCGACATCGAGATGATGCAGGAAATTGGCTATTGTTCCGGTATCGAAAATTATTCCCGGCATCTTTCGGGACGAAAACCAGGTGAGCCTCCTTATACGTTGTTGGATTTTTTCCCCGAAGATTTTGTCTGTTTCATCGATGAGTCCCACCAAACCATTCCCCAGATTCGGGGAATGTATGAAGGCGACCATTCCCGAAAGAAAACCCTGGTGGAATATGGTTTTCGGCTGCCCAGTGCTCTGGACAATCGTCCTTTAAAATTCGATGAATTCATGAATAAATTGAATCAGGTCATTTTCGTTTCTGCGACGCCATCGGAATTTGAGATCGAGCAGAGCCGGGGCATCGTGGTGGAGCAAATTATCCGTCCCACCGGACTGGTGGACCCGGAGATCGAAGTGCGTCCCACCCACGGACAGATCGACGACCTGATACACGAAATCCGACAACGGGTTGAGCGGGGCGAACGAACCCTGGTGTTGACCCTGACCAAGCGGATGGCGGAGGATTTGACGGACTATTTGCAGGGCCTGGGAATTAAAGCCGCCTATCTGCACTCGGAAATCGATTCTCTGGAACGGGTGGACATCTTGCGGGACTTGCGTCTGGCGGAATTCGATGTTCTGGTGGGCATCAACCTGTTGCGGGAGGGACTGGATTTGCCAGAGGTTTCTCTGGTTGCCATTCTGGATGCGGACAAGGAAGGATTTTTACGTTCGGAGGTTTCTCTGCTTCAGATCGCCGGACGGGCCGCCCGGAATGTTCACGGAAAAGTAATCTTTTATGCCGATACCATCACCCGATCCATGCAACGAACCATGGAAGAAACCAACCGGCGGCGGAAAAAACAGCTGGAGTACAATAAAGCTCATGGGATTACTCCGAAAACCATCTACAAAACGGTGGACGAGATATTGCAAACCACCTCTGTTGCCGATGTCCGGAACCGATACCGGAGTAAACCGAAAGCGAAAGAGGGGGATTATAGGGACCGGTTAACCGGCGAAGAGCTGCTTCAGCAGCTCGAGCGGGAAATGAAGGAGGCCGCGGAACAGCTGGAATTTGAACGAGCAGCCCAATTGCGCGATGAAATCCTGAAATTGAAAGGAAAATTGAAGTAAATGCTGAAGCGCTGGATGGTGGCCATGCTTGGATTGTGGGCCTGGGTCTCTTTGGCCCAGGCCAATCATTACCTGCCCCCCCAACTGGATGCATTAATTCTTTCCGGAAAGCATTATCTTTACCAAGGGGATTTCCAGAAGGCCAGAAACACCTTTCTATTGATTGAAAAACAGTATCCGGATTATCCTCATGGGTATTTTTACACCGCATACCTGACCCTGCTGGTATATTCCCAGAATTTGAGTAGCGATTCCCTGCGGCAGGCCCTGGAGACCCAGATCCAGGTCGCCGGAAAGGTGGCGAAAGCCTTTCGTAAAAATGGGCGGGAAAACGCCGATGCCCTTTTCCATCAAGGGTTGATCGATGGCCTGAAAGGGGTTCGTTATGTACTGGAACGTAGCTACCTGAAGGCATACTGGTATGGTCGGAAAGCCATCCGTTATCTGCAAGAGGTGCAACGATTGGACCCCGCTTATAACGATGTGTATCTGGGACTGGGAGTGTTCCATTATTATGTGGATTTACTACCGCGGATGCTGCGGGTGGTGGCGCATGTGCTGGGATTTGAAGGAGATCGGGAGCTGGGCAAACAACAGCTGCGCAAAGCCTCCTTTGAAGGACATTATTTTCGGGAAGAAGCCCGCTTGATGTATACCCTCTTTATGTATTTCATGGAAGGGGAAATGGTGCAATCGGTAGCCCAGCTGAAACACCTGGTGAAGCAATATCCGGGCAACCCTATCCCCAGGCTGTTGCTGGGGTATCATTATCGTCGAACCGGTAAGCTCGAAAAGGCGCTGAAGATTTTTCGCGAAACGCCGGAAATCTACCCCGATTTGCTTCCTCAAATGGTCAACGTGAAATATTACAACATGGCGGCCATCTATTTCGAAATGAACAATTTTTCCGCAGCAGACTCTCTGCTGGATTACCTGATGGGTTTACCCACCCGAAAGTCCATATATTATCAATCGGCTATTCGTTTTTACAAGGGTTTGATCAGCGATTTGCAATTTCAGCGGGAGCAGGCACTGCAGTATTATCGAAAAATTCCCCGTCATAAACAAAGCAAATACTGGTATAATGCGGTGCAGATGTTTTATCGTTTTCCCATGGATTCTTTGATGCGTCAATATATTATGGCCCGGAATCTCTATTTAGGCCTCAAGTTTTCTCAGAGCTTGTCCCTTGTCGAAGCTGTTTTGAAAAAGCTCGAACAACGCGATACCTTCCAGAATCCGGACCTTCCCTATTTGCTGAAAGACCTGCAGGCAATGGATTATTTCTTTTTGGGCAACCCTTCCAGGGCGCTCCAGTTGTACGAGCAACTGGAAAAAGAGTTGTCCCATATGCGGGATGCCATCCGCAAATCCTGGGTTTACATCCATTATGCCAAGGTGTTATATTCCAGAGGCTATTTTCAAAAAGCGGAAGATATGTTAAACCAGGCCAATGATGTGGATGACGATTATACGCATTTAATCATTAAGCGGGAAGAAATTATCATGGAACGGATGCGTACTCGGCATCAATAAGGAGACGAGTCTATGAAGATACTGGTACTTGGTGGCGGGGGCAGGGAGCATGCCCTTGTCTGGAAATTGGCCCAAAATCCACAGATCGAAACCCTATACTGTATTCCCGGCAATGGGGGAATATGCGAGCATGCCGTTTGTACCCCCATCCCTTTGACCGATTTCCGGGCTCTGATTGCGTTTGTCAAAGCCTATGCCATTGATTTTACCGTGGTGGGACCGGAACAGCCCCTGGTGGAGGGGATTGTGGACGCATTCCAGGCGGAACGGCTGCCCATTTTTGGGCCTTTAAAGCAGGCCGCCAGGCTGGAGGGCAGTAAAATTTTTGCCAAGCGATTGATGCAACAATATGGCATCCCCACCGCCCCTTTTGAGGCTTTTGATCAATTTCAAGAAGCGCGGGCTTATGTGGAGAAATTGCCCGATGGCCCGGTGGTGGTGAAAGCAGATGGCCTGGCTGCAGGAAAGGGGAGCCTGGTATGTCCCGATAAGGCGGCGGCCTTTCGGGCGCTGGAACAACTGATGCAACGTCGCCTTTTCCAGGAAGCCGGCCACCGTGTAGTGATTGAGGAATTCATGGAAGGGGAAGAAACCAGTGTATTTGTTTTCACCGATGGGAAAGACTATGTGACATTGCTTCCTGCCCAGGATTTCAAACGGGTGTTCGATGATGATCGAGGGAAAAATACCGGAGGAATGGGGAGTTATGCTCCTACGCCTTATCTGACGGAATCCCTGTTCCGGAAAGTGATTACCACCATTATCGAACCTACTCTGGAGGCCCTCCAGGCCGAGAATATTTTATACAAAGGGGTGTTGTATTGTGGACTGATGATAACCCGGTCCGGGCCTCTTGTAGTGGAATTTAACTGCCGGTTGGGAGACCCGGAGACCCAGGTGGTATTGCCGCTCCTGAAAAGTGACCTGCTGGAGATCATGCTCGCCGTTCACCGGGGGGAATTGAGACGGGTAAAGGTGGAGCATCAGCCGGGTGCCGCCGTCTGTGTGGTGTTGGCTTCCGGCGGATACCCGGATGCCTACGAAACAGGTCAACCGATTCAGGGGCTGGATCGGGTAGGGGAGGAGGTTCTGGTGTTCCACGCGGGAACGGAAAAGGTGGATGGACGGCTGGTTACCCGTGGTGGCCGGGTATTGGGGGTGACGGCTGTGGCGGAAAATCTGGAAAGTGCGGTTAACAAAGTGTATCAAGCCGTCGATAAAATTTATTTCGAAAAGATGCATTATCGGCGCGATATCGCCCGGAAAGCGATTGCCTATTTAAAACAACGATCTGCGAAGCATTCAGCGATCAATCACTCATAAATGCCAGGAGGGTGCATGAAGATTCTGATAACGGGCGGAGCCGGTTTTATTGGTTCCAATATTGCAGACAGATATCTGGAATTGGGACACGAGGTGGTGATCGTGGACAATCTGGTGACCGGTCAGCGGGAGAATATCCCCTCCGAAGCCCGATTTTACGAGATGGATATTGTGGAGGAAAACCTCCGGCAGGTTTTTGAAGCCGAACGTCCGGAGGTGGTCAGTCATCAGGCGGCTCAAATGGATGTCCGCAAATCGGTGGCCGATCCCATTTACGATGCCACCGTGAATGTTCTGGGCTCTTTAAATCTATTGCAAAATTGTATCCAATTCGGTGTTCGGAAGTTTATTTTCGCGTCCACAGGTGGCGCCATTTATGGGGAACAGGATTATTTCCCCGCCGACGAGGAACATCCCCTTCGTCCCCTTTCCCCCTATGGCATTACAAAATTAACCACCGAAAAGTACCTGTATTTTTATCAACAAACTTATGGACTGACCTACACGATACTCCGGTACGCCAACGTGTATGGTCCCCGGCAAAATCCCCACGGAGAAGCCGGTGTGGTGGCCATTTTTACCACACGTTTGTTAAAGGGACAGCAACCGGTGATTAATGGGGATGGACTGCAGACGCGGGATTACGTATATGTTGGCGATGTGGTTCGGGCCAACGAGCTGGCCTTGCAGGCCGGGGATAACCGGATTTACAACGTGGGTACCGGAAAGGAAACCGATGTCAACACGCTGTTCCGACTGTTGCGCCGGATTGTGGGGGTGGACACCGCCGAAGTCCACGGGAAGGCCAAACCAGGGGAACAAAGACGCAGCGTATTGGATTACTCTCTCATTCAAAAAGAACTGGGATGGAACCCTTCCGTTTCCCTGGAAGAAGGGTTGCGTTTGACGGTGGACTTTTTCCGCAAAGAAATGTAGACTTAAATCCCGGTGGGGATGGGTATGGGTACCGTGGATTTCTGATTATACCCGATCTTTGGGGCTGAGCAAACGGGGTATCCCAAGGCTTCCCATATTTGAAAATATGGGTTATGAGCATCCCATCGCTTCGCGATGGGTTTTGGGCCGTCCGGTGTTTAAATTCGTCCCGGATGGGGCGGGTTGCCCGTAGCCCGTAGCCCACAAATTCATTTGTGGGAAATAATGCCCAACCCAATTAAAATTCCCCGTCCCGAAGGGGACGGGATGAAATTCATTCCAACCATTATATCACCCCCCACAAATCGTTTTTTCAATTGTCCCATACGGGACAAATATTTTGGTGGTGGCGCCAATTTTCCCATGTTTGAAAATGGGGGTTATGGGCTTCCATATTTGAAAATATGGGCTATGAGCATCCCATCGCTTCGCGATGGGTTTTGGGCCGTCCGGTGTTTAAATTCGTCCCGGATGGGACGGGATGGCGTTAGTCCATAAAAATGTTTGTGGGAATCAAATGATGCTCCTCGGCATGACACGCTGCTCCCCATGTCGGTTTGTGAACCGCGGTATACGGAATTGGATGTCCGGTGGGGTGAGCGGACGGAGGGCGCAAGCCCTCCTCCTACTCGATTGGGTGGTTCCTATCAGGCAATGGTAATTTCTTTTTCCAGATACACATCCTGAATGGCATGCAAAAGCTCCACACCGTCCTTCATGGGTTTCTGGAAGGCTTTTCGTCCGGAGATCAAGCCCATGCCACCGGCCCGTTTGTTGATCACCGCCGTACGGACCGCCTGTGCCAAGTCGTTCTTGCCGGAAGCCCCGCCGGAGTTGATCAGTCCCGCACGTCCCATAAAACAGTTCACCACCTGGTAACGGGTTAAATCGATGGGATGATCGCTGGTCAAATCGGTATACACTTTCTCATGGGTTTTCCCGAATTTAAGGGCCTTAAATCCTCCGTTCGTTTCCGGCTGTTTTTGCTTCACGATATCGGCTTCGATCGTGACCGCCAGATGGTTGGCCTGTCCGGTTAAATCGGCAGACACGTGGTAATCCGCTTGATCGGTTTTGAACGCCGGGTTGCGCAAATAGGCCCATAGAATGGTCACCATTCCCAGGCTGTGAGCATACCGGAATACTTCGGTGATTTCCTGAATCTGGCGATTGCTTTCCGGAGAACCGTAATAAATCGTTGCCCCCACAGCGATGGCTCCCAATTCAAAGGCCTGATCCACACTGGCGAACAAGATCTGGTCGTACTTGTTGGGGTAGGTTAACAGTTCGTTGTGGTTGATTTTCAGGATGAAGGGAATTTTATGGGCATATTGACGGGCCACGGCCCCCAGCACGCCAAGGGTGGAAGCCACCGCATTGCATCCCCCTTCGACAGCCAGCTTAACGATGTTTTCCGGATCAAAGTAGTCCGGGTTGGGGGCAAAAGAGGCCCCGGCGGAGTGTTCAATGCCCTGGTCGACCGGAAGGATCGACAGATATCCCGTACCCGCCAGTCGCCCGGTATTGAACAACAGTTGTAAGTTGCGCATCACCGCGGGAGGACGATCCGACAACGCCGTCACCCGATCCACAAAATCCGGTCCCGGTAGGTGAAGCTTCTCTTTGGGGACGGTTTGGCATTTGTGGTTCAATAAATCATCGGCCTCGCTCCCCAGCAGTTCTACGATTTTGTTCATCATGGTAATCCTCCTGCTCGTTTTTGTTTGATTCAACCTGGATAAATATAATCCATTTTCAAAAACCCGGAAAGTGAAAAAAAATTGCTAAAAATTGCAAATTGCCTCAATCGCCATGAAAAACACCTCTGGGAAACCTCCCCCGGAAAAGCCCCGTTGAACTATGAAAAAATTCAACTTATAATTCGACCGATTCCTCAACCCTCTTTAAAAATTGTCGATTAAAGAATTCAGAATTTCTGGTTTAATCGAGAGTGGAGAGGAGGGGATATGGGAATTATAGCAAACAGGGAAGGGTGTTATGGTCTCATTCTATCGACTCATCAGCGGTGTCATCGTCCTCTTATTCGCAATGCCCACCTATTCACTGGAATATGGGGTACAGGTATTCACGGTTAAATCGGGTTTACCGTCCAATTTGATCAAGGCAACCATTCAGGATGAAAACGGCTTTATCTGGGTAGCCACGGATAATGGATTGGTGCGGTTTGATGGTGTGGAGTTTTGTCGAATGCCCCTCGAACCGTCCCAGAATTATATTAAGCATTTTACTTTGGGTCCCTCCGGCAAGATGTATGTCATAACCGATGGGGGGATTTTTGTCAAAAGGGGACATGGTCTGCATCCGCATTTTGAATGGCTTTTGCCGGGGGGCCTGGAACCGACCGATAGTACGATCTTTTATCCGAAGTATCTGTATGAGGATGCCCGGGGGAACCTCTGGATCAGTGAGCCCACGGCCATTGTTCGTTATACCAATGGACGTCTGAAACGCTATGCGTTTGAACCAACCTACTGGGCTCATAGTTATATCCGTTCCTTTTTCATATTTTCGGGTCCCGATCAGCAAATCTATGCCACCTCCCGCCAAGGCTATTTGTTTCGTTTTCAGGAAGAAACGGACCGTTTTGAACGCCTGCCTTTCTCCCGCCGACCTCAACGTTTCACCATCAACGCTTTTCTTCAGGTGAACGATTCGGTGATATGGGTGGGTGGCGACACCGGAATTTACAGGTTTAGCTTGCATGATTCCGTCCAGAAGGTGGTGTTGCAACGGGTGGCTGCAATTCCCCAGGTGCAATCCTTGCTTCGGATACGGCCTGACCATGTTCTGGTGGGAACCAGTGGACAGGGGATAATTCACCTGTCCATTCAGGAGGACAGGGTCATCCAGGAGAAACTGGCGGCGGTTACGGATGGAGTGGTCAATGATATCTATTCGAGCCGGCATGGAGGGATTTGGGTCAGTAAGGACGATGGCCTGTATTTTTTATATCCCTTAGATTTCACCTCCACTCTGCGATTCTCCAATTTTTCTGTGGAGGTGCTTTCTCTGGATCGTAAGGGGGGGGTGTATGTAACCGATGGAATGCAAATCTTTACGGCCGATGCCGTTTCTGAAAAAGATCGCTTTCGGCAAATTGGGATTTTCCAGGACGCCCCTCTGGAAGCCATGATCTCCACCGTATTGCCCTGGGGGGATAAGTGGATTCTGGGTCATGAAGATGGCCGCCTGACCTTTTTCCCTGATCCCGGAACCCCTCCGCTCTATCTTTGTGAGAATTCCACCATCTTTGACCTGTTCCCCTATGCGCGGGACACGGTATGGGTGGCTTTGAGTAACTGTGCGGCGGTTTTTGCCTGGCACCGGGATGGAACGTTTCATCGTCTGGATGCGTCCTATGGCATCTTTTCGCCCATTCACGTCATCCGCCGCGGTGACGATGGGCAAATTTATCTGGGGTCTCAGGGCGGGGGAAACTATCTCTACCGGTACCGGAAAACGAGCGGCTACTTCGAAAATCTAAGCTGTCCCATCCCCGATTCCTCCGCCGGCGATATTCAGGTAAACGATCTGGCCGTCGACAGCAACGGGACCATCTGGTTGGGAACCGATCGAGGGCTTTGGGTACAACAACAGGGCAATTTGTACCTCCCGGAACCGCTGTCCGAGATTCGGGAATTGCCGATCAAGGCGCTGCATCTGGATCGAAAAGGATCGTTGTGGATCGGTACGGAAGTGGGGGTGTTCCGATTTTATCGCAATCAGTTGTTACGATTTACGGATAGGGACGGACTGCCGAGCACCACGATTGCTTTTCGTTCCATTGTGCAGGATGCTCAAGGTCGGGTTTGGTTTGGGACGTATGAGGGCGTTGCATATTATAATCATCGCCGTCTGGAACCGCTGCAAACTCCCAATCCCCAAATTTTGAATGTGAATTTAAACGGGAGGGAGAGTTGGGGAAACCGGGAAGCCGTTCGTTCGCGCGCTTCGGAAACCTATCTGGAAATCCGTTTTTCCTCGCTGATCTATCCCGGAGACAAAGTCATTTACCGGGCTCGCCTGCTGGGTCACGACCCCGGCTGGCATTCGCCGCATCAGCCCAATCGCGTGGTATACCGCAGTTTGAAGCCCGGAAAATATATTTTTCAGGTTCAAGCTCAGCAGAGCGGCATGCTCTGGAGTGGCGTTACCGAGGTCCCGGTCGAAATTCGACCACCCTGGTACATGTCGTATCCCGCTTTTATGGTGTATGCCGTTTTGGTATCCTTTCTGGCCGTCTTGATTGTTCGGCAGCGCTTTTTAGAGTCCAAACGTCGGCGCATCGAACGGGCGCTGAGGGAAAGCCAGGAACGGCTGAAAACCTTGATCAACCATCTGCCCGTGATGATGTTTGCCGTGGACCGAAATGGAAAGTTTATCCTCGCCGAAGGACAGGGCATCCAGGGCCTCCCGATGTCCGGTCAAGACATGCTGAAAAAAAATATTTACGAGCTTTACACCGGATATCCGGAAATTTTACATGCTGTCGAAGAGGCCTTGCGAGGACAAAAAATCGAAAACACCCTGACCCTGGAAGGCCATTATCTGGATTGCAAATTTCTTCCCTATCACGATGCCCACGGTATGGTTCAAGGGGTGTTTGTCATTGCCATTGACATCACCGACCAGCGGGAACAGCGGCACAAGCTTCGGAAGCTGTCTTTTGCGGTGGAACAGAGCGCCAATATTGTGGTGATCACCGATACGGAAGGCCGAATCGAGTATGTGAATCCCCGCTTTACGGAAGTGACCGGTTACACGTTTGATGAAGTGCGCGGGAAGAAAACCAATATTCTAAAATCGGGTCTCCATCCGATGGAAATGTACCGCGAGCTCTGGCAGACCATCACCGCGGGCAGGGCCTGGCGGGGAGAATTTTGCAATAAAAAGAAGAACGGGGAGCTCTTCTGGGAAACGGCCATGATTTCCCCCATTAAAGATGAAGAAGGGCGCATCACCCATTTTCTGGCTATCAAAGAAGATATTACCGAGCGCAAACAAAACGAACAGGCGCGTCTGGAAAGCGAAGAACGCTACCGGCGTCTGGTGGAACTGAGCCCCGATGGAATCATCATTCATCAGGATGGTGTGATCAAGTTTATTAATCAGGCCGGTATTCGCATATTTGGGGGAAAAACACCGGAAGATTTTATCGGACAACCGATTTTTAAATTTATTCACCCGGATTTTCACGATGTTGTTCGGGAACGGATCAAGAATATGGAAGAAGAGAAAGAAGCGCCTTTGATCGATGAGGTGCTGATACGCTTGGATGGTAGCGAGTTTTATGCGGAAGTGGCGGCGGTACCCACTCTTTACCAGGGAAAAAAAGCCTATCAGGTGGTGTTTCGCGACATTACCGAACGGAAACTGGCCGAGCATGACCTGGAACAATATGCTGCCGACCTGGAAGAGGCGAAAATTGCGCTGGAAGAACAGGCCAACCAACTGACGCTGACGATCAATGAACTGGAAATCGCCCGGCAAAAAGCCGAGGATGCCACCCGGGCCAAGAGCGAATTTTTGGCCAACATGAGTCACGAAATCCGCACCCCAATGAATGGGATCATCGGGATGACCGAATTGGCCCTGGAGACCGAATTAACCCCGGAACAACGGGAATACCTGGAAATCATTCGTTCCTCGGCAGAATCGTTGTTGACCATTATTAACGATATTCTGGATTTTTCCAAAATCGAAGCCGGCAAATTGGAACTGGAGTCGGTGGATTTTAAACTCCGGGACGAAGTGGGGCACACCATGAAAAGCCTGGCCGTAAAAGCCCATCAGCGGCACATTGAACTGGCCTACTATGTTCACCCCGATTGTCCGGATCAGCTGGTCGGGGACCCGGCCCGCCTGCGACAAATACTGGTCAATCTGGTGGGCAATGCGATCAAGTTTACTCAGGAAGGCGAGGTGGTGGTGCGGGTAGAGCCGCAGCAGCAACACCAGGGGGAGGTGTGGCTGCATTTTTCGGTGGCCGATACCGGGGTGGGGGTGCCGGAGGAAAAATTGCAGGTGATTTTCGACGCCTTTTCCCAGGCGGATGCCTCGGTGACCCGAAAGTTTGGGGGTACCGGACTGGGATTGGCCATTTGTAAAAAACTGGTGCACCTGATGCATGGAGAAATCTGGGTTGAAAGTCCCAATACCTTGCCCCGGGACGAAAAGGGCGGGCCGGGAAGTGTCTTCCATTTTACCGCTCGATTTCGGATAAAGAAAGAAGAGTCCGCTTCGGATATCGCCACAGAGCCGGATTGGCGGGGGAAGCGGGTATTGCTCATCGATCCTCACACCACCAATCGCCAATTTGTGGCCGACGTCATTCGCCGATGGGGACTACAGGTAAAAAGTGTGCCTTTGCAGGAAGAAGGATGGCGGCGGCTTCTGACAGCCGCGACCCCTGAACAGGCCTATCATCTGATGATTCTGGACATGGAGGTGAATGCCTCCCGATATAAGGCGAGGGTGAAAGAATTCCTGGAGTATCCCCGGCTCCAGTCCCTTCCCCTCATCGTCTTGGCCTCCACCGAACAGAAACGCCATCCTGTTCGCTACCGGAGAGAGGGGAAAATAAAATGGTTGATCAAGCCGGTGGCGCCGTCGGAATTGTTCAACGCCATCATGGAATTGTTGCATCTTCCGGCTCAGGCACCCGCACCACCCAAAACGGAAACACTCGCATCCACAGAAGTGCCGGAGGACAAAAAGCGCCACATCCTGGTGGCGGAAGACAATGCGGTAAATCAGAAGCTGGCGAAGCGTATGTTGGAAAAACTGGGCTATCGGGTGAGCATCGCCAACAATGGCCTGGAAGCCATTCGTATGTATCAAAAGGGCCGTTTCGATCTGATATTGATGGATGTGCAAATGCCCGAGATGGATGGATTGACCGCCACACGAAACATCCGGGAAATCGAATCAACCTTAAACGAGGAACGCATTCCCATAATCGCCCTCACGGCCCATGCGATGCAAGGAGATCGGGAAAAGTGTCTCGAAGCCGGGATGGACGATTATATCACCAAACCCATAAAACGGCAGGAATTGGAAGAAACCATTCAACGTTATGTGGAGAAGAGCAAAGAAGGACTGGTTCTATAATGCCCTGGAACAATGGAGGGGAAAGGTCGGCATGGATTGTTGGGTATCGATTCCAATTAAAATGGCGAATGGGGGATCAATTCCAATAAGGGGGAATAATGAAAAGTGCCAATACCCGTGAGCTTACCGTCCGATACATCATTGCCTTATCTTTGATGGCTTGTTTAAGTATCACGGCCTACTCGCTGATTCAGATTGTTCTTAGCAAACAAGCTTCCGATGCGCCGGTGATTAATTTGTCCGGACGGCAAAGAATGTTATCCCAGAAATTGACCAAAGAGGTGCTCCTTTTGGTTCAGTCGGGGATGGGGCGGCACCGTTTAGAAAAACGCGATCAGTTGACCCAAACGGTCACGGAATGGGCCCGGGTGCATCTGGGTTTGATCCATGGCGATGCCGAATTGCAACTTCATGGAGACAATAGTCCGGAAGTGTTGGAATTATTCCAGAATATTGATCCCTACTTTCGGTTGATAAAAGCTTCGGTGGATGACATTCTGGAAATGGATCCCGCCACTTTAAATCAACTATCCTACCACTCCCCGTTGATTCAAAATATTGTTCTGGCGTCGCCATACTTTTTGCAAATGATGGATAAAATTGTGTTTCAATACGATAAAGAGGCGCGGAAGCGGGTGCAGCAGCTGCGCCGCTACGAGACCTTTATAGTGATCAGTGTGTTGTTGCTGCTGGTTTTTGAGGCGCTGGTGATATTTCGCCCCATGGTAAAAAAGGTGCGCAGAAATTTTCAGATGTTTCAGGATATGAATACCAAATTGCAAGAAGAAATTCATTTCCGAAAGAAAGTAGAACGTCAGCTTCAAAATGCCCAATTGAACCTTGAAAATCTGGTGCGGGAACGAACACGCAAATTGGAAGAAGAAATCGCCGAACGAAAGGCCGTCGAAAGCGCTTTAAGGAACTCGGAAATGCGTTTGCGGGCCATTACTCAATCGGCCAATGATGCCATAATAACTGCAGACCGCCATGGAAACATCGTATCCTGGAATAAAGGGGCGGAATCGATGTTCGGTTATGATGAGGCGGAAGTTATAGGAAAATCGTTGACGATGTTGATGCCCGTAAGATATAGGAACTTGCACCAGAAAGGGATTCGAAGGATCAACAGGGGAAGCAGGCACAGGATCATCGGTAAAACGGTCGAACTGGAAGGATTACGCAAGGACGGAACCGTATTTCCGTTGGAACTTTCTTTGGCGACCTGGAGAATTGGGAAGGATGTTTTCTTCACCGGGATTATTCGAGACATAACCGAAAGGAAGCAGGCCGAACGGGCTTTGCGGGAGGCTAAGGAAGCGGCTGAAGCGGCCAGTCGGGCCAAGAGCGAATTTTTGGCCAACATGAGTCATGAAATTCGCACCCCATTGAATGGCATTTTGGGGATGATTGAACTGGCTCTGGATACGGAGCTGCAGCCCCAGCAGCGCGAATTCCTGGAGCTGGCGAAACAATCGGCGGAGAATCTCTTGTTGATCATTAACGATATTCTGGACTTCTCGAAGATAGAGGCGGGCAAACTGGATTTAGTGGCCGAGCCCTTCGTCTTGCGCGAGGTGATCGGCGAGACGCTCAAGACCCTGTCCCTGCGAGCCGGGCAAAAACAATTGGAATTGGTGTACTGGATTGATCCCTCCATTCCGGTGCGGATGGTGGGCGATGCCGGTCGCCTGCGCCAGATTCTGGTCAATCTGGTAGGCAATGCCATCAAGTTTACCGAGGAGGGACAGATTGTGGTACGCGTATCCCCCGGCCCCGCGGCCGCCGAGGATAAGATTCCCTTGAATTTCCAGGTGATTGATACGGGCATCGGTATTCCTGAAGACAAGCAGGAAAAAATCTTTGATATGTTCACCCAGGCCGATGGGTCGACCACCCGAAAATACGGGGGGACGGGATTGGGGCTGGCCATTTCCCGGCGACTGGTGGAATTGATGCAAGGCCGCATGTGGGTGGAAAGTCCGGTACCCGATGAGGTGGTGCAATTTCTGGGAAATCCCCGAAAAGGCGGACCGGGCAGTGTGTTTCATTTTACCATTCACCTGGCTGTCGCCCCCCAACCCGTTCGGCCGGAATGGGAATCGGCCACGCAGCGGCTGCAACAAGTAACGGTTCTGGTCGTGGACGATAATGCGATCAATCGGCGTTTGATGCAGGAAATGCTGGAGGGTTGGGGATTACAGCCCACCGTGGTACCCACGGCGGAAAAGGCCCTGCAATGTCTCAAGCGCAGCGATCCCCCTTTTCAATTGGTGATCACCGATGGACAGATGCCGGGAACCGACGGCTTTATGTTTGTGGAACGCTTGCGGCGTTTACGTCGCTATCGGCGGGTCCCTGTCATCTTGCTCACTTCCGGGGGGACTCCGGAAGACCTGTCAAAATGCCGACGCTTGAACATCGTCGCCTATTTGATCAAACCGATAACCGCATCGGAGTTGATGGATACCCTTTTGCGAGCCCTGAGCGAAAGCCCGGTCGACCTTCCCGCCGCTGCAGCGTCCCAGAATGCCCCCGCTTCGGGGAAAGCTGCGTTCCCCCTACAGGGACTTAAAATTTTACTTGCCGAAGATAATGCGGTAAATCAAAGATTGGCTCTCCGTTTGTTACAAAAATTGGGATGTTCGGTAATCGTGGCCAATAATGGAGCGGAAGCGGTTCGATATTGGCGGAATCATCCCGTGGATCTGATTTTAATGGATGTTCAGATGCCCGAGATGGATGGCTTTGAGGCCACTGCCGAAATTCGCCGTCAGGAAAAGGAAACCGGTCGGCGTACACCCATCATCGCTTTAACCGCCCATGCCATGAAAGGCGATCGTGAGAAGTGTCTCTCGGCGGATATGGATGGTTACGTGGCTAAACCCATCCGCCGCGAGGAGTTGCAGAATGAAATCGGGCGGGTGCTTCGCTTCGTGAGGAAAGCGGTGGCCGTTTCATAAAATCAACCTGAACCGAAGAGCAAAGGAACGTTATGAGCGAGAAAGGTTTCAAAATCCTGGTGGCCGATGATGACAACATTTCCCGTCGATTATTGCAAAAAACCCTGGAGCGTTGGGGGTATACGGTTACGGTGGTAAAAAATGGAGAAGAGGCCTGGGAGAAGTTTCGCACCGATCATTTTTCCCTGATTATCACCGACTGGATGATGCCGGTAATGGATGGGCTGGAATTGGTCCGGCGGGTGAGGGAATATCCCCGGAAGGATTATGTGTACATCATTATGTTAACGGCCAAGTCGTTGAAGGAGGATGTGGTGGTGGGCATGGAGGCGGGAGCCGATGATTTTCTGATAAAGCCGTTCAACCAGGATGAGTTGCGGGTGCGCTTGCGGGCGGGTGAGCGGATCGTGCATCTGGAACGCAAACTGTCCCAGCGCAACGAGGAACTGGAAGAGGCCAACCGTCGAATGCGCCGCGACCTGGAAGCCGCGGCGAAGATTCAGGAATCGCTGTTACCCTCCACCCTTCCGGCCAATCCCCATTTCGAAGTGGCCTGGCATTTTAAACCCTGCGAGGAACTGGCCGGAGACATTTTAAATGTATTCAGCCTGGATGAAAACAATCTGGGGGTATATCTGTTGGATGTCAGCGGGCATGGTGTCGCCGCCGCCCTGCTGGCCGTGACCCTCTCCCGCCTGTTATCGCCGGTGCTCGATCAGTCTTCTATTATTAAAACCCGCTTGGAAAATCCTCCCCGGTATGCCATTACCCCGCCGGCAGAGGTGGCCAATCAGCTGAATCGACGCTTCCCGATGGATGCGGAAACCGGCCAATATTTCACCATCATTTACGGTTTATTTAATGTGGTCGATCGCGAGTTCCGCTTCGTCTCCGCCGGCCATCCTCCCATCGTGCATCTCTCCCGAATCAACGGTCCCCGGCTGGTGCAGGTTTCTGGATTGCCCATCGGCTTTATGGAACAATGGGAGTATTCCGAAGTGCAAATTCCCTTTACCAAAGACGACCGCTTTTATATGTATTCCGACGGGATTATCGAGGCCCGATCACCCAATCAAAAAATGTACGGTACAGACCGTCTTTTGCAAACCCTGAACGCCTCCCGGCATTTGCCCCTGAACGACAGCATCCAGCAGGTATTGAAGGACTTGCAGGAGTGGACCCGCCGGGAGATCCTGGAAGATGATGTGTCCATCCTGGCGGTGGAGATTCGCCAATAGCGGGTGTTGCCGGTAGGGTAAAAAACGAATGGCTGAACAAAAGGATCGACGGCGATTTTGGGAATAAAGGCGGAGAATGGAAAGCGGATGGCGACGAAAAAGCCTGCACGCCCGGGAAAATGCCGTTGAAAACCCACGCCGTTCTTTCTCAACGCATACCCAAGGCAACATAGGAGGAGCATTCTGAAGCCTGGGAGGCGAAAAAGGAAGCGTGCCTCCGAAACGCATTCCGGTGTAGAAAATCGTGGAGCAGTGGCCTGCGGGAGTCGAAAGTCGCTCCGGCGAAGACCGAATGACGCAAGCGGAGCGATCTTGCCCGTTACGCATACCAACCAAGGGGTTGGTGGAGGACGTGACCGAAGCCGTGGGCGACGATGTGACCCCTTATCCCGTTCTGTGTATCGGCCGCCGCAACAGAGAGAGTGAAATTCAGCGGTCGGTTTGCCAGAATCGCTGAGGCTCCTGATATTGGTAACCGGACGGGGGTTGAAAATGGGAATCCGGAAAAGATTGTTCCTCCAGGGAAAGGATTTTCCACCGGGCTGTTTGTTGACCATATCGGTAGCGAATGCTGGCGACCGGGATTCCCTGCAATTTTTTCTGAAGGTCCGGGGAAAACAGTTCCATACCCATATTGTCCACAAATGTTTCCAGGGCGTTCGCCCAGAATTTTCCGTAATCCCTGAACACGCCGAGGATGATGTTGCCCTCCGGCAGACGGTCCACAGGGGTGACCCATACGACTTCGCTTTTCTGGTTGTCCCGGTATATTTCCCACCGGTCGCAAATCCAGGGCCCGATGGTTTCTCCGCTTCCCGTTTTTTTCAGAGTCATGGTGGGTGCCTGGGGTGTCGCTGATTGTGTGATCTGTTGTTTCATCATCTGTTCCATCATTTCCCGCTGCTCCGGCGGAAGGTCTTTCAATTGCTGTTGCAGGGATTGAATGGCCTGATCCAGAACCGATTGCACCTGGGAAACCATTTGCTGGACGTCTTCCGGAGTCAGGGTTGTGTACCGGCGCCGATGGTGGTCGATCATGTGGGAAACATTCCTGGATCGGTCGAAAATGTAAGACATGGGCTGGTTTGCGTCTTTTATATCGATGCGGAGGCGATCTTCCCGTATAAAAAACACGGTGGTGATTGAACTGTCGGGTGCACCCGAATGGTAAAAGGTTTCCTGCATGATCACCTTCACACCGGCCGGCGCCGATCCCAGCCAGATGCATAGGAATAGAACACTTGGTACCATAGAACGATTGGACATGATTCTCCCCTTTCCCAAAATCGTTGTACGGGAATCAATTTACAGCAAATTTTCGGTGTTGTAAACCCTTCCGTTGGGGGAAAAAGGATTTTGGAAGGCCGGGCCTCCAGGCGGAAGGAGGGAGAGATCAGGGCATCATCCGCTCCGTCTGCAGGGGAGGGGTTTGGCCTGTCGTGTTTTGACAATTTTTCGATGAGCTTGTTATTAAACGAGACCCTCCGGAGGGGCGGAGATTATGAATTTATCGTTGCGTTATGCCGGGTGTTCTTTTAAATTGAATGGATCGAAGCCACCGTAGCTCAATCGGTAGAGCAGCTGATTCGTAATCAGCAGGTTGGCGGTTCGAGTCCGCCCGGTGGCTCGCTTTACTTTCCCCCTTTCCAGAGTATTTCCTCTTCCCGCAGGCGGCAGGTGATGTAACGGGCGGCCACGAACAGCCAGTCGCTTAAACGGTTCAGATAGGCGATTGCTTTTCCTTCCAGAGGCTCTTGTTCGGAAAGTCGCACCACTTCCCGCTCGGCCCGTCGGCAGACCGTGCGGGCCATGTGCAAACGGGCGGCAATTTCTCCGCCCCCGGGCAGAATAAAGGACGTTAACGACGGTAACGATTCGTTCATTTGATCAATCTCTTTCTCCAATCGTTGGATGGCCGCCGATGAAACGGCCGGAGTATTTTCCCGACGATCCTCTGCCAGCACCGCCAGTTGGGCACCCAGATCAAAAAGTTCCTGCTGAATCCTGCGAATTTGCTGGACCATGGTTTGGAATGGTCCCGCTTCCCGGATCGCTTCGGCCGCCCAGCCTAAAAAGGCGTTAAGTTCGTCAACGCTGCCATAAGCTTCAATGCGTTGAGCCGATTTGCCCACCTTTTGTCCTCCTGCCAAATGCGTGTATCCTTGATCTCCACTTCGGGTGTATACCCGGGTAATCCGCACCATCTGATTTGCCTTTCTTAGGGTTACCTTTAATAGTTGCCCTTTTTGAAACCCATTTCCAACCCCATCGGAGCAGCGAAGCCGCCCCGGAGAAATTTACCCGGTCCCGGTCAAAAATAAAAAAGACTTTTAAAAAATAGTGAGCAACCCGACAAGGCGAAGAGTGGGCGGTTTTTAATTTGAATTATACTGGGTCATTGAAATCATTTCGGTCCTTGAGGGAGAACAGAAAGGAGGCATCAGATGGGAATTCATGCAACAATGGGGAAGCAACACGGCAGAATACTGGTACTGGTGGCCATTATGTCTACAGGGCTTTTGCATGCCCAGGATCCGTTTAGCCGGGTAACGATTACCTGGCCGAAACCCGGGGCGTCTAATACCATTGCCTGGATCGATTACGATATGGACGGGGATCTGGATTTTTTTATTACGAACGGTGCCGAAAGTGTACCGATGGAAAATTTTCTTTATCGCAATGATGGGGGAGGGGTATTTACCCAGATTACCACCGGCGATATTGTTACCGAAAGTATGATTTCGGCGGGAGCCGCCTGGGGCGATTACGACGGAGATGATGATCCCGATGTCTACGTGACCACCGCAACGTATGACGCACTGCCGCTTTTTGGGGGAACCCGCAATAATGATTTGTTTGAAAACAACGGCGATGGCACGTTTACCATGATCACCACGGGCGATGCGGTCAACGAAGACGAACACTCGGCCAGTTGTGCCTGGATTGATTACGACGGAGATGGCGATTTGGATCTGTTTGTTACCAACGGAACACCCCGGTTGGGAGCCTCCACGCCCTTACCCCGGGCGCCTTTCCTGTTCGAAAACGATGGCACCGGCACCCTGACCCAACTGGCGAATACAGCGGCAGGGGATTTATTGCAGGATTCCACCTTTTCCGCCGCCCACAGTTGGGGGGATTTTGATAATGATGGCGATCTGGATGTCTTCGTCTGTTCGGGTGGTCGAAACAATTCCAGCCATCTCTATCGCAATAACGGCAACGGCACCTTTACCCGAATTTTGACCGCTACCTTCAATGATACGGTCATTACTCACGGGGCGACCTGGGCCGATTATGACAACGACGGCGATCTGGATCTATTCCTGACCAATGCGAAGGGAGATTCTATCGGAGAGAACAATTACTTGTATCAAAACAACGGCGATGGCACCTTTACCCGAATAACGACGGGAGTCATTGTCAATGATGGCGGCCCTTCCTACGGGGCCACCTGGGGCGATTATGATAACGACGGAGATCTGGATTTATTTGTGGCCAATGCCAAAGATGCCGGCTGGGTGGTTTACAATTTTCTTTACCGCAACGATGGTCCCCCCAACTACACGTTTACCAAAATCACCAACACCATCGTCGCCACGGATACCAATAATTCCAGGGGATGCGCCTTTGCGGATTACGACCATGATGGGTTTCTGGATTTGATGGTGGTTCATAACGATCGGTTCAATGAAAACAATCTCTATCATAACGAATTGAAAACCCAGGGCAATACGAATCACTATGGCATTTTTATCGCCCAGGGCACCAGTTCCAATCGACAGGGTATCGGTACTCGCATCCGGGTCAAGGCCGACCCAGGGTCGGGCCCCATCTGGCAACTCCGAGAGATTACCCCCACTTATGGTCTGGGGAGCGTAAATCTGCGGGCTCATTTTGGGCTGGGCAGTGCCACCCGGATCGATTCCCTGACGGTATATTGGCCATATACCGGTATTACCAGTGTTTTTACAGATATAGAAGTCGATCAGATAATGACCGTAGTCGAAGGCGGTAACAGCACCACGGCGGCCGTTCGATCGTCCCAGACCGGAGAGTTCTTGATGGGCTCCACAGGGGCCACGCTGGATTTCACCGGCAACACCGATCCCGACGGTGGATCGGTAACCGTGGTGCGCTACAATACGGGCCCCACCAATAACGCCTTCTCCGGTTCGGCCACAGCGCCGGACGGTTCCACGGTGACGCCCAATGTGGTGGCCCCCGATCGCTACTGGGTGGTTTCCACACCGGATTTGACCAATATCACCTATACCATTTCCCTGGATATCAACAACTTGCCGGGCGTTTCGAATCCCGATCGCCTGGTCATTGTTAAACGCCCCGATAATACGTCCCCCTGGGTGCCTTTGAATACCACCCGGATCGGTAACCGTTTATTCGCCGCTGGATTAACCGCCTTTTCGGAATTTACGATTGCTTCCAACACCGGGGACAATGCCCTGCCGGTAACGTTGTCCGTCTTCGAAGCCTTACCGGGCCATGGAAAGGTGCTTTTGCGCTGGGTCACCGAATCGGAGGTCAACAATCTGGGTTTCATTTTGCAGCGCGCCGCCGGCGAGAGCGGGCCTTTCGTGGATATTGCCACCTATCAGTCGGACAAGACGTTGCGAGGGAGCGGAAACTCCGCCACCCGGCGGGAATATACATTTGAAGATCAAACCGTTACCAACGGTACAACCTATTTTTACCGATTGTTCGATGTGGATTTTAACGGCAATCGAACCTTTCTGGGCATGGTTTCCGCCACCCCAAAGGAAATCCCCATGGAATTTGTACTGCATCCCAATTTCCCCAATCCGTTCAACCCCTCCACCACCCTGCGGTTTTCTATACCGGAACAGCTAAAGGGGGCGGGAGAAAAAATTACCCTGGTGATCTATAATGCCAAGGGACAGGAGGTACGCCGATTGTGGGAGGCGCCCTATCAGCCGGGGACTTACCGCGTCCGCTGGGATGGTCGGGACGATTCCGGGCGGATCGTTGCCTCGGGGTTGTATATTGCCGTGCTTCGGGTGGGATATGATTCCAGGTCTCAGAAAATGCTCTTCATCCGATAGCTTGCGAACGGCGGAGCGTGGCTCCATCCATGCGCCCCGCTCAGGCTGAGGGGCGCTGGTGATCCTTCGGTTGAACGTCCCAAGAAACGGTTAGAGGGATGGAAGCGACCCGATTTTCCAGGGTCGCCGGGTGAATTTTACACAATCGCCTATTGTCAGAATTTTTAAAGATACGTATTTTACGAAACGGGAGTTGGAGGTGCGGGGATTACCCAATCCACCAGAAATGGGGCTGTGGAGCCGTTGATGGCGAAAAGAAAAGCATGTTCCAGAGCTGACCTTACCCAACTGATCCTGCTGACGCTCTGCCTGGAATTCGCCGCTCTGTCTTCCGTGCCGGGACAACAGTACCAGCGGTATGAATTTTTTCATTACTCCCTCGAACAAGGCCTTTCTCAGAGTTCGGTACTGGATATCATTCAAGATCGAAAGGGCTTTATCTGGATCGGTACGGAAGACGGATTAAACCGTTTCGATGGATACGAATTCCGAGTGTACAAGCACATCCCCGGGGACACCACGTCGTTATCCGATAATTACATTTATGCCGTCCTGGAAGACCACCAGGGGTATTTATGGATCGGGACGCGCAATGGCGGCCTGAACCGGTACGATCCCGAACGGGATCGATTTACCTTCTGGGTCTCTCGGGGGGGAGAAGCCGATCAGTTGAGCCACAATACCATTCGGGCCTTGGCGTTGGATGTAGAGGGGCGCATTTGGATCGGCACCGATGGGGGCGGGTTGAACTGTTACGATCCCGCCCAAAACCGATTCACCGTGTGGAAGCACGATCCGGATGATCCCGCGAGTTTACCGCACAACCGCATCTGGGCTTTGCAATGGGACCCTGCAGGAGTCTTGTGGATCGGCACTCGGGGGGGAGGATTGATTCGTTTCGACATAGCCGATAGCACTTTTACGCAGTGGAAGCACGATCCCAACGATCCCGACACCCCCAGCAGCAATCGGGTGATTGCCATTTATCGGGATGAAAAAGGAAAATTGTGGTTGGGAACCACGGGAGGGTTGGATTGTTTCGACCCCTTTACAGGGGAGTTTCAACACTGGAAGAGTGATCCCGCCGATCCCACCGCTTTAAGCTATCGAACCATACCCGCCATTGTAAAGGACCGGCGGGGAAAATTGTGGGTGGGCACTTACGGGGGAGGACTCAATATCTTTGATCCACAGTCCGGGATATTCCGGCGCTTTTTGCAAGACCGGGAGAACCCCACCAGTATCAGTCATGATTATGTCTGGTCGATTTATGAAGATCGCGCCGGGGGAATCTGGGTGGGGACCCGGGGTGGAGGATTGAATTATTAC
>WFTQ01000091.1 GCA_015485355.1 bacterium | reverse complement strand
CTAAAACACCCCGCCCGGCAATTGCTCTTTACAGCCAACGTACTGTTGACCCTTCCACCCGCTTCCCGGCCTATCGAAAAACTGCCTCTTTCTCCACATTTACAATCGGCCTTGAAAGCGATCCTGACCGAACCGCAACAATTCTGGTACGACCATCCCATCCCCGTGGGCGTACCTCCCGAACAGAACGAGGTTATCTACGGTCTTCGTGGACTGGACCAGGCCATGGCCTTCGAAGTGCAACGGGGCCATCTGAAACCCGGAGAACGGATCCCCTGTATCCTTTCCATCTCTGTTACCCACGAAGGTTTGCAACGCATTGCCGTGGATTACTTGCTGGAAACCTTACAACAGGCCGGGCCGTTTCCTCATCTGGATATTTTCTTCTTTTCCGAACGAGAAACCCGTATGATCATTCACCAGGTGTTGGCTCCGGCCGCCCAGGCGTTCCTGAATCAAAAGGACCCCTCGGACCTGCTGTTCGCCTTTGGTGTGGACGGTGAATACGGGCGTCATTTCAGCTTCTTAAAAGCCGTTGCCGCCCTCTGGCAGGTTCTTGTTCGTCCGGAGACCAAGGCCACCTTTAAAATCGATCTGGATCAGGTGTTCCCTCAGGATGTTCTGATCCAAGAGACGGGTTTCTCGGCGCTGGAACACTTTCGAACCGCCCTCTGGGGCGCCACGGGAAAGGACGCCACCGGCCATCCGGTGGAATTGGGTATGATCGCCGGGGCGCTGGTTAACCAGAAAGATATTCACCGTTCTCTGTTCACCCCGGATGTACCCTTTCCCCAGCGCACCCTGGCACCGGATGAATTCATTTTCTGCAGCGTTTTACCCCAGGCCCTTTCCACTCGGGCGGAGATGATGGCTCGTTACGGTTCCAACCCTCCCGACGGGAAAACCACCTGTTTGCAGCGGGTGCACGTTACCGGGGGGACCACCGGTATTTTAGTGGATGCCCTGCGTCGGCATCGTCCTTTTACCCCTGGATTTATCGGTCGGGCCGAAGATCAGGCCTATCTGCTGTCCGTTTTAGCGAACACGCCTCCCCGGCTGGCCTACCTGCACAAAGATGGTCTTATTATGCGGCACGATAAAGAGGCCTTTGCGGGCCCAGCGATCCAAATGGCCGCCATCGGCAAACTCATTGGAGACTATATTCGCATCCTGTATTTTTCCGCATACGCCCGGGCCCTTTCCGGGGACATCCATGCCATTAAATCCCGGGTCGATCCGTTTACCGGCTGCTTTATCTCTCCCATCCCCCGGATAGTCACTTTACTCCGCTTTGCCCTGAAGGCCACCCACTTTTACCAGCAGAGCCGGTTCGACAAAGGACACGAATTTATTCAAACGGGTGCCCGTCGCCTGAGGCAGGCACTGGATTTCATCTCCGGCAACCCCAGCCCTTTGGCTCAACAGCTTTCGCGGGAACGCCGCGGCTGGCAGCTCTATTACGATACGATTCAGGCCATAGAAACCCAACTGGCAACGGGGCATCCCCTGGCCCGGGAACTCCAGGAACGCTTCCACCACATACTTCAACAGGTGCACCTGGAGGGGCGTGTTAAGTGATGTCAGGGGCTTCCAGGCAGAGTCCCCCCTACCCTTTCGTATTCCCGAAAAGGAAGAGGCATTCCCGGTGCCCGCCGAAATGCTTCTTTTTTTCCTACCTTTGGAACCGCCTGACAGCGATTTCAAGAAGCATTGCATTTGCCGAAAAAAGAGTTAAATTAGCTCCACAAAAGAAAATAGGAAAGGATACGGATACAATGGCCAAGACCCATAAAACAGTCATCAAGGTCGATGATGTAACCGTTCGGTTTGCAGGGGATTCCGGCGATGGCATCCAGCTGACCGGCAAGCAGTTCACCCGAACGACGGCGTTGATTGGCAACGAGCTGAGTACGTTTCCCGATTTCCCGGCGGAGATTCGGGCCCCCGCCGGAACCACGTACGGCGTTTCGGGGTTCCAAATCCATTTCGGCAGCCACCCCATTTACACCCCGGGAGATAAGGTGGACGTTCTGGTGGCGATGAACCCTTCCGCTCTGAAGGTGAACATCAAATACCTGAAACCGAACGCCATCATCATCGTGAATGAGGACAACTTCACCGAGCGGAACCTGCGACTGGCCGGATACCCAAAGAACCCTCTGGAAGATGGTTCCCTGAAGGGCTATCAGGTGTATCCGGTGCCCGTAACCGAACTGACCCGAAAGGCGCTGGAAGCGCTGGGGTTGTCTCAGAAAGAGAAGGACCGTTGCAAGAATTTTTTTGCGCTGGGCATTGTGTACTGGTTGTACAATCGTCCTTTGGAACCGACCATTGAATGGATTCAGAAGAAGTTTGCCAAACGGCCGGAGCTGGCAAAGGCCAACATTCTGGCGTTAAAGGCCGGGCGGAATTTTGCTGAGTCCACCGAACTGTTTGCTTCCCACTATCAAGTGGAACCGGCGAAAATTCGGCCGGGCGTTTATCGGAATATTACCGGAAACGAAGCCCTTTCTCTGGGGATCATTGTGGCGGGACGAAAGGCGGGTCTGGATATTTTTGTGGGAAGTTATCCCATCACTCCCGCCAGCGATATTCTTCATGAGTTGTCTCTCCATAAAAATTTTGGGGTAAAGACCTTCCAGGCCGAAGACGAGATGGCCGCCATTGGTGCCGCGGTGGGAGCGTCTTTTGCGGGCGATCTTGGCGTTACGGCGACCAGTGGTCCGGGCATGGCCCTAAAAACCGAATTTTTGAATCTGGCGGTGATGACCGAACTTCCCCTGGTGATCTTTGACGTCCAGCGGGCCGGTCCCAGCACCGGCATGCCCACCAAGACGGAACAGGCGGATCTGTTATTCGCCCTGTACGGTCGCCCGGGAGAGTCCCCGGTTCCCGTTGTGGCGCCCCGGAGTCCTTCGGACTGTTTTTATGCAGCCTTCGAAGCGGCCCGAGTAGCCATCCAGTATATGACACCGGTAATCGTGCTCTCGGATCTGTACCTGGCCAACGGCGCCGAGCCCTGGCGCGTCCCGGATCTGGATCAGTTGCCTCCCATCGCTCTGACTTCGGCCCAACCCGGGGAGGAATACCTGCCCTACCAGCGCGACCCGGAAACCCTGGCCCGTAAATGGGCGTTGCCCGGAACCCCCGGGCTGGAACACCGCATCGGTGGACTGGAAAAGGAAGAAAACACGGGCAACGTTTCCTATGACCCCGACAACCACGAGCGCATGGTGAAACTCCGGGCGGAAAAGGTGGAACGCATTCGGGACATCCTACCGGAACCCGAAATTGAGGGTCCCGACGAAGGCGAATTGCTCATCTTGAGCTGGGGCAGCACTTATGGCGCCGTGGTCACCGTGATGCAAGAATTGCGGAAGAAAGGACGCGAGGTGTCTCACTACCATTTGCGCTGGCTGAACCCCCTGCCCCGAAATCTGGAATATTACATCCGCAATTTCAATCACGTCTTCATCCCCGAAGTCAATCTGGGCCAGCTCAGCCGAATTGTGCGGGATCGTTACCTGATCGATGCCGTCTCCTTTAATCGGGTCAAAGGGCAACCTTTAATGGTGCAGGAATTGAAAGAAGCAATCGAGCAAATCTTAGCGAGGTAATATCATGGCGACACAATCCACCCACTTTATACCCGTAAAAAAAGTTCGTCAACAGGACTTCGCCTCGGACCAGGAAGTTCGCTGGTGTCCGGGTTGCGGAGACTATGCCATTTTGGCCACCCTGAAGCGGGTTCTTCCCGATCTGGGTATTCCCCGGGAAAAGTATGTCTTTGTTTCCGGCATCGGCTGTTCCAGCCGGTTCCCCTATTATATGAACACTTACGGCATCCACAGCATCCACGGCCGGGCACCCACCATTGCCACCGGAATTCGCCTGGCCAACCCGGAACTCTCCGTATGGATCATCACCGGAGACGGCGACGGATTAAGCATCGGCGGGAATCATCTGATTCACATCATGCGGCGTAACGTTAATGTGAACATCATCCTGTTTAACAATGAAATCTACGGATTAACCAAAGGCCAATACTCCCCGACGAGTCCCAAGGGGCAGGTGACCAAGTCCTCCCCCTATGGTTCCATCGACAATCCCTTTAATCCCATAAAAGTAGCCCTGGCGTCCGGAGCCACCTTTGTGGCCCGAACTGTGGATCGGGACACCAAGCATATGGCGGAAATCTTTCGCCGGGCAGCCCGGCATAAAGGGGTCTCTTTTGTAGAGGTGTACCAGAACTGCGTCATCTTTAACGATGGGGCCTTTCGAGAAGTCACCGACCCTCAGGAGAAACCGGAACATGCCCTCTATCTGGAACACGGTAAACCTCTCCTCTTCGGGAAGGAGAAGAAAAAAGGCCTGAGACTGCACCGCTTTCATCTCGAGGTGGTAGAGCTGGACGATCCTGAACAGGCCGATGATATACTGATACACGATCAGCACAATCCGGACACGGCCTATGCAACCCTGCTGGCGGAACTAACGGACAAAGAAAACATGCCCATTCCTCTGGGTGTTTTTCGGAGTATCGAAATGGAAACGTATGAGGAAGCCTTCTTTCGTCAGATAGAAACGGTGAAAACCATGAAGGGCGAAGGCGACCTCAAGCAATTGATGGTAAGCGGCGATACTTGGGAAGTAAAGGCATAGCGGCATCGGGGGCCATTTATCGGACCGCGCCCCATCGGCTTTCACCGAAGAACCGATGAAGGATCAGACGGCGAATGTACGGCTCCCGGACGCGGGCGGGTACGGTGTTTCCGAAGGCGCTCCCGGAAACACCGTACCAACAGGCCCCGAGGGTCTCTGTTGATCCCCTAAAACATTTTGTACTCCAACGAAATGCCGCCGATGCAGGGAAAAGGTTTGCCGGCACGTTTTTAAAACGGCATCGGCAGGGAAGAGAACCGGAACCCGAATAACGGTTCCTCCCCTTTCATCAACGCTTACTCTCTTTGTCATCCCGAGCCCATAATTTCGGAAAAACCGCTTTCCCCCCTCTGGATTTTTATTAAATTGTTTTCCAATGAAACCGACTGGAAATCCATGGAAATACCACTGTTAAAAGACATTGTTATTCTTTTTGGACTGTCTGTAATCGTGCTGTACGGATGCCACCGTTTCAATATACCAACCATAGTGGGATTTCTGGTAACCGGGATGGTGGTGGGGCCTTACGGTCTGAAGCTGATTCGAGCGCTGCATGAGGTGGAAATGCTGGCTGAAATTGGAGTCGTGCTTCTTTTGTTTACCATCGGCATCGAATTTTCTCTGGAAAAGCTGTTACAGATCAAAAAAACCGTTTTAGTGGGTGGATCTTTGCAGGTGGGCCTAACATCGGTGGTGGCATTTTTTCTGGTGCAGCAGTTTGCTATCGCCGGCTCCACCGGAGAGACCATTCTACTGGGTTTTCTGATCGCCCTCAGCAGCACGGCCGTGGTTTTAAAATTGCTGCAAGAACGAGCCGAGGTCGACAGTCCCCACGGCGGAATCACCCTGGGTATACTGATCTTTCAGGACATCATTATTGTACCCATGATACTGGTCACTCCTTTTTTAGCCGGTTCGGCCATCCATTTGCATGCCTCTATGGCCCCTTTGCTGGCGAAAGGCATTCTCATCATTGGTCTGGTCCTCATAACCGCCAAATGGGTTGTTCCCCGATTGCTCTACCAGGTGGCACGCACTCGCAATCACGAGCTGTTTTTGCTTTCGGTCGTGGTGATATGCTTTGGGGTTGCCTGGTTGACGGCCCAGGCGGGTTTGTCGCTGGCTCTGGGGGCCTTTCTGGCGGGGCTGATCATCTCCGAATCGGAGTACAGCCATCATGCCCTGGGCAACATTCTTCCATTCCGCGATGTATTTACCACTTTCTTTTTCGTTTCCATCGGAATGATGCTGGACCTGGGGTTTCTTTTTCGGCAGATTTTACCCATTTTGCTAATGACAGGGGGGGTACTGTTGTTAAAATCGTTGATTGCGGGCATCGTGGCACTGATTCTGGGATTTCCCCTGCGCACAGGGATTCTGGTGGGGTTGGCGCTGGGACAGATTGGGGAATTTTCCTTTATTTTATCCCGGGTAGGTCTGGAGAACGGGCTTTTAGGCGGGGACATTTACCAGCAATTTCTCTCGGTTACCATATTGAGCATGGCGAGCACCCCTTTTCTGCTGGCGCTGGGGCCTCACGTGGCGGCCTTTGTGGCCCGGCTGCCCCTGCCGTCGGGGCTTAAACGTCCCGATGAAGCGATCGGGGAGACTTCGCCGTTGAGCGATCATCTGGTCATTATCGGGTTTGGGGTCAACGGCCGGAATGTGGCCCGGGCCGCCCGGGCCGCCGGCATCCCGTATACCATCATCGAGTTCAATCCCGACACCGTCCGAAAAGAACAGGCCCGCGGCGAACCCATTTTTTACGGCGATGCGACCCGAGAACCGGTGCTTTCCCGCGCCCGGATAGAAACCGCCCGCGTGGTAGTGGTGGCCATTAACGATCCCACCGCCACCCGGCACATCACCGAATTGGTCCGCAGATTGAACCCTTCCGGTTACCTGATCGTACGCACCCGTTATGTACAGGAAGTCCATCCCCTTTACGAACTGGGCGCCAACGAGGTGATTCCCGAAGAATTCGAAACCTCGGTGGAAATCTTCACCCGGGTGCTGGCTCAGTATCTGATACCCAAAGACGAGATCGAGAAACTGGTTTCGCACATCCGGGCCGACGGCTATCAAATGTTCCGTTCCCTCTGGACCTCCCGGCCCATGGATCGCATCAACCTTCAGTTGCCGGAAGTGGAAATCAGCGCGGTTCGCTTGCCTCAACACGCTCCTCTGGTGGGAAAAACCCTGGCCCAATTGGATTTCCGAAAACAGTTCGGCGTATCGGTGGTGGCCATCCGGCGGGGGAAACACGTGTTTCCCAATCCCGATCCTGATCAGACCCTGCAATCCAACGACGTTCTCATCCTGTTGGGGAAAACCGAACCATTAAACCAGCTCATCCGCTATCTGGAAACTTCGTCAACGCCCCCGGACGGAACCTCCCTCCCCTGATGTACGGGCGGTTTTACCGCCCCCCGGTCTCACCGGTAACGGGGAGGTCCTTCGCCTTCACAGCACCCTGCAAAACGGTGCGTCACCGTCGGCGACGCCGGACAAAGCCGGCCCATTCCTGTACCCTTTTAAAAGATGCGGCGCCCACCACGAAACGACTCGTTGGTAATCCGGGCGACAATGCCGGCCAGGAACAATAAGCCAATCAGGTTAGGGAACGCCATCATGGCATTGGCAATATCCCCCACGTTCCACACGACGTTCAAATACTGCCCCTGGAGATTGGCGCCGATAAAGAGCAATCCAATATAAATCACACGGTAGGGTTTCTTCACCTTCACACCGGCAATGTATTCCAAACACTGTTCTCCATAGTAAGCCCAGCCAATGAGGGTGGTAAAACCGAAAAGGAAAGAGGCCACGGCAATAATGGTACCCCCCATACCAAACGGAATCACGGTATTGAAGGCGGCCGCGGTTAAGGCGGTGCTGGATAATCCACCGTTGGACAGGTTATAACCCACCTGTTGGGCCGTTTCGATCACCCGGGGGTGTAAATTCTCGAGGACCACCCGGGTTTTATCCAGGTCCACCCCCACCGCCGGCGTCAACAGCCACATGCCACTGAGGACAATCGTCAGTGTGGTCATCGTGTTCACTACGAGGGTATCGATGAAGGTACCGGTCATGGCGATGAGGCCGTTTTTGGCGGGATCGCTGGATTTGGATGCACTTTGAGCGATGGCCGCCGATCCCAAACCGGATTCATTCGAAAGCACCCCTCGGCTTACCCCCAGGCTGAGGGCTTTTTGTACGGAGGTACCGATAAGAGCCCCTCCCACGGCCTGGGTGCTAAAGGCGGAGGTAAAAATAATCTCGAAGGCATCCAGAATGTGCGAAACATTGGACAGGATCACGGCCAGGGCACCCGCAAAGTAAAACACAATCATACCGGGAACCAGCCGTTCCGCCACCGCACCAATTCGTTTAATGCCCCCGATAATCACCAAACCCACCAAAAGGGTTAGAACGGTGCCGCTCAGCAGTGGCGGCACCCCAAACTGGCTCTTAAATGCCAGCGCCATGGAGTTGGATTGGGCCATATTTCCCGTCCCAAACAGGGCCGCAAAGGCTCCACAAACGGCGAAAGTGGCGGCCAAAATTTTGCTGAAGGTCCCTTCTTTCAATCCATATCGAATGTAATACATGGGGCCTCCGGCCATGGTGCCGTCTTCGGCCACTTTCCGATATTTCACCCCCAGAAATCCTTCCGCATATTTTGTGGCCATCCCAAAGAAACCCGAAATCCACATCCAGACGGGAGCCCCGGGTCCGCCGGTGGCAATGGCGGTGGCCACTCCGGCAATGTTTCCATTCCCCACGGTGGCCGCCAAAGCCGTCATTAATGCAGCAAAAGGCGATATATCCCCCACATCGTGCTCCGCATAATCCTTCCCTCTGGCCCCTAATACAATGAGTCGCAAAGCATTCCCCAACCGACGAATCTGAATGAATTGGGTCACCACCGTTAAAACGATGCCGGTAATCACCAGTAAAGCAATCATCCAGTTTCCCCACATGAAGTCTCGAATGGAAAACGAATAGTGCAGCAGGGTATCTAACCAGGAATTCATAAGAAAGCCCTTAACTTTTGGTTCCCGAATGAAAAAATTAATATAGGGAAATCCGGAAAAAAATCAATAGCAAATTTGGAATCCAGAACCGCGGCACATCCGCCCCGGGTCGATTGCCCTCCACATGGCCGCGGTTGGAGCCGGTCTTCTACCGTCCCACCAGGTGCGAGAATCCCCGATGGCGGCTCAAAAGCAAAACCACCCATAAGTAAAAACAGGCGGCCGCTAAAAAGATTTGCCACACAGGAAAATAATCGCCGACAAACAGCGCCAGGGCAAACGCAACAATCATTCCGGCATGCTCCAGCTGATGCATGAACGTAAACAACCTCCCCCGGAAATTTTCCGGAATGATCTCCTGAAGCCAGGCCCAATAGACCACCCACCAGGCGAATCCGTTGATTCCCCACAGAGCGATAAGAAACAGGCTGCCCGGTAACCAGGAAACCACGCTAAAACCCATGAAAATCAGGCTGTCGATAATAAGCAGATAATAAATGATTTTTCCTCTTCTCCAATGGCGGGACATCCATTCGCCCACCGGACCGCCCAGCAACCCCCCTAAGCCATAAAAGGAGGTGATCAATCCAAAGGTGAAATCGGTGCCGCCAAGAAACTGTTCATTGAAATCCGGCAACAGAGGAAAGAGCAATCCAATGGCAATCATGGTAAAAAACACCAGATAGGCGATCAATTCCACGTGGGGATGGTGATGGAGGAAACGAAAACCTTCTCGAATTTCCCGGAATATAGCGTTAACGGAAACGGGGGGGTTCGGTCTCTTAGGAAGGGGAGAACGAATTTTCCACACATAATAAGCAGAAACAAGAAAAGTGAACGCATCGATAAAAAAAGCGATATGGAATCCCCAGAAGCCCGTCAGCCCTCCGCCAATGGCCGGCCCGATCACCATAACCAATCCCATGCTTATGGCTATAAAGGAATTGGCCAGGGCCAGCCGCGACCGCTCCACCAGATCCGGAATGATGCCGTCCCTGGCTGGCAGAAAAAAAATGTTTCCGATGGCGATCCAGAAGGAGAGCAAATAAATCGGGTATAGTTGGTCACAAAAGGGAATCCCGGCCACCAAGCCGGCCCGTAGTAAATCCATAACCAGCATAACCTGACGGCGATCCCACCGCTCCAGAAAGATCCCGGTAAACATCCCCAATAATAAAACGGGTAGCGTCTGCACGAGCATCAACAGGGCCACCGCAGAAGGGCTCCCGGAAAGATGGTAAACCAACAAGATCAGGGCGATGCGGGAAATGGCATTGCCCAGCTCGGAGGCACTTTGGCCTATCCATAAATATCGATAATTTCGATTGGATAAAATATTTCGATAACGCTGCAACCCTTCGCCCATATCGTCGTAAGCCCTTTTCTTACATTTGGGAGCAGTCAATGTGCGAAGCCATTAAAATAAAGCACCAAACAGAATGAGAACAAAAGCAAAATTTTTTGCCGGCACTCCATCAATGGCTTTTTCTCTTTCGGGGCGTTTTGAATAAACCCCCCTTCTTATTAAATTGATTGCTTGGATGGTAAAGCAAAGGAGTCAACAATGGGAAATAGACAACGATTCCGCAAACGGCCGCGCAAGGTCTTCGGCTTAGCCCTGTGGGGAATCTTACTGGTGGTTTCGGGGGGGAGTACCCGGGAACTCCCGGCGGGGGATCGGCCCGATGGTACCTTAATTGTGTTAAACAAATCCGATGCCTCGGCCTGGCTGATTCGATTATCCGATGGGAAAACATTCGCCGCATTGCCTACCGGCGACGGGCCGCACGAAGTGGCCGTGTCCCCGGACGGTAAGTTGGCGGTGGTGACCAATTACGGAGGTAAAACCGCCGGGAACACCCTTACAGTCATCGACCTCCCGCGGAAAGCGGTTCGGAAAACCATTCATCTGGGCACTTATACGCGTCCCCACGGCATTGTTTTTTTCTCTGATGGTCGCCGGGTTACGGTGACGGCGGAAGCCCAAAAAGCTCTTCTGGTGGTGGATATTCCCTCGGGAAACATCCTTCAGGCCATTCCCACGGATCAGGAAACCAGTCACATGGTGGCGCTGTCACCCGATGAAAGACGGGCGTTTGTGGCGAATATCGGCTCCGGTTCTGTAAGCGTGGTGGACCTACGAGCCGGGCGACTGGAAACCATTTTGCCGACCGGCGCCGGTGCCGAAGGCATCGCCCTTACACCGGATGGTCGGCACCTCTGGGTCACCAACCGCGCCGAGGATAGCCTGGCCATTATCGACGCAACCCACCTGAACCTACTGCGCAAAGTGCCCTGCCCCGGCTTTCCCATTCGGGTGCACATGTACCCTCAATCGCCGGTGGCGCTGGTCTCCTGTGCCCGGGCCGGGAAGGTTTATGCCTTCGACTGGAAAAGCGGCAAGCTGCAGGCTACGGTTGCAATGAATGTCACTGCCGTGGAGGATACCACCTCTCGGCTGTTTCGGGGGGTATTCGGAGAAAGTCCTGTCCCCATCGGGGTACTGATTCACCCCTCCGGGAAAACGGCCTACGTGGCCAATAGTAATGCCGACGTAGTGGTGGAAATCGATTTAAACACCTGGAACATCGTACGGTTTTTCTCCACCGGGAAACAGCCCGACGGCCTGGGCTACAGCCCTGTTACTCATTAACGGCAATTCAAGGTTGTTATGGTCGTTTTGTTCTTTTCCAGCGAAACAAGCATCCATCGCCCCCGGCATCGCCGGGCGTACCATTTCCCTCTATCTGGAAATCGAAATTCATTAAAAGACATTGGAGGAGCCTTATGGGTATTGCTCGCCGCACACTTCGTCGGTGTGTTTTCGCACTGCTGGTAGGGGTTACCCCGGCTTTGGCCCAGCAAACGGCTCCCATGGAAGGGATTCGTCAGAACACCCCTCGGGTGCACGCTTTAATCAACGCTCGTATTATCCCCGCTCCGGGAGCGGTTATCGAACGGGGCACCGTGGTGATCCGGGATGGGGTCATAACAGCGGTGGGAGCCGCCGTTGTTCCTCCGGCCGACGCCCGTATCTGGGACTATTCCGGGAAAACCCTTTATCCCGGATTCATTGATCCTTATTTGCAGATCAGAAAAAAATCTGTCCCGGAGGCACCGGTTTCTTCCGCCGGACCCGGGCGGCCCCCGGCCGCACCCCGGAAGACCATGCCGCAGACAACGGGTCCCCGGCACTGGAACCCTCGGGTACATCCGGAACTATCGGTTCTGGAAACCGATAAACCGGGCGCAGAACAACTGCGGAAATATCATCAACTGGGGTTTACCGCAGGCTTGCTGGTTCCCCCGCGGGGCGTTTTTCGGGGAAGCAGCGCGCTGATTCATCTGAAAAGCGGGGCCTTGAATGACATCATCATCCGAAAAGCGGTGGCCCAGCATCTGGCTTTCGAACGGGGCGGTTTTCGGGCCCGCACCTATCCGGGCTCCCTGATGGGCGCCATTGCGTTGATCCGTCAAACTTTTCTGGACGCCCGGTGGTATCGGGACGCCTGGAAGGCCTATCGCTTACAGCCTGCCGGACAGGCACCACCCGAGGTTAATCGGGCCCTGGAAGCCCTTCAGCCGGCCATTCAGGGCAAACAGCCTGTCGTTTTTGAGGTGAACGATGAGCGCAGTTTTCTTCGGGCATTCAACATCCTTCGTGAATTTAATCTGTCGGGTTGGATTCGCGGCAGCGGTACAGAATACCGGTTACTGGATGCCGTTCAGGCCACTGGTGTGGCCGTGGTATTGCCGTTGAATTACCCCGAAAAACTTCAATTAGACACGCCCGAAGACGCGTTTAACGTGACCCTGCTGGAGCTTCAGCACTGGGAGGCTGCACCGGACAATGCCCGCTGGTTGGCCGCGGCCGGTCTGCCCATTGCTTTGACCACTCATGGTTTGAAAAATCCCGCCCGTTTCTGGGAAAATCTGCGGCTCAGTGTTCGCCGGGGTCTTCCCAAAACGACCGCCCTGGCCGCCATCACCACTCAGGCCGCCCAAATTCTGGGAGTCAGTGACCGCCTGGGAAGCATTGCTCCGGGTAAATTGGCGAACCTGGTAGTTACCGATGGCGATATTTTTCACGATGACACCCGCATCCTGGACGTCTGGGTGGAGGGCGACCGCATCGAGGTGCAGGAACAACCTCCCGTGGATCCCCGCGGCATCTGGCAGGCTCGGCTTCAACTTCCCGACGATGAAGAACGTACGGGAGAACTGGAGATCAAAGGCAAACTGAAACGGCTTCAAGGAACCTTTACAAGTGCCGATCAGACCATCCGACTGGAGAAGGTACAGCTGGAATTTCAACGTTTGGGACTGGTGTTCAAAGGTGACAGCCTGGGCATACCGGGTTTCCTGAGGTTATCGGCCAGCTTATATCCGGGAAAGATGATCGGCAAGGGGGCGTTGCCCGATGGTCGTCTTTTCACCTGGCAGGCCGGTTTCCAACGGCCCATCGAGCAAAAGGATAAACCCCGCCGGCCTTCTTTAATGGACACCCCGGCGCCACGGCCCACTTTTCCGCCTGGAGCGTATGGAAGAGCCGTTTTCCCGGAACAACCCGCCTACATTCTGGTGAAAAACGCCACCATCTGGACCAGCAGCGAACAGGGCATTCTGGAACAGGCAGACATGCTCATTCGACGAGGTAAAATTCTCAAATTGGGTCGCCGGTTGAAGGCGCCGGAAGGGGCTTTGATTATCGATGCCACCGGAAAGCACATCACTCCGGGTTTGATCGATGCCCATTCGCATTCCGGAATCGACGGGGGCGTGAACGAAGCCACTCAGGCGGTAACCGCCGAGGTGCGCATTCAGGATGTCATCAACAGCCACCATATCGCATTTTATCGGGAACTGGCCGGTGGATTAACCCTGTCCAATTTGCTGCATGGTTCGGCCAATCCCATCGGGGGACAAAACGCGGTGGTCAAATTGCGCTGGGGGGCTCCACCGGATGCTTTTGTATACCGCCCGGCCCCGCCGGGAATCAAATTCGCCCTGGGCGAAAATGTGAAACAGAGCAATTGGGGCGATCAGTTTACCACCCGCTATCCTCAAACCCGCATGGGAGTGGAACAAATCATCCGGGACCGTTTTCAGGCCGCCCTGGATTACAAGAAACAATGGGATGAGTACCTTGGTCTACCCAAATCTGTGCGCCGACGCACGATCCCTCCCCGCAAAGATCTGGAACTGGAAACGCTTCTGGAAATCCTGGAAGGCAAACGCTGGGTGCACAGCCATTCGTATCGTCAGGACGAAATTTTGATGCTCATCCGGGTGGCCGAGGAATTCGGGTTTACCATCGGGGTATTTCAACACGTATTGGAAGGATACAAAATCGCCGAGGCTATCCAGGCCCATGGCGCGGGCGCATCCACCTTCAGCGACTGGTGGGCCTACAAATTCGAAGTCTATGATGCCATCCCCTACAACGGCGCACTGATGCACGATGTGGGCGTGGTGGTCTCCTATAATTCCGACAGCAACGAACTGGCCCGCCGATTAAACACCGAAGCCGCGAAAGCCGTCAAATACGGAGGTCTTTCTCCCGAAGAGGCCCTGCAACTGGTTACCATCAATCCCGCCCGGCAGCTTAAGATCGACCATCGGGTCGGGTCACTGGAACCCGGCAAAGATGCCGATTTCGTCATCTGGAGCGGCAATCCCCTATCCACTTACACCATCTGCGAACAGACCTGGATCGATGGGCGAAAGTTTTTTGATCGCCAGGAAGACTTGGAACTGCGTAAGCGGGTGAAAGAAGAGCGGGCTCGATTAATTCAAAAATACCTGGCGGTACAAAAGGAAAAGAAGAAAAAGGGCATGCCGGATAAAACGGCACCCATGGGGACGTCCGGAGGACCCCGATTAGGGCGGTAACGGCAGAACGAGTAAAAAATAAGGAGAAGGCATGAAAGTACGTCATTATCTTCCCTGCATTGTGCTCCTCTGGTGGATCGGAAGCACGGCAACATATGGATCGGATCAAATTCCCGCACCTCCCCAGCACCAGCCCATCGCCTTGGTGGGAGGGACCATTCACACCGTTAGCGGAAAAACCATTCCCAATGGTACGATTTTATTTATAGATGGCAAGATCACCGCCATCGGGACCACGGTGAGCTTGCCCGATAATACCCTGCGGATCGACGTGCGGGGCAAGCATGTGTATCCGGCGCTGATTGCGGCAAATACAGTGATCGGGTTAACCGAGATCAACGCCGTGCGGGCCACCCGGGATTTTGCCGAGGTCGGGGCCATCAATCCCAACGTCCGTGCAGAGGTGGCCATCAATCCGGACAGTGAGATCATCCCGGTAACCCGGGCCAATGGGATCGCCCTGGCGTTATCGGTACCCATGGGGGGACTGATCAGCGGCACTTCGGCCTTGATCATGCTGGACGGATGGACCTGGGAAGAAATGACCCTGAAGGCTCCCATAGGATTGCATGTTCGCTGGCCGCGCATGCAAACTATTGAGGGGCGCTATTACATGCGCCGGCAGACTCCCGAGGAGCGGAAAAAAGCGATCCTCACCGGTTTAAAGCAGATCCGCCAGGCATTCGCCGATGCCCGGGCGTACTGGAAGGCCAAACAGGCGGAAGCCCGGAAAGGCGTTCCCTATCATGCCGTCGATGCCCGATGGGAGGCCATGATTCCCGTGCTGGAAGGGAAAATCCCCGTCTTTGTGCACGCCGACGACATTTTACAGATCCAATCGGCCGTTGAATGGGCCGCCCGGGAAAAGATCAAACTGGTTATCGTGGGCGGGTACGACAGCTGGCGGGTGGCCGATGTTCTTAAAGACCAAGAGATTCCCGTCATCATTGCGGGCGTTCATCGTCTACCCTTCCGCCGATGGGAACCCTACGACACCCCCTTTACCCTGGCCAAGAAATTGTATGATGCCGGGGTCAAATTTTGTATCGCCACCGGTGGAGGCTCCTTCGGGGCGCCCCATGAACGGAACCTTCCCTATCATGCCGCCACCGCCGCAGCCTACGGTCTACCCAAAGAGGAAGCCCTGAAAGCCGTTACCCTCTATGCGGCCCAGATTCTGGGCGTGGCCGATCGGGTGGGGAGCCTGGAAGTCGGGAAAGACGCCACCCTGATCGTTACCAACGGCGACCCCCTGGAAATCACCACCCAGGTGCTGATGGAATTTATTCAAGGCCGCCGGATCGACTTGAACAATCGTCATCGACAATTGTATACGAAATACCAACACAAATACCGGCAAAAGGGCATGCTTGCTCCCGAAGAATAAACATGCCACCCGCCCCTGCCCTCGATAAAGCAGGGGCGTTTTTTTACCCTTCGATTCTTGGCCCGGCTTTCCTCATCCGCAGTCCGGATTTCCCCCAAAGGTATAAAACCACCATCATCTCCCGTTGATATTCCCGACAGTTTGCTGATATTCCCATCACTCCATCACGGTCAAGCTCGGGATCGAAATAGAGGTAATTCATTGTATACTATGAAATTACAAAAGCAGTAAAGGCGGTGTTTCCCCCGGCACTGTTTTTGCACCCTTATCGAGCGACAAGCAAGAAAATCAGGGATGATTCGTCATCCCCTGCAACGATAGGGATGTCGGTAAAAAAGGGGAACAGGATGATTGACAGTGCTCTCAACGTTTCCAATCCGGTATCGGAAGACCCGGAAGAAAAAATCCATCAGCTGCTCACTTTCCTGCGCAGCCGTCTCAATGTGATTTCCACCTCCCTGTATCTGTTAGAAACGTCTATGGATCCTGCGGACAGCGCCGCCAAAAAATACCTGATAAAGATTAATCAGGAAATTGACAGCATCCGAAAATATATCAATGAATGAAGGTGAACGATAATGAATAAATTTAAACCGCAGATTTTGATTGTTGAAGACGATGAACTGATTCGCAACATCTTTCAACAATCGCTGGAAAACTGGGGCTATCCGGTGGACACGGCCGAGAACGGCCAGGACGCCTTGGATAAAATTCGGAAGAAAAATTATCACATTGTCATTACCGACCTGAACATGCCCGTCATGGATGGCATGACCTTGTTGAACCGGATTAAGTCCGACTGGCCTTACATCGAAACCATTGTGGTGACCGGCTTTGCCACCATCGAGTCCGCCATCGACGCCCTGAAAATGGGCGCCTTTGACTTCATTCTGAAACCGGTAAATTTTGACCAGGTAAAGATTACCGTTAAAAAATGCCATCACAAAATCCAGGCGGATGCCGAAAACACCCATTTGAAAAAGATCAACGCCCGCCTGAAAGAACTTAACGAAATGAAAGATAAATTCCTGTCCATTACCAATCACGAAATTCGGACACCGCTCACGATCATCAAAGGATACATCGAGATTCTGGATGGAATGGTGCAGTCCCACGAGCCGGAAATCCAGGAGATATTTCAGATCCTCAAAACCACCATTCAAGAGCTGACCCAGACGATCGAACGCATGCATACCCTGTCCCGCGCCAACCGGGGCGAATGGATTGCCAAACCGCACCTGGTCGATGTGACTCAAGTGGCTCACAAGGTCTACAACGAAATGCACCGTCTGTTCGACCATCGGAGCATCCAGATCAAGGTCAGCATCCCCGATCACCCCTTGTATATTCGGGGTTCCTTTCATGCCTTACAAATCATCCTGCGGGAATTGCTGCAAAACGCTTTAAAATTCACCCAGGACGGCGGAAAGGTTCATCTGAAAATTTACGAGACCCATAAACAGGTCGCCATTTGTGTTCAGGACAACGGTATCGGCATTCCCTACGAAAAACAGGAGGCCATTTTCTCTTTGTTTTATGAAGTGCAGGACGTGGTCTATCATAAGACCTCCAAAAACGAATTCATGGGCGGAGGAATGGGCATCGGTCTGTCCCTGGTCAAAGAATTTATCACCCACATGAAAGGCAAAATCGTAGTGGATAGTGATCCGGGTATCGGATCCTCCTTTGTTGTCTACCTCCCCAAAGTCCGCAAAGAGCAACCGCACAAGGAGGTGAGATCGGATGAACAATCCTCCATCACCTTCCCGGGATAATTCACCGCAAACATTTCTGGGAAAATACAGCTGCCCCCGGTGCAATATCCACCTTACCATACCCATGGCGGGCAACATCGAGCGGCTCCTGTTGATCATCCGCCTTCCGGAAAATCGCTATCTCAATCCTCACTCTCCTCGCTGCCCCCATTGCCGGCGCAAAATGTTGCTGGAATCGATCGTGGACCGATCGGGCGCCGTGGTCATCGATGTATACCACTGGATGGGTCAGGAAATCACCCGCATGAAACGGAATCGATAAAATTGTCCCGCCCTACGGTTGTCAATATAACGCCGGAAAGGGATTTCCCGGAACCGGGCGGTATTGCCGTTTCAAATATCCTGTCGTCCTTCGTCCAATTTTCGAATCATAGGGTAGGGGATGTTGACCAGGGTTGCCTTTCCTGCCGTCCCGGAACAGTTTAAAAAGGGGGACTCCTGCATTCAAAATCCCATGCCCCTTTTATTTCACCTTCCCATGCCTTAATTTACCCCCTAAAGCCATGAACGACTGGAGGCCAACATGAGGGGGAACCTATTTAAACCATTTCTTCATAATGAATTTATCGAAACCTCGGCCACTTTTTCGGTCAAGAATCCATACGATGGCAGCATTGTGGGGAAAGTTTATCGGGCAACGGAGCGGGAACTGGAACAGGCGGTTCAAAGTGCCCGAGCCGGCTTTCAGGAAATGCGCAAATTATCCAGCTATGAACGGTTTTTCGCTCTGCAGAAGATTGGGGAAGGGATTGGGAAACGGGAACAATTGTTGGTGGAGACCATTGTGCGCGAAGGGGGCAAGCCCATTCGTTTCGCCCGCAACGAGGTATCTCGGGCCCGGTTGACCTTCACCTGGGCCGCCGAAGAAGCCCGGCGGTTATCCGGCGAATTTCTCCCCCTGGATGTAGCGCCCCAAACCCGCGGCTACGTGGGACTAACACGTCGGGTACCCCTGGGTGTTGTGTTGGGAATCGCCCCCTTTAATTTTCCCTTGAATCTGGTGGCCCATAAGATCGCCCCCTCCATTGCCAGCGGCAATGCCATCATTCTAAAACCCGCTTCGCAGACTCCCCTGACCGCTTTGATCCTGGCGGAAATCATTCAGGAGGCCGGTCTTCCCGCCGGAGGGGTAAACATCCTACCCTGTTCCGGAAAAGACGCCGAAATGCTGGTTACCGATGGTCGCATCCAGAAACTCACCTTCACCGGAAGTGCCGAAGTAGGCTGGTATTTAAAGAGCAAGGCGGGTAAAAAACATGTCACTCTGGAACTGGGGGGCAATGCCGCTGCCATCGTGGAACCGGATGCCGATCTGGAGTTTGCTGTCCCCCGGCTGGCCCTGGGAGCATTCGCCCATGCAGGGCAGGTGTGCATATCGGTTCAACGGATTTACGTTCAGAAGGATATTTTCCAACCGTTTATCACGGCGTTTCTGGAAACCGTGCAACACTCCATGAAAATGGGCGACCCTTTCGACGAAGACACCGTTGTGGGCCCAATGATCGATGAAACAGCCGCAGCAAAAGCCGAAAGCTGGATACAAGACGCACGGAAACAAGGGGCCAAAATACTCGCCGGCGGTCAACGCCGGGGCGCCTTTCTGGAACCCACCGTGCTTACCCATACCCGACCGGAAATGAAAGTGGTCTGCGAAGAAGTATTCGCCCCTGTCGTCATCGTAGAATCCTATCGCGAATTTACTGAGGCGGTGAAAATGGTCAATCATTCCCACTACGGGTTGCAGGCAGCGGTCTTTACCCGGGATATTCATAAAATCAAACATGCCTACGATGAACTGCAGGTCGGCGGCGTCATTGTGAACGATTATCCCACCTTTCGGATCGACCCCATGCCCTATGGGGGCAGCAAAGATTCCGGCTTCGGACGGGAGGGCATTCGGTATGCCATCGAAGAAATGACCGAAATTCGCCTCCTGGTGGTGCGATTTTAGGCAACCCCCGGAAGCCGAAAAAGGGTTCCTCGAAAACCCGGGCCGCTTTCCGGAAAATGGCGACCATAAACCACAGATGCGTGAAGGTGTTGTAGACTTATTTTTTCAACCTGACGATGGTTACGCCGGTATCGCCTTCGCCCCAGCGTCCCAGCCGCTTTTCCAGCACCCGTTGATCCCGGGCCAGGAATTGATTGATTTTCTGCCGCAATACACCGCTGCCTTTCCCATGGATGATTCGCACCTCCTCCCAGCCGGCCTGAACGGCCCGGGTGAGGTAATCGTCGGTCGCCGCCAGCGCCGCCAGCGAATCCATGCCCCGTACATCCAGTTCCGGTTTGATCACCGGGGTTGGTTGGTCTAAGGTTTCGGCCGTCACCCGACGCCCCCCGGGGACAGGGGGCGCTTCCGGTGGTTCCAAACGGCGCAACTGAGTGACTTCGATGGTTAATTTTACATTCCCCACCTGGACCCGAACTTTACCCTTGTCGTCCATCGGGGTTAATACTTCGCCTTGTTCCCGCAAGGATTCGATCCAGACCACCTCCCCGGGCTTTAAATCGGTCACGGGGACTTCCGGAGTCCTTCTTTCCTCATGGGCAAGGGCTTCCATTTGTTCCTGCAATTGATCCAGCGTTTCCCGGGCCTCTTTTATTTTATGCTTTTGAGCCTGAGTCTGACGAATCTCTTTGACCAGTTGTTCGATGGTGGAACGGGCCTGGTTCACCAGTTCGGCGGCCTCGCGCGCCGCTTTTTGCCGCAGAAGGGTCTTTTCTTGCTTTAATTTTTCCACCTGGTTCTCATACAATCGCCGCAACCCCTCGGCCTCGGTCAACCGAATGGTCAGTTCCCGATGCTGCTTTTCCAGCTGCTGAATCCGCCTTTCCAGTTCCAGAACCAGCTCTTCCAGGGTATCTTTTTCCCGTCCCACAATCGCTCGGGCCCGCTGTATAACCGATTCGGGCAACCCATATCGCCGGGCAATCTCGAAGGCATAACTGCTCCCTGGTATTCCCACCCGAAGCCGGTATGTGGGCTGCAGGGTGTCCAGATCAAATTCCATGGAGGCGTTCTCGACCCCCGGTTCGTGGTGTGCAAACGCCTTCAGCTCCCCATGATGGGTTGTGGCCACCGTCAATGTTTTTTTACGGGTCAGGTGCTGGAGCACCGCTATGGCCAGGGCCGCCCCCTCTCGGGGATCCGTCCCCGTGCCGATCTCGTCCATGAGCACCAGACTATGGGGATCCGCCCGCTCCAGGATATCCCTCAAACGCACCACGTGGGCCGAAAAGGTACTCAGGTCCTGTTCCAGCGATTGACGATCGCCGATGTCGACCAGAATTGGGGACAGTAAAGGAATTTCGGAATCGGCCTCCAGAGGCACCGCCATCCCATATTGCACCATCAACACCATTAATCCGATGGTCTTGATACTGACGGTTTTTCCGCCGGCATTGGGTCCGGTGATCACCAGCGTGGAGCGGCCTTCTTCCAATTCCAAAGAGAGCGGAACGACATTCTGATGCCCCATTTTCAGGATGAGCAAAGGATGACGGGCGTTGCGCAATCGCAACGGTCCGGATGCTTTTACGCGGGGAATCTCGGCCTGCAATTCCCAGGCTAAACGGGCCTTGGCCAGTAATACATCCAAACACCCGACGTTCTCGATCCCGTAAAACATATCGTCGCGAACCTGACGAATCAAATCCGTAAGGAAGCGCAATATCTTTATCACTTCCTTCCGTTCTTCGATGCGCAAACTTTGAATGCGGTTGCTAATCTGCAACGTTTCCATGGGCTCGATGAACACCGTGGCCCCGGAGGCCGAGGTACCGTGAACAATCCCATTCACCCGGTTGACCCATTGCTGCTGAATCCCCAGAACCATCCGGCCATCCCGCAAGGTCACGATTTCGTCCTGGGAATATTCGGCATAGCGTTTCAGCATTTGTTGCAGCACTCGTTTTTGTTCCGTTTCCAGATGGCGGATCTGGCGTCGAATTTCCCGCAATTCCGGGCCGGCGTGATCGTAGACTTCTCCTCGAGAATCGATGGTAGCCTGAATCTCGCGCACCAGATGCTTATGGGCATGGATTCCCCGGGCATACTCATAAACCTGGGGCGCGTCCTGCCGATGCCGACGGAAAAACCCGTGTATTTCCTCCAGCATTTGCAGGTGGTTTTTAATTTCCAGCAATTCCTCGCCTTCCAGGTAGGCCTCCTGGGGACGGGTTTTCTGTAATAAAGGACGGATATCGTTCAGCCCGCTTAAAGGGATATGTTCCCCCGATTGAAGCAGTCCCAGCATCTGACGCACTTCTTCCAGACGGCGTTGGACCGTTTGACAACGGGTTTCCGGTTGCAACCGCTTTAACTGATCGATACCATAAGGGGTGGATAAATGAAAGGCCAGTCTTTCCAGGATGCGCGGAAATTCCAGTTGTTCTAAGGTTGTACTATCGTGCCTGGGTCGAGTCTGTTCCACTGTTCAAGAATCGTTTTATCGCTTCTTCCTTTAATTTGGATTCACCCTGCTGGTAGACGCGAAAGAGCTTTTCCTGCAATTTTCGGGTATCCAGAGAAAACTCCGTGGTCAGGCTATAGAGTGCGGGTACCAGATTTTCGATGGGATGATACAGAACGTTGTTTTGTTTCACCTGTTTCAATTGATTCTGGACAGGCAGGATGGAGAGAAACAGAAACAGCAGGCTTAAGATCAGGGCGCCTTTCAATCCGCCGGCAGCGGCACCCAGAAGCCGGTTCAACCATCCCAGATGCAACGTCTGGCTTAGCTCGCTCAATCCACTGGCTACGAAACGACTCAGTAAAAACATGCCCAGAAACAGCAGTACAAAACTGATGATGGGGATGGAAAATTTCGGTAAGCCGGGTAAGACGTGTTCCACAACTCGGGAAAAGGGAGCAAATCCGATTATCGCGATGATGACACCTCCCACCCATCCCACCAATCCCAGCACTTCCCGGAAAAAGCCTTTACTCAGTCCTCTTACAATGAAAAAGGTCAAAACGACCCCGATGACCAGGTCGACAGAGCCCATGGGTTTATAATTTTGCCAGTTTGTCTTTCACGATCTGTTGAACCAGCTTTCCCTCGGCGCGGCCTTTCACCCTGGGCATTAAGGCGCCCATCACCCGCCCCATGTCTTTCGGACCGGCGGCATGCACTTGCTGAATGACCTGGTCCACCAGCCGGGCAATTTCCTGGGGGGTCATTTGAGGGGGCAGATACGCTTCGATGAGGGCCAGCTCCTGGGCTTCCACCTCGGCCCGGTCTTCTCGACCCACAGCCCGGAACTGCTCGATGGATTCCTTGCGTTTTTTGGCGGCCTTCATCAGCACCTGGATTTGTTCTGCTTCGGTCAGTTCCCCTCCCTTTTCTATCTGAGCATTCTTGAGTTGCGCCCGCAAACTTCGAATGGTTTCCAGACGTAACTTATCTCCCGCTTTCATGGCCGCCTTCATGTCTTGCAGTAGCCGTTTCTCCAGGTTCACGCCGATACTCCCGATTGATTATGGAAACCAACGCCAAGGTACAGTGCCCACCTCGAACGCCGGTACATCCATTCCCTCCTTAGAACTGGTTTTGTTCCATCATCTTGCGAATCTTACGGCGCGCGGCGTTCTCTTTACGCTTACGACGTTCACTGGGCTTTTCGAAATGCTGATGCTTCTTGATCTCGGCCATCAGCCCGGATTTCTCGCACGCCTTGGTAAATCGCTTCAGTGCTTTCTCGAAAGTCTCATTTTCCCGCACCTTGATATGAATCATGCCCGTCTCTTCCCTCCTTTCTGTTTTGATGCCTGATTCTTTAAAAGCCCTCTCATTGGATTCACCCACCCGACAAAACCATCGTCATCGGAATAAATGCCAGGGTTGGGTTCCCTTCCGGGAAGGCCGGAAGGGAACCGCCACAGCTTATTGATACCGACTCTCGTTTTTAATCATATCGATTTCGTACAAGGCTGCCTGTTTCCAGTTCCGGTCGCGACTGGCCTTTTCGTAGTACTGAATGGCCAGTTGTTTCTGTCCCCGCATTTTATACACTTCCCCCAGGCCGAAATTGGAGGCCGCCCGGATGGCACTGGAGCGGGCCAACTTCACCGCCTGCTGATAAGCCTTCTCCGCCTCGGACAATCGTTTCAAATTCAAATAGGCATCGCCCAACCGCAAATAGGTATCGGCCTTACTGGAAGCCCTTTTTTCGTACTGCAGGGCCTTCTGAAGCGCATCGATGGCCTTCGTATATTGTTTGGTCTGCATGTAAACGATACCCAGATTTTCCCAGGCCCTTCCGTAAGCCGAATCGATTTCCACCGCCCGCTGGAAATAGTCCCTTGCTTTCGCATATTGCTTCTGCTTCAAATACACATACCCGATACCCCACAACGCTTTGACTTCCTTGGGGTTTACCTGCAAAGCCGCATTATAAGTATTCAGGGCGGCATCGTACTTTTGCATCTGGGTTTGCAGCAATCCCAACGCCGTATACGCTTTCGAATAATTTTGATTTTTTTCAATGGCCATTTGATAGGACTTCTCGGCATTCACGTAATCGCGCATGCGTTTATACGTAAGCCCCATGGCATAATAAGCCACCGCCAGATTCGGGTCTTTTTCCACGGCTTCTTTAAATTTGGCCAGAGCATCTTCATATTTGCCCTTTAACATGAGTGATTTGCCTTCATTATAGGCAATTTTGGCCTCGTTCGCCGCATCCTGGGCAACGGCTGAGGCCAGAAAGACTACCATCAACCCCACAACGGCCAGGAAACGAAACCCTTTCATCCAATCACCTCCTTTTATTGAAATATGTTTTTTTTAGTCACGCTTTTTGCCAATCGATGTTAACAATTGTATTACAAATCGGTTTTTCGGTTCCCTCGAGAATTCATCGTGCCCGATCCAGATACTTCCCGTCTCGGGTATCGACCCGAATGACATCCCCCACTTCGATAAACGGAGGCACCTGGGTTTGCAATCCGGTTTCCAGGGTGGCCGGTTTATAAGAGCTGGATACCGTGGCTCCCTTCAGGTTCGGTTCCGTCTCCACCACCTTTAACTCCACGGCCGCGGGCAATTCTACTCCCACGGGCTTATTCTCATAAAACTGAATCTGCACGATGGTTTCCGGTACCAAATAATCCACCGCGTCCCCCAGCATTTCTCGATTTAAAAGGATTTGTTCATAGGTTTCCATATCCATAAAAGAAAAATCATCCCCATCCTGGTAAAGGTACTGAAATTCACGGCTGATCAAGGTGGCTTTTTCCACGGCTTCATCGGGACGGAACCGATGCTCGGCGTTCGTGCCATCGGATAACCGTTTCATTTTCACCTGCATCAGCGCCTGCCCTTTGCCCGGGGTAACATGAATCGCTTCGGTCACCCGATGCAACGCGCCCCGGTATTCAATTACCATCCCCTTCCTGATTTGAATGGCCTTGATTTTCATGACCCAACAACCCTCGTAATAAAATTTCGCAAGTTTGAATTTAATTTCCCCTCCTAAAAAATGCAAAATGTTTATCAAAATATTGAGGCATCATCCATCGGTTTAAAACGACGCCACTCGCCCCCGGCCCGGTCAGGATTCTTTCTTCCGCGGTTCCTCTGTGGATGCGGTACCCCGGCGGCGCCTTTTTCTTCTCCGAAGATAGCGCCAGATTTTTCCAAAATTAAAATACAAATGAACGGCCAACACCACCAAAGTCGCATAGGCAAGGTAGCGATGAGGTACAAACTTTCGCAATTCCAACTCCGACTGGATGTATCCCAGCAGAGCCGTCAGAAGAATGAGGATCAACAACAACAGGCTGGTCCAGAAATTCCAGTCGGTTCGTGTCATCACAAAGTCCCTACGGCATGCAGGTAAATGGCGGCTTCTTTCCGGCCATCGACGCCGATGAGTGCATTAACCCGATCGTCCAGAAAGGCCCCTACACAGACCGAGCCCAATTGTAACGACACCGCCTGCAAGTAAATGTTCTGGCTGATATGTCCGGCTTCCATATACACATAGCGGAATCCCCGTTCTCCGTATTTGGAGCGGGTGCGATCGAAGATAGCCGAAAGCACGAAAACGACACTGGCTTCTCCCAGCATTTCCTGTTCCAGCCCCGCCCGGGTGATCTCGCGGCGGAAATCGCCCACCTTGATCTGCTCCAGAGCATGCGGGTTGACGGCATAGTGATAAACGCCCGCCTCCAATCCCTGCACCCGATGAACAATCACATAGACTTCGAAGGGATAGAGGGCTCCGGCGGAAGGAACCGAACGCAACGGTTGACCGAAGAGTCGACCGGTAATCCCCTGGGCGGCAAATAACAGTTGCGATAATTGCTCCAGCGTGAGGGGCCGTCGGCTGTACTCGCGAACGGAGCGTCGCCTGCGAATGGCTTCTTCCAGAAGCATTCCCCGATAGGCCGCCGGCGGCAGGGCAATGACACGAGCATCAGGATAAGTTTTGTACGCCGGGGGACGCGCCGGCTTGCGCCGAAACACATCCTTTAACACCTTCGTCCAGCTCAAAGAGGTTTCCCGATGAAAACGCTCGCCGATGCTCAACCCTTTGTCCACCTCCGAGGCGATTCCCGAATCCGGACGTTCCATAAAAAAACAATACAATGCTATGGGGATAAAAAATATCGGCCCCACCCTCTTTAGCAAGTTTATCATCTCATCCTCCAGCACGCTTTACAATCAAAACCCGGTTTTTCGATCCCGAACCCCCGGAGTTGAATCTCCCCGTCCGGCTGACGAGGGAATCATTTTCCGGAAACACGCCGGGTATGAAGACGAATCATCGCTGTCGATCTTTATACCTTGTTCGGGAACACGGGGACACTCACCCCGGATCCTCTTTTTTCCGGAGAAAAATCCGGCCGGAGCCCGCCTCCCGAGGGCCTTTTATCACCATCGTCGGATCGGAAACAGCGTACCGTTTACCAGCCTCGGAAAAACTACAACAGAACCCCTTCGGGCAATTTTTGTCGTCGCTTTTGCCAGCAGCCCGGATTTAACTCATAACGATGCCGTTTTTTTGTCTCTTCCACGGAATGCCGATAGGCCTTGCTTTTAAAAAAGTTTTTTAGATCACGATTCAAAGGCACGACCATCTCTCCGGATTGCCACTCATAAGGTTTGCCGTTTTCTTCTACACATCCCAGCTCGATGGCCCAGCTACTTGTGGCCAGCCCATAATTTTTATACAAATCCCTTTCCAGGGCTTTCAGCTTGCCCTCCCGATCGGGATCGATGAAACAAAACTCTTGGGCATACATTTGAGCATTGTGGTAATACTCGGGCACATTCAAGAGGCCTGCCAGCCTTAATCGCCAGCACATGATGAGCAATATTTCCAGGACCAGAGCGCCCATTCCCAGGCCGGGGAATTTCTGGCCGGGTAATCGGGGCCTGTCCGGCCGAAAGGATTTTCGAGGATTTTGTAAAACCAACCATTCGACTTGAAGGAATTCGTAAGCGCGACCATGGATGGAAGAGGGAAACGGAGGGCAGAGGGTGACAAAACGGCGTTTTAGCACCACCTCCGCCAGCAGGGTATTTTCGTCCACGGTATGATCGCAATACAGGGCAAAGCGATGGCGATAGGGATCGCGGGTATCGATCACCATCTCAAACCCATCGAAGCCTTTTTTCTTCAGCATTTTAAAAATGCCATACTTTTCCAGGGCCAGTTGGATACCGGATGGAGAGTAATACCCCAGAAAATACGGGGTGGAACGTTCGTCGGGGCTTTCGGCCAACAGGTTCTGGGGTTCCAGCTGAAGGTCGCGTTCGCGTAAGCGGGTTAATTCGTGGGTACTCAACCGCCGGGCAATGAAGTGTAATCTTTTGTGTTTGCCAAACATCACACCCTGCCGTTTTTGATAACCCATTGAATAAAATTGAAATAAATCCGCCAGCTATGGGGCCCATAGCCCCCCGCCGCCAGCACCGCCAACGGAATACGGCGCCGCCGCACCTGCCGATATACTATAATGTCTCGTTCCAGCAAACCCGCCTCGCTCAGATCAAAATCTCCCAAAGTGTCTTCTTTATACGGATCGCTGCCGGCCAGATAGATCACCAACTCCGGCGAAAAACGATCGAATACCGCCGGCAATAACGTCTTTAACACGGCCAGATAATCGTTATCCGAGGTATGGGCCGGCAGCTCGATGTCCACGTTATTCGTCTTTTCCACATCGTTCCAGGTATCGGCATGGATGGAAAAGGTAAACACGTCCGGATCCCGGCGATAAAACAACAAGACCCCGTTGCCCTGATGATAATCCAGGTCGACAACCAATACCCGCTTCAATCCTTTTTCCGCCCGCAGTTTTTCGATGGCCACCGCCACATCGTTGATCAGACAAAACCCCTCGGCGCGATCGGGATGCGCATGATGATACCCACCACCCAAATTAAATACCACAAGATTGTGCATCCAGGCATAATCGGCCGCTAGAATGGTACCCCCGGTAATGTAACGAAAATATTCGAAGATATAATCGTCCCACGGATTTATATAATCCAAATTCAAATATCGGCCCACCAGCATGGGATTTTTTAAAGAATCTAAGTATGCCTTTGTGTGCACCCGCAACAAATCCTCATCCGTCACTCGCTGGGGTGTCAGCACATCCCGGCGGCGAATGAGGCGCTGCTGCATCAACTGATCCCGTATTTTTTTAAATTTCATCACGTCGAAGGCCCCATGCGCATGACGCGCATGGATCGCCGTTATGTATTCGCTGCGATAAACGATTTTGCATCGCCCGCGTCGAAATAACCGAGAGATTCTTCCCAAAGCCTGCATCCGTTTTCCGTTCCCCTTAACACCCATTTTAAAATCCCCTGTGAGGAAAAACAACTGCAATCGGAAAAATTCTCTCGGTCTTCCGCCGGCACCCTCCACCAGCCACCAACCACAGCCACCCACCTGGGCTTTTTTGTTCAATTTTTTGCAAAGATAACCGGTGTTTATTATATTTGACAGCTTTACAGAGGATTGGATCAAAGAAACACCATGTTCCGTAAAACGGGTTAAATAAGGGTCGGATTGCCAAGGTGAACAAAAAGGTGTACGGATTATGAGTCGCGAAAAACCAGTGACCGTTGACATCCCTAAAGTGTATCGTCCCGAAGAAGTGGAAGAGCGCTGGTATCGGGTATGGCTGGAAAGGGGGTATTTTAATGCCGACGTTCATTCGCACAAAAAACCGTACACCATTGTCATCCCTCCACCGAATGTGACGGCGGCGCTACATATGGGCCATGCCTATAACAACACCATCCAGGATATCCTCATCCGCTACAAACGCAAACAGGGATACGAGGCGTTGTGGTTGCCCGGCACCGACCATGCCGGAATCGCCACCCAGAATGTGGTGGAAAAGGAGTTACGCAAAGAGAACCTTACCCGTCACGACCTGGGGCGAGAGGAATTTGTCAAACGCGTGTGGCAATGGAAAGAAAAATATGGAAACACCATCATTAATCAGTTAAAGCGGATGGGATGTTCCTGCGACTGGCGCCGGGAACGTTTTACCATGGACCCGGAATACACCTTTGTGGTGCGGGAAGTCTTCATCCGGTTGTACCACAAAGGCTTGATTTACCGGGGAAAATATATTATCAACTGGTGTCCTCGATGTTCCACTGCCTTATCCGATGAAGAGGTGGAATACAAAACCCACGATGGGAATCTATGGTACATTCAATACCCCTTAAAGGATAGCGAGGAATATATAGTCGTCGCCACCACCCGGCCGGAAACCATGTTGGGCGATACGGCGGTGGCGGTGCATCCGGACGATCCTCGATTTCAGAAATTCATCGGCCGAACCATCATACTCCCGTTGGTGCAGCGGGAAATCCCGGTGATCGCCGATACCCAGGTGGATCCCGAATTCGGAACCGGAGCCGTGAAGGTAACGCCGGCCCATGATCCCAATGACTTCCAGATCGCTCAGAGGCATCGGTTGCCGGCGGTGAATATTTTAAACACTGACGGCACTTTAAACACCAATGCAGGTTCGTTCAAGGGATTAGACCGCTTTGTGGCCCGCAAAAGGGTGGTAGAGGCGCTGGAACGGGAAGGCCTGCTGTTCAACATGGAACCGCATGTTCACAACGTGGGCCATTGTCATCGCTGCAATACGGTGATAGAGCCCTGGCTGTCTGAACAATGGTTTGTCCGAATGAAGGAGCTGGCCCGGCCGGCCATCCAGGTCGTCAAAGACGGGCGCATCAAATTGCATCCCGAAGAACGCTGGATCAAAACCTACCTCAACTGGCTGGAGAACATCCGGGACTGGTGCATCAGTCGGCAGCTATGGTGGGGGCATCGCATCCCGGTATATTATTGCGACGCCTGTCAACACATGATGGCGGCGCACGAAATGCCCCCTCAATGCGAAAAATGTGGAAACCCCCATCTTCGCCAGGATGAGGATGTGCTGGACACCTGGTTTTCTTCCTGGCTGTGGCCGTTTGCCACCCTGGGCTGGCCGAAAGCCACCCCCGAACTCGGCTATTTCTATCCTACCAACACGCTGGTGACGGGGCCCGACATCATTTTCTTCTGGGTGGCCCGAATGATTATGGCCGGCATGGAGTTCATGCACGAGGTTCCCTTTCGCGATGTCTACCTGAATGGAATCGTGCGCGATCGCTTTGGTCGGAAAATGAGCAAGTCCCTGGGCAACGGCATCGATCCTTTGGATGTTATCCAGCGGTTCAGTGCCGACGCCATGCGCTTCACCCTGATCATGTTGAGTTCCGAAGGACAGGACATTAACCTGGCCGAAGACTATTTCGAAATGGGACGGAATTTTTCCAACAAAATCTGGAACGCCTATCGTTTTCTGGCCATGAATTTGGATGAACCCAGGGACGATTATTTGAATTACCGGGACCATTTTGAACTGGCCGATCGCTGGATATTGAGCCGGCTGAATAAGGCTATTGTCGGTGTGGGGAACAATCTGGACAACTTTCGCATTCACGATTCGTTGGAGGCGGTGTACCACTTTTTCTGGGACGAATTTTGCGATTGGTACCTGGAACTCATCAAACCCCGCCTTTACGCCAAGGACGAGGGGCCGGAGAAACAAACGGCCCAGGCCATTGCCTCTCACATCATGAAGACCACCATGCATCTGTTACACCCCTATATCCCTTTTATTACCGAAGAGATTTTCCAGCGGTTGCGGACGAACAGGGATGCCGAGAGCGTGGTAATCGCCGCCTGGCCCGAGCCTCTTGAAGAACTGAACGATCCTCAGGCGGAACTGGAGATGCATCTTATCCAGCAGATCATCGGCCAGGTGCGTACCATTCGTTCCGAGCTCAACGTTCCTCCGGTAAAAAAGGCCACCCTGTGGTTTCGAACCACGGACGCCCGGTCACAGCGTTTATTGCAGACCTTTGGCGACTACATTCGGCAGTTGGCACGGGTGGACACCATCGAAAAGCTTCCCCAAGGCGAAGACCTGAAATCCACTGCTACCGCCGTTGTGGAACAGATCGAGCTGTTCATCCCCTTGGAAGGATTGATTGATCTGGAAAAGGAACGCCAACGCCTGGAAAAAGAGATCAAACGGTTGGAGCAGCAGGTCCTCAATCTCCAGAAAAAGCTGAACAATGAGGATTTTCTTCAAAAGGCCCCGGCGGAGGTCATCCGGCAGGAAAAAGAAAAATTAAAAAATCTTTCGAAAAAGCTGACGAAATTACAACACAATTGGAAGCGGTTGACCTGAGGTTTGCCACCTGGCTGGGAAAATCAGACAATCGAAATCGCCCCGAAACGGCGCGACGGATCAATACACAAAACAGGAACGGAAAAATCATGCAAACAAACGCCCGTATAGCCATCATGGTCTGGAGCTTGTGGTGCTCCCTTTTGCCGGCGCAGGCCGTTCAAAACTACCTTACCGTGTACAATCAGGACCTTGCGCTGGTTAAACAAATTCGTGTGGTTCACATCGATCCCCGGTCCCCGATCATTCGTTTCCAGGATGTGGCGGAGAACATCATCCCCACCTCGGTGCACCTGCGCTCCCTGACGGAGCCGGGCTCTTTCACCATCCTGGAACAAAATTTCGAATACGACCTGGTGAATGCCCAGAAGATCATGGAAAAATATCTGGACCACTCCGTGCAACTGCTGACCGAAGCCGGAGAATTGATTACCGGTAAGCTGCTCAGTTTTCGGGGACAACAACTGGTCCTGCAGGGGAAAGAGGGCATAAAGATCATCCCCTGGAACGACAATCTTCAAATTTCTGTTCCTCAATTGCCCGAGGGATTGATTACCCGCCCCACACTGGTCTGGCAGATCACCGGCGTCACCAAAGAACGGCAGACACTGGAGGTCAGTTATTTAACCACCGGTATGAGCTGGAAGGCCGAATACGTGGGAGAACTCTCGGAAAAAGATGACCGGATCAATCTGGGTGCCTGGGTAAACATCACCAATCGCAGCGGCACCACCTTTGAACATGCGCAATTGAAACTGGTAGCCGGTGATGTACGTCGGGTCAGGCCCAGAAAGCGCTTCCCCACGAAGGCCGTCGACGCCTTTGAGGCCAAAGCCGCCACTCGGGAAGCGTTCGAGCAAAAGGCTTTTTTTGAATATCACCTCTACACCTTGCAACGGCCGACCACCCTCAAGCGCAATCAGATTAAGCAGATCGCTCTTTTCAACCCGGTAACGCTACCCTGCACCAAGCAGTATGTGTATCACTCCCGCACGGGCGGAGACAAAGTGGACGTAAAGATTGTTTTCCGGAACCGTAAAGAAAACGGCCTAGGTATTCCGCTGCCCAAAGGGATTTTCCGAATTTATAAGCGGGACGGCAAGAGCCTGGAATTCGTTGGTGAGGATCAAATCGATCACACCCCTCGAAACGAAGAGATTCAATTGACCATCGGAAAGGCATTCGATATTCGGGTAAAACGCACCGTATTGGAGGAAAAGAAAATCGCCCGGACCACCCTGGAACGCATCGTGGAGGTGGAGATTCGTAATCAAAAAGAAAAGGAAAATATTGAAGTGCGGGTCATTGAATTCATCGGGGGATACTGGGAAATCCTGGAAAGTACGCATCCCTACATCAAAAAAAGCGCCAACGAATGTGAATTCCTGGTGCCGGTGAAGGCGAACTCTATAGCAAAACTGAAATTTCGGGTCAGATATTCATGGTAGAAAAACGGAAGATTCAACTTCCTTATCGGACGGTTCAAAAAATCAAAGCGGAAGAATGTGAGGCGTTTTTTTCCCGTAAGCCCAATTACCATCGATACGTCAACCATTTGGGCGAAATTCGCTGGATGACCTTCGAGGAGGCTGAGGCTCAGCACGAGTTTTTCCTGCACGAGGAACGGTTCTGGCACCGGTTGAAAAAGAAGTTGTTGTTTCAGCGCCCGGTGGATCTGGATAAACTGTCGCCGGCGGAACGGGAATTGCGCCTGCAGATACGAAAATACCTGGAAGAAACCTATGACGGCCGCATCAGTGCCGACACCGCCCGCCGTCTGCCCCAGGAATGGACCCACGAACTGAGCCCCGAAACCATCGAAACCATCCCTGTAACCCTGGAAATCATCGAATCTATTGGATGGAACAAGTATGTATTACTGGGCGGCATGGCGACTCTATTCCTCCTGGTCGGCGGTATTCTCTTTTTCTGGCACAGCGAATCCTCACAATACGGCCGTTTACTGGTTAAAACCAATGTGCCCGGTACCCGGGTGTATTTGAACGGCAACGAAATGCTGGGATATGCCGATAGGGAATTGGACCATGTCCCGGTGGGTAAACACCAGATAAGCGTGGCAAAGGCCGGCCATGTGTCCATCCCCCGGGTGCAGGAAGTGGCGATCTTTGCCGACAGCCTCACAGTGGTTCAGTTTCAGCTCCAGCCGAAACGTTCTCAAATAGTGGGATACTTGAAAATTTTTTCCGGTCAAAGAGACTCCTACGTCTACGTGAATCAAAAACCCTATGGCCGGCTGCAAGATCAAAACATTATTGCGCTGGAGAGTGGGAGACACCTGGTACGGGTGGAAAAGAGCGGATACGTGACCATCCCGGCCGAAAAGCTGGTCACCATAACCCCCGGGGATACCACCATTCTGATTCTGGAACAGGTGCCCGTCACCGCCCGAGACCGAAGCCGCATCCCCCGCTCCCCGCTGGTGGAAACGGGCACCCTGGAAATCACCAGCAACATCAGCGGGGCAAAGATCATCATCAACGGAAAGGACACCGGTAAAGAAACCGATTATGTGTTCACCGAAATGCCCCTGGGGAAACACGTCATCCAGGTGGTGAAACGGGGTTATGAGAGTCAACCGTCTCAGATGGAGGTTGTGCTGACCAGCGCCCAACCCAATGCCGAGGTGTCTTTCCGACTGTTGCAAAAATACGAGAAAGTATCCATTCGGACCAATCCTCTGGAAGGGGATATCTTCATCAACGGCAAATTGATGGGGAAAGGCACTTTCGAAGGCCTGCTGGAAATCGGAACGCACGAAGTCACCTTCGGTACCCTTGCGGGCTACAAAACACCTCGGGCCCAGAGCATCAAGCTTCAGCCGGGTCATCCGGTGGAATTAGAGGTCCGTTATTTTCCTGAATTGCGCATCATTGCCGAGGTTACCGGAGACGGCAACATCCAGGTGAAAAACGGTGAAATTTTTCTGGGATATACCCTGAGGAATCGGGGATTTTCCGCCAGCAACGAGGGGCGTCCGGAGGTGGCGTATGTAGAAGCTTTGAAGGATTATTTCTGGAAATTAGGATTCGCTTTTCCCTGGCGCAATCCCAAAGGCAACGATGCCATCAAATTTACTTTTAATCTGCCCCAGAAAATGAATTACACCCAGAAATTTACTCTGCGTCTGCAAGCGGCGGCGTCCCGGGAGGAAAAGTACCCCCTCAGCTTGACCACCAAGGTGGATGTGTACGTTAAATTCAATGGCACCATACTCAGCTATTATTATAAGCCCCAATTCTTGGAAGATTTAAAGGGGATGGAAACCGTGGAATGGGACATTACGCCTTATATTCGACCCGGATTGAATTCCCTGGTCATCAGCACCACCGGCGATAACAACGTGTTTTATTTTATTAAACGGATAGAGATTTTTAACTGACCATGGACCTATTTTCCTCGAAACCGGCTGAATCTCCTAAAAGCGGTCCCGAAGTACCGCTGGCAGAACGCTGTCGTCCCCGCACCTTGGAGGATTTTGTCGGGCACGAGGAGTTGGTGGGTGCAGGTACGGTATTGCGGGAAGAAATTCGACGCAATCGATTGAAGTCCATGATTCTGTGGGGCCCCCCGGGCGTGGGGAAGACCACGCTGGCCCGGATCATTGCCCGGGAAGTGGAGGCCGACTTTATCGCCCTCAGTGCCGTTACAGCGGGCGTGGCCGATGTGCGCAAAGTCATCGACCATGCGGTGAAAAATCGGAAATACTTGCACAAAACCACCATTCTTTTCATCGATGAAATTCACCGGTTCAACAAGGCCCAACAGGATGCCCTGCTGCATGCGGTGGAAGACGGCACCTTAATCCTGATCGGAGCCACCACCGAGAACCCTTCTTTTGAGGTCATTCCACCGCTTTTGTCCCGCTGCCAGGTGTACGTCATGAAGCCCCTGAGCAAGGCCCACATCCGTCGGATCGTCGAACAGGCCCTGGAAACAGATCCCATCCTGAAACCCCTGCGGGTGGCCGTCGATGATTGGGACACCCTGTTACAGATGGCCACCGGCGATGCCCGGAGGGCTTTAAACATTCTGGAAAAGGCGGTGGAACTCCAGGAAGACCGCCCCCCGCCCATCGTATTGAAGCGGCAGGATTTTGAAAAGGCCGCCCTCCAGAAAACGCCGTACTACGATAAGGCCGGTGAAATGCATTACGACGTGATTTCGGCGTTTATTAAGAGCCTGCGCGGCAGCGATCCCGATGCCGCCATCTTCTGGATGGCCCGTATGCTGGCCGCCGGTGAAGACCCCAAGTTCATTGCCCGTCGGATGCTCATTCTCGCGGCCGAAGATATCGGAAACGCCGATCCCTACGCCTTGACCCTGGCCACCAGCTGCTTTACCGCCGTCACGTACATTGGTATGCCGGAGGCTCAGATCATTCTGGCACAGGCGGCGGCGTACTTAGCCGCAGCCCCCAAAAGCAACGCGGCAATCCGGGCCATTAATCAGGCCCTGCAGGATGTTCGCCGTTTCCCGGACGTTCAGGTACCCCTGGAATTACGCAATGCCCCCACCACCCTGCTGGCGGAACGGGGATATGGCCAAGACTACCGGTACGCCCACGACTATCCCGAACATTTCGTGCGCACGGCCTATCTCCCCCCGCCACTGCAAGGCAGGTTGTACTACTTACCCGGGGATCTGGGCAAAGAAAAGGAGATCAAACAGCGTTTGCGTCGCCTCTGGAAGGAATGGAAAGATTATTCGACTTCCCCTCCCCGTTCAGAAGAGCAAAAATCAGGGAAATCCCGATGAGATCACTGCGACAAGTTCTGGCAGAAAGATATATTCACTTCAAGGTCAAAAAGGCCCTGAAAAAAATGGATTTATCGGTCAGCTTTCCCATCCATGCCACCAGTGTAAAAAAAGTGCTGGTCATTCTGCCGCGCAACCTGGAATTACTGGACCAGGCCTCTCAGTTTGTGCAAGTCCTGCGGCGCACGTTCTCCTACTGGAACATCTCTATGTTCGATGTCGATAAGATTCCCGAGTTGCACCTGAACTGGTTTCATCTGCCCAACAGCCGGCATCTGAAAAGCATCCAGTCCGCCGGATATGATCTGGTTATCGATCTAAACGATTTTTTTGATTTACGCTCCGCCTATATTTCGGTGATGAGCGGTGCTCCCTACCGGGTTCATCTGCGCAACCACGACAATCGCTTTTACAACATCTTTTACGGCCCCAACCGGGTGGGTTCGGCGGACGCCTACCGATCCTTACTGCAGCAGTTGCAAACCTTTTTTGTGTAAAGACGGAACCGAACGATTGCGCCCTTCATCACGTCACGTTTCCGCCACCTATCCAGTGCACCCACACCCGCAGAAAAGGCGCACGCCCGGAAAGCAGTGAGGGGACAAATCATCGGCCCGCCCGGGGATCGCCCTGAAAAGTAAAAATCTTTCCGCACCGTAAATCCGGCGTCCAGGGAAAAGAATGAAACGTTCGTCCGGGTGCCGCCGGTCGCTCCCATCGAGAAGAACTTCCGTACCGGCTTTCGAGCCCTGTTTTCCTCTGCTTAGCCGTATCCGGAGCCCGCACATATTGAGGAAAGCGATGGATTCAGGTCGCGCCCCGTCACAAAATGTGCTCCAGCACCTCCCGATTCGCCTGAATGGTGGCTTCCAGATCGGATTCGGTATGGGCGGCCGAAAGGAAATAGGCCTCGAACTGAGAGGGTGCCAGGTAAATGCCTTTCTGAAGCATACCCTGAAAATAGCGGGCATACAATTGGGTGTTTGCCGTGAGGGCGGATTCATAATCCACCACTTTTTGGTCGGTAAAAAACAGGCATCCCATGGAGCCCACCCGGGTCGTATAAAAGGGCACACCCAGTTTGCGAAGATTTTCCTGGATGCCCTGCTCCAATACGGCGGCTTTTTGCTCCAGGGCCTCAAAAAAGCCGGGTTGCCGAAGCAGCCGCAGGGTTTCCAATCCGGCCCGCATGGCCAGGGGATTGCCCGAAAGGGTTCCCGCCTGATACACCGGTCCCTCGGGTGCCACCATTTCCATGATCCGGCGGCTGCCGCCATAGGCGCCCACGGGCAAGCCTCCGCCGATCACCTTGCCCAAAGTGGTCAGGTCGGGCCGAACCCCATAGCGTTCCTGGGCGCCTCCCCGGGCCACCCGAAAACCGGTCATGACCTCATCGAAAATGAGCACAATGCCGTGTTCCCGGGTCAAGCGGCGGAGACCCGGTAAAAACCCGGGAGCCGGAGGTACCACCCCCATATTCCCTGCCACCGGCTCGAGGATCACTGCGGCGATTTGATCGGGATAGGCTCGGACCCATCGCTCTACCGAATCCAGGTCGTTATACCGGGCCACCAACGTGTCCTGGGCCACAGCCAGTGGAACCCCGGGACTATCGGGTGTGCCCAGGGTGGTCGCCCCGGAGCCGGCCTGGATGAGAAAACCGTCTCCATGGCCGTGATAGCAACCGCTGAATTTAACGATTTTCGACCGTCCCGTGTAGGCTCGCGCCAATCGGACGGCACTCAGGGTGGCCTCGGTGCCGCTATTGACCAGACGCACCATCTCGATGGAAGGCACCATCTCCACAATCAATTCCGCCAGCTCAATTTCCACTTCCGTGGGGGCGCCAAAGCTGGTGGCCCGCTCGACCTCCTGCTTTAACGCTTCCACCACCCGGGGATGGGAGTATCCCAGAATCAACGGCCCCCATGACCCCACATAATCGATGTAACGGTTGCCGTCCACATCAAAAATATGGGCCCCCTTTCCATGGATAAAAAAGATGGGGGTCCCTCCAACCGATTGGAAGGCCCGTACGGGGGAATTCACCCCTCCCGGCAGCACCCTCCGGGCCCGTTCAAACAACCGGCCACTGCGCTGGAATGTTCGCATCGTCTGTACTCCCTGCTACGTCAGTTTATCGACAACGTCCTTTGCAAAATAGGTGATAATCAGATCCGCCCCGGCGCGCTTGATGGCGGTCAACGATTCCAATATCACTCGATCGGAATCAAGCCATCCTCGTTGGGCGGCCGCTTTGAGCATGGCGTATTCACCGGACACCTGATAGGCCGCCGTGGGCAACCCGAATTCCACTTTGACCCGATACAGGATGTCCAGATACGGCATAGCCGGTTTCACCATGACCACATCGGCGCCTTCTTCCACATCCAGGGCCACCTCCCGCAGGGCCTCGTCGCTGTTAGCCGGATCCATCTGGTAAGTGCTGCGATCCCCAAACCGGGGCGACGATTCCGCTGCCTCCCGAAACGGCCCATAAAAGCCGGAGGCGTACTTGGCCGCATAACTCATGATCGGGATATGGGTGAACCCCTCCTGATCCAGGGCTTCCCGAATGGCCCCCACCATCCCATCCATCATCCCCGACGGCGCGACCATATCCGCCCCATTACGGGCATGAACCTTTACCTGCTGCTGCAAAAGCGATAACGTGGCATCGTTGTCCACATCGTGCCCCGAAAGCGGACCGCAATGGCCGTGATCGGTATATTCACAGAAACAAACATCGGTGATAACGACCAATTCCGGTACGGCGTCTTTGACGGCCCGTAAGGCGCGGGCAATAATGCCGTCGTCACTCAAAGCATCGGAACCGCCGGGGTCTTTCTGCTCGGGAATTCCAAACAGAATTACGGCCGGTATGCCTCGCCGGTGCACTTCTCTGGCTTCCCGAACCAGATGATCCACCGACAACTGATAATGGCCCGGCATACTGGAGATGGGATTGCGAACATCCTTTCCGGCAATTACAAACAATGGGAGAATCAAATCGTTACGGGTCAATACCGTTTCCCTTACCATTTCCCGAATCCGGGGAGTGCGGCGGAGTCGCCGGGGACGATAATACGGTGTGTACATGGACCCCCTCCTTTACCCGTTGATGGTTCATGGATACAATCGTTTTACACCAATATCCTGTTTGTTAATGCTTCCGGAAGTCTGCTTCTCTTCATAAGCAAAGGCACTCTAGTATGCGGTGCCACATTTAATCGCTCCTTTTCAACGTGCCGATAGGGTGTTGCCGAATCACCCGCTGGCTGAGTTCGAAAGCATTTCGGATACAATCGCTCACCGAAATGCCTCCTCGGAAGTTGCCGGAGATATAGAGACCCGGATGACGCGCTTCATCCTGTTCCACCCGCTCGATAATCCGGTGATGCCCCAGCTCATACTGGGGGATGGATCGTTCCCACTTTTTCACCAACACCACGTCGGGCGCTCGATCGATCCCCATTAATGCTTTTAAATCCTGTCGGACGATCGCCACCAGTTCTTCTTCCGATTTTTGGGCCAACTCCGGCTGGCGGCCACCGCCTACAAAGGAGGTTAACGCCACGCCACCTTCCGGGGCCCGTTGGGTAAAGATGGAAGAATTCCACAGGGTTCCCAAAATATGGCGCCCTTCTTTCCGCGGTACCAGGAATCCGAAACCATCCAGGGGAATTGCGGCCGGGTTGTCCCGATAGCCGAAAAACACCATGGCCAGAGGCGGATAATAGATGCGCTCCAGATACGGGCGGCAGACCAGTTCGAACGCGAAAGGCAAATTCCCATAGGCATAGCCAGGAACGGTTAAAACGATCAGCCCACTTTCGACGATCCATTCTTCCCCCTGATGGCGAAAGATAACCCCAAAACCACCGTTTTTTTTCCGAATCTGCAGAATCCGGACATTTGTAAAAATCTCCTCTCGGAATCGATGTTCCAGAGCGGCGGTCAGAGCCCCCATTCCAGCTTTAAAGGACAATAAACGGGCCGATTGCTTGGAACGTTCCGCCCGTTTGCGGCGTTCTCGGGCTCCTTTGATCGCCCCTTTGATCAGGCTGCCGTATCGCACCTCCAGATCGTACAACTTCGGGAAGGCGTTGCGCACGCTGAGCTTTTCGGGCAGTCCGGCATACACACCCGCAACAAAGGGATCGATAGCGTAATCCAGAAACTCCGTACCCAGCCGGCGCATCACAAAATCGGCCAGCGATTCATCCTGCCCATTGACCGAGGCGGAAATAAACGGTTCTTTTAACAGCCGCCACTTGGCCGAAGGAGAGAATAACTGGGTCTTCAGAAAAGTAAAGGGAGACATAGGCAGCGGATGCAACCTTCCCCGACGCACGACATAACGCTTTTGGGCGGATTCGCTGGCGTACTCCACCTGTTCCTCCATTTGCAAGTCGGCAAACAAGTGATGCAACACGGGGGTGGTATCCAGCATGCTGTTGGGACCATATTCGGCCAGAAAACCATCCACCCGTCGGGTGTAAATATTTCCCCCCACCCGATCGCTTTTTTCCAGAATACGTACCTGCCGTCCTTCCCTGGACAGAAAATGTGCGGTTGCCAGGCCCGAAATGCCCGCCCCGATAATCACCGCATCGGTAATAATTTTATTGCACATGTTCCATCACCACCTGTTTTAAGGTTTGGATGTATTCTTTTCTTGCATTAAACGTCGGTACTCGATAATAGTGTTGAATTCCCGCCTCTCGGGCAACGTCTTTCAGCAGGATGTCCAGCTCGTACAGGGTTTCGGAATGTTCCGAAACAAAACTGATGGGTACCATGACGACGGCCGATTCCCCCGCCCGGCCCAGCTGAACCAGCATATCCTCGGTGGCCGGCTCCAACCATTCCGCCCGCCCCACCTTACTCTGGTAGGTAATGTGCACGGGATTGGAAACCCCAAGCTGTTCCACGATACGGCGCACCCCTTTTTCCACCTGGTCCTGGTATGGATCCCCGTGCTCGATAACCTTTACCGGCACCCCGTGAGCACTGAACAGCATGGGGGCTTTTTGCCGCAAATCCGGGGGCATGCGCTTCAGGGTTTCCTGGATCAGTCGCACCCAGGCGGCCACAAATGCGGGATGGTCATGATAATCCCGTATCCAGATAAATTGATCCGGATTGTGGCCGTTTTGGGAGGCCACCCGGATCAGTTCTTTAAAGGAAGAACCGGTGGTGGTGGTGGAAAATTGCGGATACAGGGGTAAAACGACTACTTGATGATCCTCGGGCAGGTCCCGCAACGCCTCCTCGGTAAAGGGTTTGCTGTAGCGCATGGCCAGTCTAACCTGTACCTGATCAAACTCGTCTTCCAGGGCCTGTTGTAACGCCCGGGCCTGATCCCGGCTGATCCTGAGCAGGGGCGATCCCCCGCCGATCAGGGTGAAGTTTTCGGTAACTTCCGGCAGACGTCGGTAAACGATCCAGCGGGCCAATAGGGGCCGAAAAAGCCGTCCCCCGGGAATGTCGATGATGTCGGGATCGTTAAACAGATTGATTAAAAACGGCTTAATCTCTTCCAGGGTCTCCGGCCCTCCCATGTTGACCAGGATCACTGTCAATTTATTGGAATGATGCTTTGCCATCGATCTTGCACCTCATGGTTTTTATTCTGTCAAGCAGACCTCCATTTCACACCGTTCGGGAATACAGAGGTTGAGTCTTCCGCTGGTCTTCCTTGAGATAGCGGTCAAAAGCCATGGCGATATTGCGAATCACCAACCGCCCGGCCTGGTGAATTTGTATTCGCTCCGGCAGTAAAGAAAGCAAACCGTCCTGAATAAATTCTTCCAGCTGTTGGAGCGACTCTCGAAAATAACTGTCGAAATCGATGCCGAAACGCTGCTCCACTTCCGCTTTGATCACCCGGCTGTTGCACATCAACTCGGTAATCACATAGCGGCGGATCTGGTCGTCCTTGTTCAACCGATAGCCGACCAGGGTCGGGATGTTTCCGTTATCCAGCAATTGATAATATTCCCGGGTGGTTTTCACATTCTGGGCATACACCCGATTGAGCTGGCTGATGGCGGTGATTCCCAGGGCATATACCTCCGCCCCGGCGCGGGTGGTATATCCCTGAAAATTTCGGTACAAGGTGTGATCCCGCAACGCCTGGGCCAGTTCATCTTCCGGTTTGGCAAAATGATCCATACCGATGTAAACGTACCCGTTATCCGTCAGGCGTTCGATCACCATTTTCAAGATGGCCAGCTTTTCGACGGCCCCGGGCAGGGCCGCTTCGGGAATAACGCGCTGGTGTTTTTTTAACCAGGGGACATGGGCGTAGTTAAAAACGGCCAGGCGATCCGGTGAAATATCGATAATCTTATCTATGGTCTCTCGATACGATGCGACCGTTTGATACGGCAATCCGTAAATCAAATCGATGTTGATGGAATCAAATCCCAGCTCCCGACTCCGTCGCACCACCTCGCGGGTCAATGTTTCCGGCTGAATACGGTTCACCGCTTTCTGCACCCGGGGATGGAAGTCCTGCACCCCAAAACTTACCCGGTTAAACCCCAGTCGGTGCAACGTGGGTAGATGGTCTTTCTCCAGCCCCCGGGGATCGATCTCGATGCTGATTTCGGCATCCGGGGCGAAATTGAAATGATCGTTGATGAACAAAAACAGATCGCGTATTTGTTTCGGACTCAAGTATGTGGGGGTTCCCCCACCCCAGTGCAATTGCACGACTTTTCGGGAAGGATTGAGCAAGCGGCTGATCAGGCGAATTTCTTTTTTTACATATTCCAGGTACTCGGCGATACGGTGGGGATTGTGCGTAATCACCACATTGCAGCCGCAGTAATAGCACAGCGTACGGCAAAAGGGCAGGTGGAAATACAGGGACAGATCGGGGGCGTCGCTCCACTGGTTGCTTGCCACAATTTCCTGATAAAATTCCCGGGGCCCAAATCCGCGGTGAAAATGAGGGGCCGTGGGGTAGCTGGTGTAACGTGGCCCCGGCCGGTCATACTTTTTCAAAATTTCCAAATCCACTTCAAATTTTTCTGTCGTCTTTCCCATGGCAATGCCTTCCTTTATTGGAACCGGCTTCCCCGGTCCGATTTACGGCTCTTCCGGACGCGTGGCGGTCTGTTGAGTATGCCAAACCGGGCTCTCGGTTTGGACCGCTTCGATAAACGCCCGGGCGTGTTCCACAGGAACATCCGGCAAAATGCCGTGTCCCAGGTTGGCGATGTGTCCCGAACCCGGTCCATACTGCCGCAGCATTTCGCGAACCTGTTTCCGGATCACCGGCGGCGGTGCATACAACGCGGTGGGATCCAGATTCCCCTGGAGGGCTGCCTTCTCCCCCAGTACCCGGCGTGCCAGACCCAGGTCCACCTGCCAATCCAGGCCGATCACATCGGCCCCACAGCGGCTCAGCCGGGATAACCAGGTACCGGCCCCTCGGGCAAAATAGATGATAGGCACGCCGGGGGTACGGATCTGTTGAATAATCCGATGAACATAGTTCAGCGCGAATTCGTTAAAACCCGTGGCATCCAGTATTCCGGCCCAGCTATCGAACAATTGAATGGCCTGAGCCCCCGCCGCTATCTGGGCCCGGCAATAGGCCACCACCGCGCGGGTAATTTTTTCCAGCAGCCGGTGCAGGCCCACCGGATGGGCAAACCGCCACCGTTTAATCTGACCGAAATGCCGACTGGATCCACCCTCGACCATGTAGGTGGCTAACGTCCAGGGCGCCCCACTGAAACCAATGAGGGGAACCCGATCATTCAACTCCCGGCGCACCTGACGGATGCTTTCCAGAACGAACGCCAGATCCACTTCCGGTTCCACGTCCTTTAATGCGTCGATGTGGCCGTCTTCTCGTATCGGACGGGCCAACACCGGTCCCCTGTGCTCGAGGAATTGCAGATCCATCCCCATGGCTTCCGGGATCACCAGAATATCGGAGAACAGGATGGCGGCATCGACGCCCAATCGTTCCACCGGTTGAAGGGTCACGAGAGTGACCAGCTCGGGGGTCTTATACATGGTGATGAAATCGTACTTTTCCCGGACGGCCCGATAATCGGGCAAATAGCGTCCCGCCTGGCGCATCATCCATACCGGCGTGCGCCTCACCGGTTGACGAAAACAGGCACGAATAAAGAGCCGAGAAGTATCGCTATTCATCGGGCGATTCCTTTTCCTTTGGATGAGCGTTCAAGCCGGATGCTCTGAAATAGTCTTCCAGGGCGGCCGTCAGGCAGCGGGGCGTGGGCTGCCGAGGCATCACCTGCACCGCATAGCCCGTCTCTTCGATCGCCCGCCGAGTGGTGGGACCCAGGGCCACAATGGCGCTGCCGGATTGAAAATGAGCATCCCCAATGATTTCTCGAAAATAATAAAAAGAAGTGGGACTGCTGAAAATTATCGCATGATAGCGGGAGCGCCGCAAGGCTTCCCGTTCGGCTTCCCGGTAAGCATCGTTTTTTCGGGTGGTATAAATGGCCAGGCGATCCAGAAATACGCCTTCGGGTAAACGCACCCGCACATGCTGCAAACCCTGTTCGCTGGTCAGTTGAAGCACCCTTTGGGGCGCATTCGAAGCGCGGCTTAATTGGTCCAGCACCTGCTGCAAAGACATTCCCCGGACCGCGGGAGTCCATTCCGGGAAATATGCTTCCACCGCCCGGGCGGTGCGCTCCCCCACCACCGCCAGCGCCGGAAATGGGTACCGGTCCGGGGCCGCTTCCCACTCCTGAAGGATACGATGAAACATGGTCACCCCATTGGCACTGCTGAGGATGATCCAGTGATAATTTTCGAATCGCTCCAGGATTCGATACACTTCTTCCCGGGCGGCACCCTCCACCGGTACGATCACGAAAGGATTAAAAAACGACACCCGGGCCCCCTGTTCCTGGAAACTCTTGGCCAGGTAGAGGGCGTCTTCCGGCCGCCGGCAAATGAGGATATGTTTATTCGCTAATGGGTTCATCCACCCGAGTCTCGCTTTTGGGTTCGTCGTATCCCATTTGATGCAGTTTCCATGCCCGGGAAGTCCCCAGGGCCCGGAGAATAAATTCGTAAACCTGGAGTCGTTCCTTCCGTTGGCGTTCCAGACCACAATCTCGAGTGCGGATGACCGCCGCCTCGATGATTCCCAGGATAATATCCGCAGCGAAATCCGGGGAATGCGGGCGCAGCAATCCATGATCCACTCCATCGTCCAATACCCGGATCAACAATTCCCGAATCTGCTGGTACAATTCCCCCATTCGGGCATGGGTTGGAGCCCGAGATTGCCCCTTTTCTTTGTACCATATCTGGAAGAAATGGGGATATTTGGCCATAAAGCTGTAGATGTGAATGATCATGCGCCGCAAATTGGTTAACGGATCCATTTTTAAATTGACCCGCTGCTGGAGCAACTCCAGTAAGTGTTCCAGGCGATGAATGATTATGGCAAAATACAGATCTTCTTTGTTTTTGAAATAGTTGTAAATGGTGCCCTTGGCCAGCCGGGCCCTGCGGGCCACTTCGTCCATCAGCACTTCGTGAAACTTCTGATGGGCAAACATTTCCGCAGCGATGGTGAGGATTTGTTCCCGCCGGGTCTCATGGAGTTGTGGATTCGGCTTCCTCATGATCGGGCTTCCCTCTCAATTTGGTCCAATATTGCTTTACCGCCGCCATCCAGCAATCGGTAGGCCAGTCTTTCTCCCAGCGCCCGGGGATGTTCGGGAGCGCCCTCCATCCGCTCCCGAATGATCATTTGACCGTCCAGACTGCCGATGCAGGCATCCAGTACCAGCCGCTCCCCTTCCAACCGACCGTAGGCGCCAATGGGAATCTGGCAACCGCCTTCCAGGGTAGAAAGCAAGGTTCTTTCGGCGGTGGTTCCCAGTCGCGAAGGCCGGTGATCCAGTTTCTGGAGCAACAGGCGGAGGCTTTCATCCGTTTCCCGGCAGATCACGGCAAGACATCCCTGCCCAACGGCGGGCAACATCACCTTCAGAGGCAACAGTTCCCGGATGTAGTGCTGCCATCCCATGCGCCGCAATCCGGCGGCGGCCAGCACCATCCCGTCCCAGCGGGATTGACGGAATTTCTCCAGACGGGTATTCAGATTCCCCCTCAAATCCACAATGCGGAGATCGGGACGATAGGCCAGCAATTGCGCTTTCCGGCGCAGACTGCCTGTGGCAACCGTGGCCCCCGAAGGCAGCTCCTTTAACCAAAGACCGTCCCGAGAAATGAAGGCGTCCCGCACCTCCTCCCGCTCTGTTACCGCAGCGATGGTCAATCCCTCGGGAATCCGCGTGGGGACATCCTTCAGGCTGTGCACGGCCAGATCAATCCGCCGCTCTATCAGGGCGCGATCCAGCTCCTTGGTAAAAAGCCCCTTGTCTCCTATCTTGGCCAGGGGAGTATCCAGAATGGTATCGCCTGTGGTTCGGATCACGACGACATCGAACGCTCCATCGGGAAAACTGCGCTGTAATTTTTCCTGCACCCAGCGCGCCTGCCAGAGGGCCAAAGGGCTGCCCCGGGAACCGATGCGAATCACCTTACTCATCTTCGTCCTCCAGACCGAATAATTCCCGCACCACATCGATGCGCAATAGCCCATCCGGATTGCCGTTGTTGTATTTCTTCAGTTGCACAATCGGTAGATGCAGGATTTTATTGACAATACCATGGGTGACTCGTTTCAGCTGCTCAAACTCTTCGGGAGAAACTCGATGACGGTATTTTTCCAGTTCTCGCTCCCTAATCTTTTCCAGCTTTTGCCGCAGCGCCACAATGGTGGGGGTCACCTGAAGGGTTTTGCGCCAGTTGAGGTAATTCTGCACTTCCTGGTCCACAATCTTTTCCGCCCGGGGAATCTGTTCCCGGCGTTTTTCCAGATTCCGCTGCACGATCTGCTGCAGATCGTCGATATCGTGTAAAAAGACATTGGGCAACCGATTGATCAGGGGATCGAAATCTCGGG
>WFTQ01000090.1 GCA_015485355.1 bacterium | reverse complement strand
GTGCGGGAGGGATTCACGCATATTTTTCGCCAAATCCAGGCCCATTTCGATGCGGAGCTTCCCCGCTTGCGCTACTTAGGAGGATTCCAGTTCAGTCCCCGTCTGAACGAGGATCCTTTCTGGGCCGACTTCGGCGCTTACTGGTTCGTGCTTCCTCAACTGGAAATCTTCCGGGAAAACGAACGATCCTATCTGGCACTCAATCTTAAACTCCATCCGCGGGAGCCGCTATCGCTTCAGCGGGAACGGATTCTGGATTTTCTGGAGCAGGTGGTATGGGACGATTCCGAAATCGATGTTACAATCCCCCGCTACCATCGACGGTTGGATACCCCGGGCTATCGCGACTGGTCTGAGATGATTGAGCAGGCGTTGCAAAAAATTCGTTCGGGCAGTTTCGAGAAGATTGTGTTGGCACGCCGCTCCACCTTCGAATTCGAAGAAGACCTGCATCCTTTAGAAATTTTGAAACGGCTTTCCCAGGCTTCGCCGGAAACCTATCATTTTTGTTTTCAGCCGTCGCCGGGATCGGCGTTTCTGGGGGCTTCTCCGGAGCGTCTGTATCATCGGGTGGGCCGCAAAATTGAAACCGAGGCCATCGCCGGGACCCGTCCCCGCGGACTAACGGAGGCCCAAGACCGCCGGCTGGCGGAAACGCTACTGCATTCGTCCAAAGATATCCGGGAACACGATTATGTGGTACAAAGCATACGCGAAGTGCTCGCCGGTGTGTGCCAATCCTACGCGGTGGACAGCCGGGCATCCGTGTTAAAACTCACCCGGGTGCAGCATTTGTGTAAAAGGCTGTGGGGTCGGTTACAGCCCCATATCTCCGATGCTCAACTTCTTTCCCGTTTGCATCCCACACCTGCAGTGGGAGGATATCCCACCCTGAATTCGGAAACCGAGATCGAGAAACTGGAGCCTTTTCAGCGGGGCTGGTATGCGGCACCGGTGGGCTGGGTAAGCCGGAACGAGGCGGAATTCGCCGTAGCCATCCGTACCGGCCTGATCGAAGACCACCGCTTGCATCTGTACGCCGGCGGGGGCATCGTGGAAGGTTCCACCGCAGAAGCCGAGTGGGAAGAAATTGAAAACAAAATCAGCAACTTCCTCACCATCGTTCAGCGAATGAACGGAAAGCGATAGCCAACCCGGCCACTGCCCCGGGCGAGGTGCGAAGGCGTTTTGACGATACCGGGAGCGATCCATTCCTCCGGGGTTCTCATTTTCCGGAGAAAGGCGCCGCCCAATCCAATTCGCGGGTAGTTCCCCAATGCTCTGACGAACGGACAAGGCCCTGGATTCCCTCCGCGGAGGGATTTTCATCCCCCCTCACACCACAGGGAATAATGAAAAATGCTTTTTATTTTCGCTCGGGTACTCTAATTTTAGCCTTTCCGAGCCGACGCAGGAAGGAAAGCCGTGATTGACCGCACCAATCGAAATACCCTTTGGGCCAGTTTGATTGTTGAGGAATTGCTGCGCCTGGGGGCTTCTTATTTTGTCATTTCCCCGGGTTCCCGCTCCACCCCTTTAACCGTAGCGGTAGCCCGCCATCCCCGGACTGAGCACCTGATTGCCTACGACGAGCGGGGGGCGGCTTTCCATGCCCTGGGTTACGCCCGTGCCACGGGGAGGCCTGCGGTTCTCATCTGCACCTCGGGCACGGCGGCCGCCAATTATCTCCCGGCCGTCATCGAAGCCTCCCTGGAGGGCATTCCCATGCTGCTGCTCACGGCCGACCGCCCTCCGGAGCTCAGGGACACCGGAGCCAACCAAACCATCCGGCAACCGGGAATTTACACGCATTACGTCCGTTGGGAATTCGACTTGCCGGCACCCGACTTTCAGATTCCCCCGACTATGGTGTTGACGACGGTGGATCAATCGTGGCATCGGGCAATGGCCACCCCTCCAGGCCCGGTACACCTCAACTGCATGTTCCGGGAACCGCTGGCCCCCACGCCCGAAACGGTTCCTGCGCGCTACCTTCGTAAGCTGAAAGGGTGGCAGGAAAGCTCCCGCCCTTACACCGCTTACAGCCAAGCCCCATCTATCCCCTCGGATGACCCCATCCGCCGGATCAAAACGCTCCTGCTGGGCAGCCGACGGGGTCTGATTGTTCTGGGGTGGCCCGGGATCCGCGATCCCTTTCAGGCATTGGTTAAATTGATTCGCCGCCTTAACTGGCCGGTCTTTGCAGACATTCGTTCCGGGATGCGTCTGCTTTCGGAAGCATTTCCCGTCATCCCTTACTTTGACCAGCTGCTGCACTCGAAAACCCTTCAAAAACAACTGAACGTCGATACCATTCTGCACCTGGGGAGTCCGGTCACTTCCAAACGTTACCTGCAGTGGCTGGAAGCCTATCCTCCCCGGCATTACATTCACGTTGCCCCCCATCCGGCACGGCACGATCCCGGCCACTGCATCACCCTGCGGCTGCAGGCCGAGCTGGAGCCGTTTGTGGAGCGTCTGTTTGGGACCGAAATTCCTGTGCCCCCCTCATCCGTTCTACAGAAACTGAAGCAGGCCAATCGGCGTGTGGCCGCCATTCTGAAAGAAGCACTGGCCGCCTTTCCCCGGATTTCTGAAATTTCCGTCGCTCGACTGATTGCCACCCTTGTGCCCGAAACGCATCTGCTTTTCGCCGGGAACAGCATGCCCATTCGGGAGCTGGACATGTTCTCGCCGCCGGCAGGCAAAAACCTCCGGGTGGAAGGTAATCGGGGTGCCAGCGGAATTGACGGACTCATCGCCACGGCAACGGGCCTGGCCGTCGGCCGGCAACAACCGTTAACCGCGATTGTCGGCGACCTGTCGGTACTTCACGATATGAATTCCCTGCTTCTGGTTCAGCGCGTGACTGTTCCCGTGCTCCTTATTGTGGTGAACAACCACGGGGGCGGAATTTTTGAATTTCTCCCCATCGCCCGGTTTCAGGACGTGTTTGAACCCTTTTTCCGCACCCCCCATCACCTGACGTTCGAAAAACTGGCTTCTTTCGCTGGAATGGCATATCGAAATCCCACGTCCCTGGATGCGTTACAACGGGAATATCAGGCGGCCCTTCACCAATCCCGGTCTACCCTGATCGAAGTTCACACCAATGCCCGGGAAAATCGCGACCTGCAGGAAGGCATCCGCCGGCGCATTCTGGAAGCCCTGGGTGACTGATCTCCGGTATTCAATCGGGGTATCGGGTGACGAAAAGGAGCTCCGGGAAAGCCGATACGATCAAAAGGAATAAGGCCAGCGAGATGATTCAAGTCGATGGATGCATTTATCGGTTTCATGGGTTCAGTGGCGGGACATCCGGCGACCCTGTTCTTTTGTTCCTTCATGGGTTTATGGGGAGTTCCGCCGATTGGGCGGAGGTGTTCTCCCTTTTACCCTCCCGGCTGCGGGCTCTGGCTCTGGATTTACCCGGACACGGGAGGACCACTGTCCAATCCTCCTCCGGGAGGGGATGTTTTACCCTGTCCACTGTAGCACAAGCCATAGCCCGCTGGCATGCCGAACAAGGGTGGCCACCCGTTATTCTTATTGGCTATTCTATGGGAGGTCGCCTGGCTCTATACCTGGCCCTACACCATCCCGAAATGGCCCGATGTGTGGTGCTGGAGTCGGCTTCGCCCGGTATTCAGGATGCGGCGGAACGGTACCGGCGCCGGCAACGGGATGAACAGCTGGCCCGGGAACTGGAACAGGAGGCTTTTCCCCGCTTTCTGGATCGCTGGTACCGGCAACCGTTGTTCGCCTCCTTGCGGAAACACCCCGTTTTTCCTCGTCTTTTGCAGCAGCGTCAGAAAAACCATCCGGCCCTTTTGGCGCAGGTACTGCGAGAAATGGGAGCGGGCAGTCAGCCGCCCTTGTGGAATAAATTGCCCCTTTTGAAAAAACCTTTATTATTGTTGGTGGGCGAAAAAGACCCTAAATTTAGGGCTATTTCAGAAAAAATGGCAAGGGTAACCGGCCGATGCACAATCAAGGTGATTCCCGATTGCGGGCACAACATTCACCGGGAAAATCCTGGAGCCTTCGTTCAGGCCCTACGGGAATGGATTCCCTGGACGCCATAGCCTCCAGGCGAACAACAACACCAAGGATACCTGAAAGACAACACCCAGGTACCTCCAGAAAGGAAACCATCATCGGGATCCGAGCCTGGGTGGGTTAATCAACAGACACGGAGTTCATCCAGCGGGTTTGTAAATCCATCAAGAGAAAGGCATGGCATCGAGACACATCATCGTAATTACAGGAGGATCACATGAGTACGGTCAATTGGGTAGAAGCCGGAAAATTCACCGACATTGAGTACCACAAGGCCGAGGGAATGGCCAAAATCACCATCAACCGTCCGGAGGTACGGAATGCCTTTCGTCCTCTCACGGTCATGGAAATGTCCCGGGCACTTGCCGACGCCCGGGATGACGAGCGGATCGGCGTGATCATCCTGACCGGTAAGGGAACCAAGGCGTTTTGTTCCGGCGGCGATCAGAAGGTTCGCGGCGAAGCGGGTTATGTCGACGAAAAAGGGATCCACCGGTTGAATGTGCTGGACTTTCAGCGTCAGATTCGTACCTGCCCCAAGCCGATCATTGCCATGGTCGCCGGTTATGCCATTGGGGGAGGGCACGTGCTGCATGTATTATGCGACCTTACCATTGCCGCCGATAACGCCATTTTCGGCCAGACCGGTCCCCGGGTGGGTTCTTTTGACGGCGGGTATGGCGCCAGCTACCTGGCACGGGTGGTGGGACAGAAAAAGGCTCGGGAAATCTGGTTCCTTTGCCGTCAGTATACCGCCCAGCAGGCTCTGGAAATGGGCCTGGTTAACACGGTGGTCCCTTTGGAAAAGCTGGAAGAAGAAACCATCAAATGGGCCAAAGAAATTTTGGCGAATTCGCCCACTGCCATTCGCTGTTTAAAGGCGGCTCTCAACGCCGATTGTGATGGGCAGGCGGGGTTGCAGGAACTGGCCGGCTGTGCCACCATGCTATTTTACCAGACCGAAGAAGGACAGGAAGGCCGTAACGCTTTTTTAGAAAAAAGAAAGCCGGATTTCTCCCGGTTTCCGCGGAGGCCCTGAGGAACGAACCGATTCCCCTACCCTGTGCGGATGGAGAAAATATTTCGCCAACTGTTGGGTAATTCCTTCCCAATGCATAAATTATCCCTCCCGGAAGGCATTTCCTTTCGGGAGGAAGCGATCGGAAAAGACTGATGGATAGGGTTAAGACGCAAACGGCACCGTTTCGTTGGAAGCTCTGGTGGATGGCGGCTCGTCCCAAAACCTTATGGGCTTCCATTGCTCCCGTGATGATGGGCACCGCCATGGCTTACGCGGATGGGCATTTCCATCCACCGGCGGCCCTGGCCGCCCTGATGGGCGCGCTCCTGATTCAGATGGGCACCAACTTGGCCAACGACTATTACGACTACCTGAAAGGCGCCGATCAGGAAAAGCGCCTGGGACCGCTTCGGGTGACCCAGGCGGGACTAATCGCCCCCGTCGCCATGAAACGCGCCTTCATCTTCACCTTCAGCCTGGCATTTCTGGTGGGCGTCTACCTCATCTGGAGGGGAGGCTGGCCGATTTTAATCGTGGGCCTGCTTTCCATCCTCTTCGGTATTCTCTACACCGGGGGGCCCTTTCCACTGGGCTACAACGGATTGGGGGACATTTTTGTACTGATCTTTTTCGGCCCGGTGGCCGTGGCCGGGACGTACTACGTGCAGGCCCTGGCCCTCAGACCGGAAGTCCCCATTGCGGGACTAGCTCCGGGCTTGCTTTCCACCGCGCTGCTCACGGTCAACAACCTCCGCGACATCGATACCGACCGCCTGGCAGGGAAAAGAACCTTGGCCGTGCGCTTTGGTAAACACTTCGCCCAATGGGAATACGTCTTCTGTATCCTGGTTGCCGCATTTGTGCCCATCTATCTGGCCATGAAACTCCACACCCATTACTTCAGTATTCTGGCCCTCGCAATCCTGATCCCTGCATTCAGCGAAATCAAAACCATCTTTAGCTTTAGCGATCCAGCGGTACTGAATCACACCCTTGTCCGGACGGGCAAGATGGTTTTTATATACAGCCTTTTATTCTCCATAGGATGGATTCTGCCCGGATGACGCTTCGAAACCATTGCCGTTGATTTTCCGGGGCGCACGTTGATACAGTCTTGAATACCGGTGGGCCTTTCAGTATGACGCACAACCGACACCGATCGGTCGAGCAATCGATCACTAACAGGGTGAATGCCGTTTCAGGATTCGGGAAGTCCGTTGCCCAACCCACAAACACAGAAAGGAACGGCTTTTTGGGAGATCCGCACCCAATTTTCGGGCATCGGAATGGCTGCAGGCCCGACTCGGCAACATTGTATCGGAGGCAGGTTCTCCGGGGAGGAAACAATTCGATGAAACCAATCCATTGCGGGATTGTCTGAACATGAATTCGGATGTTCGAAAAAATGGTGTTCCCACGCCGGCCCGCTCCACCATCCGGCATATCCGGTTGTATGAGTACCGACTTCCTCTGCGGAAACGCTTTCATCTATCCATAAAATCCATGCGCGTACGAAAGGGCTACTTCATTGAGTTAGAAGATGAAGAGGGTCATCGAGGTCTGGGCGAAATATCCCCCATTCCGGGCTTCCACCCGGAAAGTGAATTTAAGATTCGAGAGGAATTATTCCATACGTTCGAGATGTTGCTGCGTGGGGAGATTTCATTGATGGAGCGCTTCAGCGATCTGTTTCCTCTTCACTGGAAATGGCGGGCCCGCTTGTCCCCCCTCATCCGTTTTGGGCTGGACCAGGCGTTTTTACATTTACTCTGCCGGCAGCAACAGATCCCCCTGGCCCAGCTCTGGAATGGAATGCCCCACCGATCGATTCCCATCAACGCATTGCTCAGCGAGCTGGATGAGCGGGCTGTTTCGCGATGTTTGGCCTTTCGCGAAGAAGGATATCAGGCCATTAAAATTAAAGTGGGAAAAAGAGCCCTCACGAAAGAGATCGAAATATTGGGAAAAATTCGGGACGTGCTGGGACCTGCGGTAAGTTTACGGTTGGATGCCAATCGGCGGTGGAACCTGGCCACCGCGGTCCAATTCGCCCGGGCTGTGTATCCCTTTCACATCGAATACATTGAAGAACCGCTGCGGGAAGTTGGGGAGGTCCCCCGGTTTTACGAGGCCACCGGCATGCCGGTAGCGTTAGACGAATCCCTCAGTGAATTTAAAGACCCTCAAGAAGCCCTGATGACGGGGGTTCAGGCCGTGGTGTTTAAACCGGAATGTTACGGTGAAATGGGCAATACCCGCCGCTACATTTTCCAGATGGAACAGCGGGGCATCCAGACCATTTTAAGCTGTTCCTTTTATACCGGTTATACGGTGGCAACATTAGCGCAACTGGCCAGTGCCTGGATACGGCAATTAACGCCCCAGGGTCTGGGAACCTTTCAATTTTTTGAACGGGACCTGTTGCATCGCCCTTTAAAAGTTGTGGGTGGTGCGCTGCACCTGCCCGAGATCCAGGCCCAACAGTATCAACTGAATCGAGAAATGCTCACTTTAATTCGGAGCGGCTGATGAAGGGTGCATTAAAGCCTCAGGTATCAGGGATGATCCCCATTTTAGAACATCGGGCCCGGCAATTGCCGGAGGTACCCGCCATAATCAGCCCGGAGCGCCGGATCACCTACGAGGAATACCGGCGTCTCATCCGGCAAGGTGCAGGAAAATTGACCGCACTGGGACTACAGCCGGGCCAGCGGGTAGCCTTCTGGTCCACCAACCGTTGGGAACTCATCGTTTTGATGATGGCCTGCTGGTATGGGGAAATGGTTGCCATTCCCCTTAATCCCAAACTTCCCGGAGAGAATCTTCGGCTTCACCTGGATCAAGTCCAGGCCGGGGCTCTGATCGTGGAAAAATCCCTGATCGGAGGGCTTCCGGACCGTCTCGCCCCGCCGGTTATAGAGCTGGAAGGTTTATTTTCCGGTTCACCGGACCGGTTGCCGGAAGGTCGTTGGATGCAGGTGGATCCGGAATTGACCTTTATCTTCACCTCGGGGACCACGGGTCGGCCCCGGGCGGCTTGCCACACCTGGTCCAATCACTATTGTAGTGCTCGGGGCGCTAATCAGAATATACCCCTCAAAGCGGGTGATCGCTGGTTTATCAGCCTGCCCTTATTTCATGTAGGGGGCCTGGCTGTCCTCTTTCGCACCCTTCTGGCCGGCGCCACCATCGTGGTGCCGGAAGACCGCCAGATAACCCCGGACATTATCCAAACTTTTCAAATCACCCACGTTTCCATGGTGGCTACACAATTGCAACGTTTCGTCAACAGCCTGCCGGCCCAAGGTTTTCGCTCGTCGCTGAAATGTATCTTAGTCGGCGGCGGTCCTATCCCACCCCATCTCATTCAGAAGGCACTGGAACAGCATCTGCCGGTGTTTACAACCTACGGGTCTACGGAAATGAGCTCCCAAATCACCACCACCCGTCCGGGGGACAATCTCCAACGGCTACTGACCGCCGGCAGACCACTGCCGTATCGGGAAGTTCAGATCGCCCCCGACGGGGAAATTCTGGTAAAAGGGCCCACACTGTTCAAAGGATACTGGGACGGCGGAAAGTTGCAACTTCCGGTGGATGAAGAGGGCTGGTTCCATACCGGCGATATTGGACGCTGGACCATTGATGGGTATTTGAAAGTGATCGGACGAAAGGATAACATGTTTGTATCGGGAGGGGAAAACATCCATCCGGAAGAAATTGAAGCCATGTTGATGCGCCTGCCCGGGGTAAAGCAGGCATTGGTTGTTCCCCTCTCCCATCCGGAATTCGGCGCCCGTCCGGTGGCTTTTTTAGAAATGGAGCCCAACAACCATCCCCTGGATGCAGAACAATTGCGGGGAATGCTTCAGGCATTTTTACCGCGATTCAAAATACCAGACCATTTCCTTCCCTGGCCGGTACACACCCATTACATGGTTAAACCCAATCGAAAAGTGTTTCAGGAAATCGCCCGCCAGAAAATATCCGCCCCCCTTTAAGGGAACCTCATACGGGGGAACGGGTCTACATCCGGAAAGTACTCGGTAATCCAATAGGCGGTGGGCAGGTAATGATTGGATATGCCCCTTATGCAAGCGGGCATTCGCCGGGCGATGCATCCCTGACGTCCGGAGGGTTGGACTCCCGGGAAGCATGGGGCTTCCGGCCCGGCCTTTCCGGATATCCCCAACGGAAACTCACCGATTGAAGGCTCATTCAGAATTAGCGGTATTCACCCGCAATCATTCTCCCCGGCTCTGTGCGCCGCACCCTCCCGAAGTTCGGGGTCAATTTTCCTCCGTTCTCGTCGGGCGTCACCGTTTGCAGGTGCCGGGCGGGGCGGTTCCACCGGAACGACGGTTGTCTGAACCCCGGTTAGACTTCTCCGTAAAGGCATCACCCCAACGCTTCCTCTACCAGTTGAATGATGTCGCAAACTTTGATGCTTCCCTCATTGCCCGAAGTTTTCACGGCATCGGAGTACATGGCAAAATCTTTGGGGCAGGCCACCACAAAATAGTCCAGTTTGCCCAGGGTCAGGGCTTCCTTGATGCGCTGTTCACTGGGACGCTCTTTGATATGGGCATCGTCCATCCAGATGCGCCCACCGCCGGCGCCGCAACAGAAGGTATTGGTTCCACAACGGGGCATTTCTTTCACTTCCACTCCAAGCGCCCGCAAAATTTTGCGGGGCGCCTCTGTTTCCCGATTGTAACGCCCCAGGTAACAGGGATCGTGATACGTGACTTGATAATTCAGCTTTTTCTGGAACCTCAGTCGGCCCTCGTCGATCAGGCGAGCCAGCAGTTGGGTGTAATGATAAACGGGGGTTTGCAACCCGAATTCCGAATACTCATTCTTCAAGGTGTTATAGGAGTGAGGATCGGTGGTAACAATCTTTTGAAATTTCGCTTGTTGCAAAACAGCCATGTTGTCTTCGACAAGCATTTCGTAAAGACCCTCTTCGCCCACCCGGCGGACATCATTTCCGGCATTCTTCTCGCCTTCGTACAGAATGCCGAAATCAATACCCAATCGATGAAAAATTCGAGCCACCCTGCGGGAATTTTCTTGAATGCGCGGGTCGAAGGAAGCATAATCGCCCACAAACCAGAGATATTCCACCGCTTCCCTACGAGCATCTTTAATGGGAAAGTCCAATTCCTGCGACCATTTCCCGCGGGCCCGCGCCGGCTGACCAAAAGAATTTCCGTAATCGCCAATATTCATCAGGGCTTCCTGGAGGGAATCGTCCATGGTCGCTTCGTCGACCAGGGTACGACGCATTTGTACAATATACAGCAGGTGTTCGATGCCCACCGGGCAACTCTCCATACAGGCCATGCAGGTGGTGCAAGACCATAATGTTTCCGCCTTGATGATTCCTCCGGGTATCACCGCACGGTCGGTATTCCATCCTTTCACTCGCTGAGAAAACCATTCGCCGGTACCGAAGGTGGCGTCGGCGAAAGTACGCAAATCCAGGATCAAATCCCGGGGCGACAGGGGTTGGCCGGCACTTCGGGCGGGACAGGCTTCGTGGCATCGACCGCACTTGGTACAGGCATCCAGATCCAACAATTCTTTCCAGGTAAAATCGGTGATTGTTTTATATCCCATCCCCTCTTTCAGTTGGGTCTCGCTCACACCGGGCAAACGGCGGGGCACGCGGTTATCCCGAAACATCAGGTTGACAAAATCGGTAACCATGTGCATGGCCTTGGAAAAGGGAACGTAGGCCAGAAAAATCATCACGGCCACCGCATGGGTCCACCAGGCAGCGGCATGCCAGAAGTTCACCGTTGCCGGGCTTAACCGCATGAGGCTTAAGAACTGAGCGGTTAACCATCCCACCGGTGACCATCCGGCCCAGGGGGGCTGGTCGGCGTAAATCCGAAACCCTTCGATCAAAAATCCCGTGGCGCCGATAAAGAACAGCAAACCCAGGAAAAACCCGTCATCCGCCAGATATCCCGAACGGTCGTATTCGTCTTCGTCACGATCCACACGGGCATAATCCAGTTTGTAAGGCATGATCAGGGTGCGGCGGGCCCACATCAGAAAAAGCCCGACCAGAAACAGAAGCCCAAAAACGTCCAGAATTAAAGAAAACCACAGGTAGAAAGTTCCCTGAAGCAAATGCATCCCCATGAGCCGCAGGATATCGTGATCCAGAAAGACAATGACGGTTCCGATGAATAGTACGATGAATCCCCACAGAATCAGGGAATGGGCGAAACCGGCGTAAGCATCGCCCCGATACAGGGTTTGGTTCCGTAAAACAATGCTCAAGGCATTCAGAAACCGTCGGGTCAGATGGTCAAAACGATTGTCCGCACGGCCCTGCCGATATTTCCGGATACGGGAATAAAACCCGTAGAAAAAGATGATTGTACCGGCAAAGGCAGTGAGGTAAAACAAAAACTGGGCCCAGAAGGGGAAATGGCGAAAAACCTCTCGGCTGGGTATCAATTCAGGCATCGGCGCTCCTCCGTTTAGTGTGGCGCACGGAGCAAACGGCTGGAAGCCCGCACGGGAATAAGCCGACCCGGCTTGAGAATCTCCCAAGCCTTCCGGTCATACTCACCTGCAGTCGGCCTCATCGCCTTTCGGAAAACCGCGCGATCGGTAGCGAGCTTGCCTTCCCGTTCTCCCCGTCAGGGTATTTCCACGGCGTCGGGTTCTTTTTTATTCTTTTGGCGACCCCTAACCTCCCAATTTTTCTTTGAGGATCGGGAGCAGGTCGAACAAATCCCCCACGACCCCATAATGGGCATATTCAAAAATGGGGGCGTTGGGATCCGAATTGACGGCGATGATGAGCTCAGCGTCTTTCATACCCTCGATGTGCTCCGGGGCCCCCGAAATCCCCAGGGCCAGGTACAATCGGGGTTTTACTTTTAATCCGGATTTCCCCACCTGACGACTTTTGGGCAACCATTTATTGTCAATAATGGGTCGCGAAGCCGACAGTGCACCGCCCAATTTCCGGGCCAATTCTTCAACCATGGGAATGTTTTCCTGGCTCTGAATGCCTCGACCGATGCTGACCAATACATCCTGCTGGGTAATGTCCACATCACCCCCTTCGGGTTCAATCCATTGTTTAAAAGTTACCCGCAGGTTGGCCAATGCGTTGGGGGCCTCCATCGTTTCGATGACGGGAGTTCCCTCTACTTTCCCGGCCTCGGCCGGAAAGGCCCCCGCCAACACGGAGACGATTTTTGGGTTTCCGGAAAATTCAGACTCTACATTTACCTTTCCGCCGTACATCTGACTGACGGTCATCAATGTTCCATCCTCGATCTTTACCTCGGACACGTAGGCGGCCAGAGGAATGCCCAAGTCCGCCGAAAGGGCGGAGGCCAGATCCATGCCCATGGAAGTATAAGGGATCAGGATGATGGAGGGATTCAACGATTGCACCACAGCCTTCAGGGCGATTGCGTAGGCCTCCGGATTAAACGCTGCCAACTGTTGATGTTCTACCATCACCACCTTATGGGCCACACCCATTTGTTCGGTCAGTGGCTCCACTCCCTTTCCCAACAGGGCGGCGATGAGATGCCCTCCCGTGGTCTGGGCCAGCTCCCGGCCTTTGCCCAGCAATTCAAAGGTGGAATCGGTTAAATTGCCCTGGAGATGTTCGGCAAATACCAATACATCGCTCATTGCACAATCCCCTTTTCTTTTAATATGTGTATAATTTTTTCGGCCACTGCTTCGGGCGAGCCCTCCAGCATTTGTGCTCCGGCACCTTTTTCGGGTTTAAACAGTTTTCGAATATCCGGGGCGCCCTCGGCGGAGGCCTCGGCGGAGACCTCCTCGATGGTGGATTTGCGCATGGCCATTCGCACCCGGCTGACCGGAGCGTAGCGCGGCGTTTGTCGCGCCGCCTGGATACCCAGAACCGCCGGCAGGATGACATCAAATTCTCCCATCACTCCGCCGGCGTATTCCTTGTGCACCACTGCTTTTCCATCGTGAACCTGCACATCCGTCACCACCGATACGTGCGGGATACCCAGATAGTGGGCCAGAAGGACACCCACCTGGCCATCCAGTTCATCCACCGCCTGGACGCCGGTGAGGATTAAATCATAATCCAGGCCCTGGATTGCACCGGCCAAGGCCCTGGCCATGGCATGGCTGTTCAACGGCGTGGGAAAATCACCGCGCACTTTAACCAGCCTATCCGCTCCCTTCGCGGCGGCGGTAAAAAGCAACTTATCCACCTCGCCGCCATCCAGGGCAACGGCGGTAACAGCACCCCCAACCTCTTCCTTCAATAACAGCGCTTCTTCCAGAGCATGATCATCAAATTCATTCATTTTGTACTTCAGCCATTCCCGATCCAGATCTTTTCCCGAGGCATCGATTTCCAGGTCTTCCACCAGGTCGGGAACCTGACGAAGGGGAACAATGATATGCATACAGCACCTCCTCGATTGTTTGCCTGTGTTGATGTCTTTTTCCGGCTCATAGTACGCAACCCGAGCGGCGGTTTTAACTGATGTGGTCAGATTTCCTTTTGGACCGTTGATTCCAAAATGGTTTTCCTTTCATGGGGGCGTTCACCCCGGTACGGCCGTTGTTCCGGTCACGCGCCCATGGCCTCCACCACCAGTTCGATGATATCTTTCACCATCAGCTTGCCTTCGTTGCCAGTGGATTTGACGGCATCCTCGAAGCGGGATATTTCGTAAGGGCAGCATACGGCCAACACCTGGGCACCGGTTTCGACGGCTTCTCGCACCCGATTTTCCGATAGACGTTCCCTGACATGATCGGCCATGAAGCCGTCCAGCCACATGCCGCCGCCGCCGCCACCACAGCAAAAACTATTCTGCCGGCAGCGCCACATTTCCACCAGTTCCACGCCCGGCAACCGGTTGAGAATCCGCCGCGGTGCATCATACTCCCCGTGATGGCGCCCCAGATAACAGGGGTCATGAAAGGTGACTCTGTAGTTCAGGGTATTTCGGTACTCCAGTCGGTCGATTAACGGAGCCAGAAAAGTGGTATAGTGTACCACATGGTACCGCCCACCCAATTTCGGATACTCCTTTTTAAAAGCATTTAAGGCATGCGGATCGGTGACCAGAATGGTGTTGAATTGATACTTGCTGAAGGTTTTGATGTTTTCTTCCGCAAATTCTTCGAATAAACCCCGTTCTCCGGCCAGGCGTTGGGAATCGCAGCTACATTTTTCTTCCACTCCCAGAATGCCGAAATCCACTCCCAGGGCATGCAATACTTTGGCCAGGGCCACACTGGTCTCTTTGCCCCGCGGGTGATAGGAAGGATAGCACTCGACAAACCACAGAATGTCGGCTTTCTTTTTCTCCTTCATCAGGGGTACGGGCACGCCCGCATCTTTCGCCCAATCGGCTCGTTTTCGGGGTGATTCTCCTAGGGGATTGCCGTATTCAAACGTATTTTCGAATACCTCTTGCAGCTCCGGGGGAACGTGGCCCTCCATCACCGCTTCTTCCCGGACGGCGGGCATGATATCGATCATGTTCACGTCTTTCGGACACACCCGCAAGCAATGCATACAGGTGGTACATTTCCACAGTTCCTCATCGGGGATCAGATCGATACCCAACTGGAGCCGGCGATAGATCTTCCGCGGCCCATAATCGCCCACTTCGTTGACCGGGCATACCGGTACACACTGGGCACACTGGTAACACCAGGCCATGGACTCGGCTCCGGGAATACCGGCGATTTTTTCCAACACTTCCACATCATAGTCGAACACGGGACGCTGATCGAACATACGGTTCCAATCACTGGTTAGCTCTATCCCGTCAACCACCACCTTATCCTTGGCGCGGATTTGTTTTGGATCAACTGGCATGTTTGTGTTCCTCCAAACTATAAATGCCGAGAAGTCTTCGGGTAAATTCCGGTAATTGGGGCATAACTTTATTGAATTCCTGGGTCATGCGCATTCGCAACACCGTATAGGTATAGATCACATACACACAGGCCAGATACGTGTACACGCCAAAAGGGGATTGCAGAAACGAGGGAATTTCCCGGGAACGCCCGATCTCTTGCAAACTTTGTATGGCCTCGCCGACTTTCCGGTAAATCTCGCCCTCGGTTTGGCCTTCCAGGTGCAAGGGTTCCATCAACACCAGCGGCAGGGAGCCGGTACGGGTACGAGGGTCCCATATCCAGCGGGTCCACAGCCAGTAATGCTTCGGGCGGGAAAAGAATAAGATCTCACTGGTCAGATCGTACCGTAACGAAGGGTCTATTTTCGGGAAGGCGTTGAAAAATGTCTGAAAGCGCTGCTCCACGGGCGGGTCTTCTTCCAACAACCGGGCAATCCGTTGGGCAAAATATTCAGCAGAGTAGTGGGCTTGAATCCGTTTGGCTCTTCGCCGCGTGGCGAACACACAGCGCAGCAATCCCTGTAGGGACTGCCGGGTGAACCGCCCGGTAACGGCCTCTTCCACATGAGCCTGCATGCGTTCTACCTTGGAGTCAAGATCGGCCTGAATTTGTTCCAGTTCCTCTACCGTTATGCGCGAGAGGGTTTCCAGCATAAAATCTTTGGCCGATTGTTTATCAACAGGCGGAGACATCACCAACCTCTGCTTAACTGGCCTTTTTGTTGCTATGGTGCCGAATGGTTTTAATGGCTCGCATAGCCGCCAATCCCGCCGCGGATATGGCGTCCTCTAAATCCGCAGGTCCGGTGCAGGCCCCGCAAGCGAACACCCCGGGTACCGAGGTGGTCACGGTATCCATGGGAGCCCCAACGGCCTCGATAAACTGATACTTATTTTGTTTCAGGCCAAAGATTCGGGCCATTTCCCGGGTCCCCTGACTGGGTTCCATGCCCACAGACAAAATGACAATATCCATGGGAATTTCAAAGGGACGCCGCAAAGTGGTGTCTTCGCCCTTTACCAGCAACCGGTCGCCTTTTTTAACTATTTCCGTGGCAATCCCTTTTACATAATTCACTTTGTGTTCCTCCTGGGCCTTCCAGTACAGGTCGGGTTCCCAATAGGCATACATGCGCATATCAATGTAGAAGATGAAGACCTTGCAATCGGGCACCAGTTGGCGGATTTCTATGGCCTCTTTCGAAGCGATACCGCAGCAGACTTTAGAGCAATATTCGTTGCCGATGCGTCGATCCCGGGAACCCACACATTGAATGAAGCAAACCCGCTCTGGTTTTTTGCCGTCGGAGGGTCGCACAAACCGGTGGGCCCGGAGCATCTTCTCGCAATCCACCAGGGTGATGACGTCTTCATATTCGTAATAGCCGTATTTTTGGGTTTCGCGACCGGGATCAAAATGCTGAAAACCGGTGGCAATAATGACAGCCCCCACGTTGAGGTTTTCTTCGTGTGTGCCATTTTTCAAGGTAATGGTAAAATTTCCTGCGCTGCCGCCGGCGGCCACCACGGTGGTACCCAACCGAACGTCGACATTGGGATGGTTTTCCACCGCCTGCACCATGGCGGACATCGCTTCTTCGGCGTTACGAAGATCAGGGGTCAAGGCCGCATAACCGGCCTCGTCCGGGGTACCGCCCAGGCGGTCGCGTTTTTCCACCAGGATGGCCTTGTAGCCTATATCTCCGATGCAGCGGGCGGCCTCCAGTCCCGCAGGACCTCCACCGATAACCAGAATGTCTTGATTAGGCATCTGCATCCTCCCAGGTTAAATAGTGTTTCTCTCCACGTTTCAACTTTTCCAGGGCGTCCTCAAACTCGCGCCACTTTTCTTCGGGATCGATCCCCAATTTTTCCAGAAAGGGGCGGTTTTCCGTATTGTGCCAATGCAATTGCAATACTTTATAGGGATGGGCCCCCATGGCCAGGGCGGCGATCTGGGAATCGGACATCACCGGAATCCCCACCTTCTTGCCATGGGCCTTCCCGGCAAATTGGCTCTGGTCCAGGGTGGTGACACAACCCGTGTCGTGGGTGACCACAATATCTGGATCGGCCTCCTCCTTCATCACTTCGATCTTGCGCTGCACCGCAAAGGAGCGGGAAAAATCCCGGGATACCAGAATATGGCGGAAACCAAAACCGCAACAGTCGTACCAGCTGGAATATTCCCCGATCTGAATTCCCAGAGCTTTGAGGGTTCCGGTAACAATGGCGGTACGCTGTGCCCCATAAATTTCGGGATCATAAATGGCGTCCTCTTCCACCAGTTTGTGATAGTGACAGGCCGGATGCACCGATGCCACAATAGCACTCATATCGATCACCTGCCGCTCGGCTATCCGATCGCGAATCGCATACACCCATTCGCTATAATGCACAATCTCTTCAGGAAAGACCAATCGCTTACCCAGGCGCTCCATAATCTCTCGCACTTTGCGACGCACCTGATGATGATGCAACAATTCATGGCGTACTTCTTTATAGTGCCCAAAACTGGTCCCACAGTGAATGAGGGGAAAACGCCCTGTTTCCGCGGCTGCGGCAAAGTTGCGAACCGCAACGGCGGCTTGCGCCTCGGCGTTGGAAGTGGCCGAGGCATAGTAGTTCCATGCCGTACAAGAAGTTTGGTCACTTGGATCCACATAATCGAACCCAAACTGACGGTTTAACCAGAAAATGGATGTCGAATACCCCGGAATGTGGCCACACTGACCACAGCTTTTGTGGTGCCAGGTGTGCTCCAGAGGAATTTTCTTTTTGCGACCATACTTGGTGGTCACCTCAACATACGGCTCCGGAACCCGCAGCACTTCCAATTCGCCCTCCTTTTCCAGCTGAAACAGTATGTCCCGATAGTCTTCGGTGGGCGCTTCTTCCGGAGTGTATTTAAATCCGGGCTTTTTTTGCGACTTTATCAATTCCTCGACCGGGATGACCTGCTGTCCCATAATGGCTCTCCTTTTCATTTGCTCCCCTGGGTAAAGCCCCCCTATTCATCGAAGGTAACATCGTAGCCGGCATCTTCCAGCCTTTCTTCCATAACATCCTGCAAAATCATAAAAAGGCCTTCATCTATTTCTTTAATCATGTCCATCACGCCGGTCATGTGCCAGATCAGGTACAGTTCGATGATGGTTTTTTCGCTTACGCTCCATCCGGTTTCCACGGTGTGAAGGGTTTCCGGTGGAAGGGCCCGCCGCCATAGATCCAGATTATCGGCAATCTCGTTGACGTGATGCCCCCAGTCCGGAAAGGCGTTGGGCTGAAGCATGTCCGGGGAAACCTGGGTTCCGGTGGACATAATCTTGTAAATAATGCGGCCATAGCCTTCCAGAGCTTCCTTTGCGGATTCCAGTCCGTTTCGTACCGCTACTTCCCGCATCAAGGTGATCAGGCCGCCCGGAGAATTGCCCCGGGGACAGCGATCGCAGGAAAAACATTGGGAACAATCCCAGATGCTATCGTTCATCAGGATGTAGACCAGCTCGACATCTTCGCGCGCCACGGCCTGGGCGATGACGCGGGGACTGAAATCGTAAAACCGTGCCGAGGGACAAGCCGCCACACATACCCCACATTCGTAACAACCATAAAGTACATCGTGAAAGCGCACGTCGGCTTTGACTTCATTAAACAATCGCTCCTTCTCTTCGTAGGGAATATCGCGGTATTTTCCCCCGGTCAAATCCAACGGCATGGAGTTAATATCGACGTTCATACCCCTCTCCTTCTGCTACATAACGGCGCCCTTCAAGGTTTACGGAACGCTTTGTGCGAAAGGCCGATTCTACACCTCTCCGGAGCATTCGCTTAGGGAGCGGCTTTCGTCCGCCCGAAGTCTCACTCGATGTGATCGCAGGCCTTGATATCTTCCCGCTCCACTTTCTCTTTGTACTTTTGCACCGCTTCCTCGCCCGTAACCAGGGCCTTCACTTCTGCATCCCAATCGGTCGGTTTCATTTTGACCACCCATCCATCCCCGTAGGGGTCGCGATTCAAGAGCTGGGGATCGTCGGCCAGTTTTTCATTCACGGCGACGATTTCCCCCGAAACAGGAGTCTTGATGGGTCCTACCCATTTGGCACTTTCGACCGTACCAATGGGTTTACCTTTCGCGCGAGTCAACCCAACCTTTTTCACTTTGGCATGCAACACGGGTCCGGCCAGGTTTTGGGCCACATCCGTCATCCCGACGGTGACCGTACCATCAGCGTTCGTTCGCACCCAGGTGTGATCCTCCACGGAATAATACAAATCTCTGGGAATTTTACAGCCACGGACAATCCCAACGTCTGACATCATTAAACTCCTTAACTTTTCGGATTCACTTCCCCCCGGCGGCTCTCTACGGCATCCTCCTGTCCTCCGCTTGCCGGGGAATTCCCCTGGCAGAAAAGGTCATGTCGTTAAAAATACATGACATGATCCGCCTCCAGGGCCAGGTCGATTATGCTGGTAGCCCCCAGAATTTTCACCCCATCGATCAAATCCTCGGGTTTCATGTCCCATAAGTCCATACTTTGTTGACAGACCGATAATTGCACCCCTGCATCCAGGGCCTGATCCAGCAGCGTTTTCAGGGTAACCCCGCTACCGGGTTTTAATTCAATTTTTTCCGCCTCTCCCTTCCGCAACTGATTGGTACCGTTCATGGTGAACCAGATCATCACCTCCATTTCCATGGCCGCTGCAGCAATGGCATAATACACCGGGGAATAGGTGCGGGTAGGCGTATCCACCCCGTGGGTTTGAATGACCAGAATCTTTTTGCCTTCCAGATCCTCCATCTTGCCTTCCTCAATTATTTTGGGTTTCTGTTGCGCTTTATTTCCACTTTCCCTGTCCTGTCGTTTCTCGGGAACTGGTTTCCTCCAACCCGATCAGATGAGGGTGCATAAACCGGGGTCCGCCCGGACGATGACAAATCGTTTGTTCCAGTCCCATTGGTCTTCCCGGTCCATCAAGTAATCCAATAATTCATCTTTATCGGGTGCCATTTCCACCACACGCACCCGATTGGCCTGGCCCCGCTGATCGTATCCCACAATTTCCAGCAACACCCATTGCCCGGCTTTTTCGACATACATTTCGCTCAGCTCTGTTAAATCCAGTATTTTATTTTTCCATTGGCTCACCGGTCTCAACTGTGCTTTGCAACGGCATCCAACAATTGTCCGAACACGGTTAACCAGTGTTCGACCTCGATACCGGGCGTTTGTACTTTTGCGGCGGTATAAAATTGTTCGATCGTGTTTCGCAGTGCCGCCGGCTCCAGCGACTTTCCTCTTAGATGCGCCTCGAAAGCCGCCAGCTGGTGCTGGGGATAAAAGGTAAAGTCACCGGAAATGGCCAGATCATCGATCGTATTTTCCCGGATTCGCAAGGTAATGCGAATGAGTCCTCCGGGGGCCTTATAGGCTGTTTCGCCAACCCACACCCCAGCGTGGATTTTTACGGCGTCCCGCACCAGCCCCCCTTTCTGGAAAAGCCATTCCCGGGTGGAGAATCGTTCGTTCAACGCCGACAGCATAGCTTTCTCCCCCACGGTGAGCTCCCCTTCCTCCACGGGACGTTGCAATAGTTTCTCCAGATGAGCTATATAGCGACGCTTGACTTCCTCAGGATCGGGGACCTGTCCCAGTTCCCGGGCAAGGGTCGTCATGTAATTTTCCAGCCCCTGGAACACCTTGTCCCGAAACTTTTCGTTGGGCACCTTCAGTACCCGGGCCATGGTGCGGGTATCGAAATCCAGCATAAGAGAACTGACTACCACCTCGGCATTTCCAATGGCCGCCGCTCCCATACCCCCAATTTTTTTACCCTTCACATGAATATCGTTTATGGGGCGAAAATTGGCTTCCACACCGAAATCCCCATAAGTGGCCATTATGGGTGCCGCGTGCCAACGAAAGCGATCCACCACCTTCATCGGCACATGCTCCGGGTGAAACACCCACTGGGTAAAGATCTGACGATCGTCCAGCAATACGGCTCCTCCACCAACCTCACGGCGGGTAACCGGAATTCGATGCTCCCGACAGTAGTCCAGATCCACTTCTCGTTCGGTTTCCTGATGGAACCCTACACACACGTATGGTGTGTCCGGACGCACCAGAATGGCGGTGTCCGGTGTTTCGGGTGTCATGGCATAGGCCACGGCATGATAAATTGTCTGGGACTCCAGATACGGAATCCGGCCGGCATCAATCAAGCGAATGGGCTGTTTCATGACTCTGGTCAACCTTTTGTTTTTATTGGCCGATCGTTGTTATCCCGGCGACCCCGAAGGTCTTTGATACCCGCATCTCCCTATGGCCGACGCGGCAACCAACCGGGATCTCAAAAGAAGCGCTTTCCCTCCTCACCCCCACCCGGCCTTGGTTCCGGGCACGAACGAAACCACCCGCGGGGGGTAATCGGTTGGAGCCATCGGGGGATTCCACCCTACCCGGGATACCACGCCGGACCGGCGCGAATCGGTTGACATTGAAAAACAGGCCTCCGCCCCCGCATAGCCGTCCCTGGTTGATTTTCCCGATGGTTCCCCTTTCTGTTTCGTTGGTCACCCTAACGGTTCGGTGTCAGATAAACAAACTCACATTGGCATCGGCTGCAAATTCCAGAAACGTGGCCGCTCCCCCGATTTCGGCCTCATCGATGAAATCCTCGCGCTTAAACCCAAACACATCCATGGTCATCTGACAACCGATCAGGCGCACATCCATTTCCACGGCCATATGACGCAGTTCCTCGATGGTCGCCACACCCTTTTTTTTGAATGTCTTTTTCATTAAGGCGGTGGCCATTTGCTGAAAACCCGGGACATTGCTCATAATAAGATTGGGAACGGGCAGTTCAATTTTTTCCAGAGGCCCGAAGGGCATCTTCATAGGCATAGCCGGATTGCCCAGAGGGCTAACCGATGCATCCAGCCTCTTCTTCAGCAACGGTAATCCATAAAAGGTGAAGAAAATGGCCACCTCCCAATTCATTGCCCCCGCTGCGGTGGCGAGTATAAAGGGTGGATAGGCCCAATCCAGCGTCCCTTTGCTGGCAATTATGGCTAAACGACGACGCCCGTTTTGATCCGACATATTGACCCCCTCTCGGTTTGATGGTAGTTGCCCACTTTTCTCGGCATAGTGGAATACAGGCCATTTCCTCAGTCTTCCAGCCGGAATTGGTCCTGGATTGCTCAATGGGTCTTCTTAATTAAAAAGCGATATTTTCCCCCCTCTTCCTTGGCTTCCAGCAACTCATGCCCCGTCTGCTTCGCCCAGGCTTTCATATCGGGAATGGAACCCGGATCGGTGGCAATCATTTCCAGGATTTGCCCCACCTCTAAATTCTTGATCGCCTTATTGGTTTTAACCACGGGCATGGGACACAACAGCCCGCTGCAATCCAGGGTTTCGGCAATGGGAATATCGGCCATGGGTTCCTCCATCAGGTTTTTTGAACAAGGATAGACATGTGACTTTCCTTCCGGCGTTCCTGCAGAATAGAATTTCCGGTCATCCGGCTCCAGCTGTGCACGTCGGCATAACTTTCTTCGTTATTAATCAATAGCTCAACAACTTCGCCCGGATGCAATTCCCGAAGAGTAAAGTGTAAATGCACCACCGCCAGCGGGGTGTACATCCAGCGACAATCCAATCTCCGACTGACCACCCATTCCATACTTGCCTCCAGGGGGTAGAGGGTTGCAAACTTTGTTCCAGAAACTGGCACTTGTGAACGATTTCCCCCCATGAAACCATTAGGCATTGGAATAAGGGCCTGGGGGATCGCCCCTACCCTTCCCCATGGTCTGACCCACACAGCGGAATTATGGTGGAATTACCATAATTATGGCAATGGGGTTATAACCCAAATACCATAATGTTGCGTTGTTGCGCTATGGTTTTTTCGGTGGGCTGGCAACGCTTTTTCGGGATTATTGTCCCGGTCAGTTACACGGCCGGAGGGCTGCAGCGGTGCTCATCTCCTTTTTTTCTCCCCTTTGTCAGCATACCGTTCATTTCCCCTTGCATTGTGGGGAAGAAATCCAGGTTCCTCTGCAGAGGGTTCCCTTTTCCTGGGCTTTGGCGTCACTTTTCGGGGTATTTGATGAATCCTGTGCGGACGTCGGACGGAGGTTATTCGTTTTGATAATCCGCTCGTTTGATGTTGTACTTGCGCATTTTTTCGTAGAAGTTTTTGTAGTGGATTCCGGAAGCCCTTGCCGCCGCACTGATGTTCCCTTTGTATTCCTTTAACAGGGTAATTATGTATTCCTTTTCAAAATTTTCGATCAGCTGTTCCTTTAATTCTTTCAGGGGTTTATGCGCATTGATGGTAAACGCGTATAAATGGGTCGGTTTGTACTCCAGGCATCGTGCCAGCGTTTCGGGTTGCAATTGCTCGCTCTTTTCCAGAATGACGGCACGTTCGATCACGTTTTCCAACTGGCGCACATTTCCGGGCCAGGCTTGCTCGACCAGCAGAGCCATGCCTTCCGGAACGATATCCTGGATGGGCTTTTTAAACCGTTCGGCATATTTTTTTAAGAAATGCATGGCCAACAGCGGAATATCATCGGGCCGTTCCCGCAACGGCGGCACCACGATGGGCACCACGTTCAGGCGATAAAACAGGTCCTGGCGGAAATTGCCGGCCTGGACATCCGCCTCCAGGTCTTTGTTGGTGGCCGAAACAATGCGCACATCCACTTTAATCGTTTTATTCCCTCCCACGCGTTCGAACTCCTTTTCCTGCAACACCCTGAGTAACTTGGATTGAATCCGCAGGGGAAGGTCTCCCACCTCGTCCAGAAAGATTGTTCCACCATCGGCCTGTTCAAAGCGTCCCACCCGCATTTTAATCGCCCCGGTAAAGGCGCCTTTTTCGTGGCCAAACAGTTCGCTTTCCAGCAGTGTTTCGGCAATGGCCGGACAATTCACCCGCACAAAGGGCTGGTTTTTACGGGGACTATTAAAATGCAATGCCCGGGCAATCAGTTCCTTGCCGGTGCCGGTCTCTCCCCGGATCAACACGGTGGCATCGGTTTCGGCCACGTCGCGTACCAGGGAAAAGATTTCCTGCATTCTTCGATTCTGCCCCACTATCTGATGAAACCCATACTGGGAGGTAATCTCTTCCCGCAATCGTTGCACTTCCCGGGCCAGGGCATGTTGTTCCACGGCCTTCTTAACGATGGAAATCAACTCATCATAATTGATGGGCTTGGTCAGGTAATTGAAGGCCCCCAGTTTCATGGCCTGGACGGCCTGTTCGATGGTACCATAGGCGGTAACAACAATTACCGGAACATCCAGTTGCAACTCCCTCAAGCGTTGAATCATCTGGATACCATTCATCCCGGGCATGAGGTAATCCACAATGACGGTACTGATGGGATCCTGTTGCAAGACGTGCAAGGCCGTGGCGGCGTCCCTGGCCGTTCGTACCTCATACCCTTCCCGGGCCAGATTGGCCTCCATTACCCGTAAAATGGGTTCTTCGTCATCAACTACTAAAACTGTATATCCTGGCTTCATGGCGACCGATGGTTATAGGAAAATGTAAAACGATTCGGGTGCCCCGCTTCTCCCGGCTATCGATGTCAATCCTTCCTTGATGATGTTCTACAATCTTCTTTACAATGGTCAATCCCAGTCCGGTTCCCTTGAGCTTGGTGGTAAAGAAGGGTTGAAAAATCTGCTCTTTGAGGTTTGCGGGAATACCACACCCGTTGTCGCCGACAATCAATTGAACAAACTGCCCCTGCTGCCCATCGGCACCACCAACGGTTTTCAATTCGAGGGTCAACTCTCCTCCCGGCTCCATCGCATCCACTGCATTCAAAATAAGGTTGACCAGGGCCTGTTCCACCTGTTTTTCGTCCAGAGGGATTTCAGGCACCTCGGAGGGCAGCTTCAGATTCACCCGGATCTGTTTATCGGACAGGGCCTGCTGGGTATCCCACAACGCCTGATGAACGACCTTTTTCAGATTTCCGGGATGAAAGACGGGCTCCAACGGACGGGCCAGACCCAATAAATCGGTGGCCACTCGATTGACCCGCTCCACCTGTTCCTCGATCAAGTCCAGGTACATCGTCACGTTCCGATCCCGAATTTCGCCCCGCAGATAATGAGTAGCCCCTTTGATGGCATTCAAAGGATTGCGGACTTCATGGGCCACCTTGGCGGCCATCTCGCCGATCTCCGCCAACCGGCGAGAGCTTTCCAGTTTGGCCTGCATCTGCATGGCGTCGGTGACATCCTTGACATATTCAATAATCTGAACAATCTCTCTGTTTTCGTCGAACATGGGAAAATCATGCACTTCCAGAATCCGATCCCCCTTTCCGGAAGGGTCCGGTTTGGTACAATAGGTGATTTGATGCTCTCCGAACCGAAAAGTATCCGAAGCCCGGCAAAACTGACAGCGCCGCAGACTCCCGTTGCACATCTCAAAACAGTACTTGCCCTTGATCTCCTCCTCGGTACGCCCCATGAGGTTTAATATAACCGGATTGGCCGTCACAATACGGAAATTCCTGTCGATGATCATGATCCCATCAGACAGGCTGTTGAACACCGCCTCCAGGCGCTTCTTACTCTTGTAAAGCTCCCGGGAAACGGTTTCGGCCTGCTCTTTGGCCCGGGTCAATTCCTCGATGGTCTGACGCAAATGCCGCACCATATGAGCAAACCCTTCGTATAGCTGATCCATCTCATCCATCCACACGTGATTTTGATGATGAGAAAATTCGATATCCAGATTTCCACTGCGGACCTCGTACACTTTGCGGGTCAAATGCACCACCGGCTGAATCATGTATTTGGAGATCAATAACACTCCGATAATTCCGATCAAAATATAAAATCCGGCCACCGCCGCCAGGTAACCCGGATAATAGGTATTGCCCGCAGAACGGTACAGCCAGTGCAACACCAGGCTGCCGGTGAAGGTGACCAGTACCACCAGCGCAATGGTAATACCGATAAACCGATATTTGAGTCCCAATCGGCGAAAATGCATCATCCCCCTCGTCTTTTTTCCATATCCTTGCAATAAATGCAGAAATTGTGCCAACTGACGCCTCTAAATTAAGCCGGGTCGATTAAAAATGCAAAACGATTTCCCGGGAAAAACCGATGGGTTGCCGGAAGCCGTTTCGGGGGGACTTTTCGGAACCCGCAGGCAAAACCCGAGGGTTGCGGAACAACCGACAGCAAAAGGAAAGGGAAGTTTTCAAGCAGGCGTGATGCGCCAAAAGGCCGGCTATGGATTAAAGGATCCGCGTTTTAAAAATACAGCCTTCTGCTGCTTCTTGCTTTATTCGATGGTTCTTACAGCCTGAATGCACCGACACGCCGGTCTCCGGGCGCGGGAGAGGGCTTGGAAACGGATCCTGTTCTCCCGTTCCCGTTCACAGCCGGGGGGCATTTTCAGGTGGTTTCGCTCGCCTGAATGATTTTAAAGAAGCTCCGGGCATCCAGGCAGGCTCCTCCCACCAGCGCCCTGTTTACATCGGGTTGAGACAGCAATCCCGCCGCATTCTCGGGCTTTACACTGCCCCCATACACAATGGTGATGCGGGAACCGACTTGGTTGCCATACAAAGTATTTAAGATTTCGCGAATAAAGGCATGGACTTCCTGGGCTTGCTCCGGTGTGGCGGTCTTTCCCGTGCCGATGGCCCAAACCGGCTCGTAGGCGATCACAACTTTTTTAAAATCATCCCCCGTCAATCCCTTCAACCCCCATTCCAGTTGATTGATGATGATGTCCTGGGTCAGGTTATGCCGGCGCTCTTCCAGGGTTTCGCCCACACAATGAATCACTTGAAGCTTGTTTTTCAAGGCCAATTGAATCTTTTTATTGATTACACTTTCGTCCTCTTTGAAATATCGGCGCCGTTCGGAATGACCGATAATCACATAGCGGGCCCCCGCACCTCTGACCATTCGAGCAGCAACTTCACCGGTAAAGGCACCTTCCTCTTCCCAAAAGATGTTCTGGGCCCCCAGGCGAATGGCGCTTCCTTTCAGCAGTTCGGCCACCGGCGCCAGGGCGGTAAACGGAGGACAAACCACCACTTCGGTTTTTCGGGGTGGGTGCTTTTCCATTAACTTCATCAACCGGGTAACCAGACGCAGCGCCTCTCGGTTCGTTTTGTGCATCTTCCAATTACCGGCAATCACGTTTTTCTTCATGATCACTCCCTTCCTTTTACAGGTAACCTTACCCATTTGCCGACCTCAAACATACACTGGATCTCCCTTTTGAGGGATGACCCTGCGCACAAGCGGCTCCTGCCAAGCGCCTTGCGCCGGGGGGGAAACGACCTCCGAAAGCCGTCTCCCGATGCCGCTGACGCTATTCCTTGTCGGTTAAAGCGGCCACACCCGGGAGGGTTTTACCTTCCAGGAATTCCAGAGAGGCACCGCCACCGGTGGAAACATGAGACAAGCTGTCCGATAATCCAAACTGCTTGACCGCTGCGGCGGAATCGCCTCCTCCCACAATGGTGACAGCCCCTTTTTGGGTCACTTCGGCCAGATAACGGGCCATGGCTTCGGTACCCCGCGCAAAATCGGGAATTTCGAAAACCCCCATGGGACCGTTCCAGACAACCGTGCGGGCAGTGGCAAGGATTTCCTTAAATTTCTGCAGGGTGGCCGGACCGATGTCCACTCCGATCCAACCCGCCGGAATTTGGTTCACAGGCACCACTTGCGTCCGGGCACCCGTTTTCAACTGGTCGGCAACCACCACATCGGTGGGCAACTCCAGTCGGGTGCGGCTTCGGGAAGCCCGATCCAATATGGTGCGGGCCATCTCCAAGCGGTCGGCTTCCAGAATCGAGCGGCCGATTTCCAGCCCTTGCGCTTTAAAAAAGGTAAAAACCATCCCTCCACCGATCAGCAACACATCGGTTTTGTCCAGCAAGTTGATCATCACATCGATTTTTCCGGAAATCTTGGCACCGCCCAGGATGGTGACAAAGGGCCGCTCGGGTTTTTCCAGGGCACGCCCCAGATACTCCAGTTCCTTCTGCATTAAATACCCCGCGGCACACCATTGAAAATAGCGGGTAACCCCCACCGTGGAGGCATGCGCCCGGTGGGCGGTTCCAAAGGCATCGTTCACATACACATCGCAGTACCCGGCCAGCCGGCGGGAAAATTCCGGATCGTTGGCCTCTTCCCCCGGATGAAAACGCAGATTCTCCAATAGCAACACCTCACCGGCGTTTAATTGTTGTTTCAGATGATCCACCGCCTCACCCACACAATCCGGGGCAAACCGGACCTCTTGCCCTAACAATTCCGCCAGGCGCTGCGCCACGGGCTTGAGCGAATATTGTGCGTTGCGCCGCCCTTTGGGACGTCCCAGATGAGAACACAAGACCGCCCGCCCGCCCTCTCGAAGTATCTTTTGAATGGTAGGCAGTGCCGCCCGAATCCGAAAATCATCGGCAACGTGCCGTCGATCATCCAGAGGGACGTTAAAATCCACCCGCACCAATACCGTTTTCCCCTTTAAATCCAGATCATCAATGGTCAATTTCGCCATGGTTGCCTTCCTCCACTCTTGGATTTCCCCACCGAATCCCCGCTTACGCAGGGCTTTTGCTTCGCCTCCATAGGGCACTGGGGACAGACATTGCTTCAAAGGTGAAGCCTTGCCGGCGGTTTTAACGAAACATCCCCCGACAGGCGCCGGGGGATGCGTGTCACAGCGTCATCATCGTTTTCAACAAATCCACCGTGCGATTGGAATAGCCCCACTCGTTATCGTACCAGGCTATGACTTTAACGAAGTTGCCATCGATAATTTTGGTGGATTGAGCATCGAAAATACTGGAGGCGGGATTTCCGATGACGTCTGTAGACACCAGGGGATCCTCACTATATTCCAGATATCCCTTCAATTCGCCCTCGGCCGCCGCTTTCATAGCCGCATTGATTTCTTCCGCCGTCACCGCGGTATGGAGCTCCGCCACCAGATCCACCATTGACCCGTCGGAAACGGGAACACGCACGGCAATGCCATCCAGCTTGCCGCGGAGTTCGGGTATCACCAGTCCCACGGCTTTGGCGGCGCCGGTGGTGGTGGGAACCATGTTTAAGGCAGCGGCCCGGGCCCGCCGCAAATCCTTATGCGGTAAATCCAGCAACCGTTGATCGTTGGTATAGGCATGAATGGTGGTCATCCACCCGCGCCGAATACCAAATTTTTCGTGCAGCACCTTTGCCACCGGTGCCAAGCAATTGGTGGTGCAGGAGGCATTCGAAACCAGAAGATGTTCCGGCTCCAGGGTGTGATCATTGACCCCCATGACCACGGTGTTATCCAGTGCATCTTTGGCCGGCGCGGTGAGCACCACCTTCTTCGCCCCCGCCTGCAGATGGAGGGTTAGCTGGGATCGACTCCGAAACACCCCTGTGGATTCGATCACGATATCGACGGCCAGTTCCTTCCAGGGCAAACGGCCGGGATCCTTCTCCGCATAAATCCGCATTCTCCGATCCCCCGCCGCCAGATAGTCGCCTTCCGCCCTCACCGGTACCGGGTAGCGTCCGTGCACCGAATCGTACTTCAACAAATGCGCCAGCGTCTGCGCATCGGTGAGATCGTTAATGGCAACCACCTCAATCTCGGGATCATTCTGCATGGCTTTGAATACCAGACGACCGATTCTACCGAAACCATTAATTGCAACTCTTACGGCCATAATTGCCTCCTTTGACTTTAAAATCAATGTTAATTGTTAACCCTGTTCTTGGCGAATCGATTCCCTGTGGTACCCACTGCCCATAGTATTCGGCAAAACGCTTCTTTTTATTACCCATTCGGTACTTTCGGTTGGAAGAAAGGCCCATGAAAACTCCGACATCTGTTTTTCCGGTACTGGAATCGTTCGGCAATATAGCCAATCGTGAAATTTCTTGCAAAGGTAAAATGTATTTCAATCCGTTTTACCCACCCGGGGGGAGATCGGGTCGAGGGGACCGGCAGGCGCTTTGAAGAAGAAAAAGGCGGTCCGCTGGAATTTTACTTGCTTCAATTATTTGATAAAACTAAATTTGCAAAGTTTTGATGGGAAAACCGGGAAAGCCATAGGATTCGGAATGAATATTCTGTTGAAGAACGCCACCATCGTTACCCAGAACGCCGATCGGGATATCATTGAAGGGGATATTCTCATTCAGGAAAACCGCATTCAATCGTTGGGGCCGAATCTACCCAATCCCGGTGTAGAAGAGCTGGATCTGACCGGGTTCACCGTCATCCCGGGATTAATTCAAACCCACGTGCACCTTTGTCAGACCCTCTTTCGCAATCTGGCCGATGATCTGGAATTGTTGGACTGGCTGAGCCGTCACATCTGGCCCATGGAGATGGCTCATACCGAGGCTTCGTTACGGGTGTCGGCCCAGTTGGGACTATTTGAAATCTTGCGCAGCGGGGTCACCAGCATCCTGGATATGGGCAATGGTCGACACATGGACGTGGTATTTGAAGAGATGGTCCGCAGTGGCATTCGAGGATTCAGCGGCAAGGTCATGATGGATTACGGGGACCAACCCTATAAAGAAACCACCCGAGAAGCCTTGGAGTCCACCGAATCGTTAATCAAGCGTTGGCATGGTGCAGGCAACGGCCGAATCCATTACGCTCTGGCCCCCCGGTTCGTTCTTTCCTGTAGTGAGGCCCTCTGGGAGGGGATTAACGACTTAGCCCACCGATATACTCTGCTCATCCACTCCCATGCCTCGGAAAACCGAAAGGAAGTGGCACTGGTGAAACAGCAAACCGGATGGGACAATGTGGAATTTTTTATCCGGAAAGGCCTGGCCTCTCCCAAACTTTGCCTGGCTCATTGCGTCTGGGTGTCTGAACAGGAGCTGGAATATTTACGGGAGTATCGGATCAACGTGCTTCATTGCCCCTCCGCCAATCTAAAACTGGGATCGGGATTTGCTCCCATCCCGCGCATGTTACACAAAGGCATTAACGTTTCGCTGGGTTCCGATGGGGCACCCTGCAACAACAATCTGGATATTTTTATCGACATGCGTTTGGCCTCCCTGATCCACAAACCCCGCTTCGGGGTCACCTCGATCACCGCCCAGGACGTCTTCGACATGGTGACGATCAACGGGGCTCGCACCCTGGGCTTGAGCGACCACCTCGGCAGCATCGAACCCGGCAAGCTGGCCGACCTGACCGTTCTGGATCTCAATAAAGTTCAGGTCGTACCGGCCGATAATATCTATTCTCAAATTGTTTATTCGGCACAAACCCAAAACGTGGTTCACGTTATTGTCGATGGAAACTGGGTAGTTAAGGATGGCCTTCCCCTGGCATACAATAAAGACGAAATCGTAGACCGGGCCTGGAATGAATGTAGTGCACTCCTCAAAAGAATTTCGTAAATTGGAGCCCATATTTTAAGGAGGTTAGAGAATGCGCCTGTTTAAAACGCCCGTTTTTCTGCTTTTCCTGATCAGCTTAGTGGTGTTTTGCACCCAAAAAACCACCCAGGAAGGATTCCAGCAGGAGGGAGCCGGCCCCACGGAATTGCTTCAGTACGGGAACCAGTTTTATGAAGCAGGCGATTTTGAAAATGCTTTTATTGCCTACAGCCTGATTTATCAAAACTATCCCACCAGCCGCGAATACATCGATGCCGCCATCGGGCTCAGTAAATGTTACGGTGCCTTTGAACAATACGAAAAACAGTTCGACCTGCTGTACAATCTACTCCGGGAAAACATCATTCCGTCCCGTATTCCCCAGATTTACAATGCCATTGCGGAATTCTATGAAAATTCCGCCGGTATCTCCCAGCAGCTGACGGGTGAAAGCACTCAGGATTATGAACAAGCGATTGAATATTACCGGAAAGCCATCGATTATCCCAACAGCGACGATAAGGTCGCCAAAGGATACGCCCAATTCAAGATCGGCACCCTTTACGAAAAATTGAAAGACTACAAACAGGCCATCACGGCTTACGAAAAAACCATCAACAATTATCCGGAAACGGAATGGCGGTTACGGGCGGAACAGGCGATGGAAGACTTACGTCAGCGCCTGGAATGGCGGGCCCAATACCAGGGTCTCCCCCAGGCCGCCGGTGCAGACACCCTGGGAACCCTCGCCCCGGCGGCACCGGCACCCATGGACACCATGATCACCCTGCCGACTCCTCCGGATACAATCCCGAAGACCACCCTTCCGGAAGATACGGGCGGGACTAAACAAGCCGGCCCCGGTTCCCCAACCGACACCAATCAAACAACCCAAACAGCGGCCCCCGATACCACGGAAAAACCGAAACTGGAACTGAAGTAACTGGTTTCAGGTTGCTGCTTAAAAACGAACGGAAGGACGACGACCCATGGAAATTCCCTACGAAATTCTGGAAAAATTACCCAAAACGGACTTGCATGTGCACCTGGACGGTTCTTTGAGAATCGAAACGTTGATTGATCTGGCCCAAAAACAACATGTGGAGTTGCCCTCCAGCGATCCTAAAAAATTGGCAAAAATCGTGATGAGCGGCAAGAACTGTAAGAACCTTGCCGAGTACCTTCGCGGCTTCGAAATCACCCTGTCCGTTTTGCAGGAACCCGAGGCCCTATACCGGGTGGCGTATGAGTTGGCCGAGGACGCCGCGGCGGAAAATGTGTGGTACATGGAGGTGCGCTATTCACCCATTTTGCATACTCAAAAGGGGCTTAAGCTCACCACCATCGTCGACGCCGTTATCGAAGGATTACAGGCGGCGGAAAAAAAATTCAACATTAAAACGGGGGTCATCATTTGTGGTATGCGGAATATCAATCCGGAAACCTCGTTGCTACTGGCGGAATTAGCCGTGGCGTATAAAAATCGGGGAGTGGTCGCATTCGACCTGGCCGGTCAGGAAGAAAACTATCCGGCAAAACATCACAAAGAGGCTTTTTTCCTTATCCGCAATAACAACATCAACACCACCGCCCATGCCGGAGAAGCCTACGGCCCTGAGAGCATCCACCAGGCAATCCACTATTGTGGAGCCCATCGAATCGGCCACGGCACCCGGCTCTATGAGGATGGCGACCTGCTTAATTATGTCAATGATCATCGAATTCCCCTGGAAATTTGTTTGACCAGCAACGTGCAAACCGGAGCCGCCGGCTCCCTGGCATCCCATCCGTTAAGATTCTATTACGATTATGGCCTCAGGGTATGCATCAATACCGACAACCGCTTGATCTCCGATACCACCGTCACCAAAGAATTGTATCTGGCCGCCAAACACCTGGACTTTACCTTAGAAGACATCAAATCCATCATCATCGACGGATTCAAGAGCGCCTTCCTGCCCAATCGAGCCAAGTCCATTATGCTCAATATGGTAAATGATGAGCTAAAAAAATACTGATACCGCCGGATTCAACTTGCCTTATGCAGCATTTTTAATTATTATTATGTTCAATTTAATTTTTATCAAACAATGAATCCGATGATCGAATTTAATGCCTCGAACAATAGCACAATCGGTCTTGAAATCGAGGTCCAGCTCATCGACCCGGACAGCGGAGATCTGGTCTCTCGTGCCCCCGAGATTCTGAATGAACTTCCGCAAGCGTTCTTCAAACCCGAGTTGTTCGAATGTACGATTGAAATTAATACACGAGTGTGCCGTACTTTCGAGGAATTGGAAGAAGACATCCGAGAAAAATTCGAGCTCCTACAGGGGGTGGCCGGCAATCACGGGGTGTGGATCAATCTTTCTGGAACCCACCCCTTCAGCAGCTGGCGCAAACAGGCCATTACCCGCAATCCGCGGTATCTGAACTTACTCCAGCGCATCCAATGGCCGGTGCGCCAATTCCTGATTTTTGGGATTCATGTACACATCGGGGTCGATGATCCGGATAAAGGTCTGTTCATCGCCAACGCCCTGTTGCCCTATTTGCCCCATTTCATCGCCATTTCCGCCAGCTCGCCCTTCTGGATGATGTACGATACCGGCCTGGCCTCTTCCCGCATCAAAATTTTCGAAGAATTGCCCAATGCGGGAATTCCCTACTATTTTCCCGGATGGAAACAGTATAGCCACTTTGTGCAGAACCTGTTGGACACACGATCAATCGATTCTTTTCGCGACATCTGGTGGGATATCCGCCCTCATCCGGGTTTCGGCACCATCGAGGTCCGCATATGCGATGCCATGCCGACGTTGACGGAAACGCTGGCCGCATCGGCATTGATCTATACATTGTTTAAAAAATTCGAAGACCAGTTCCAATCCCTGTCCACCCCCGTCGAATACGAACGATGGAAACTTTATGAAAATAAATGGCGCGCCACCCGTTATGGGTTGCAGGCCAAAATCATCGATGTGGAAAAGAATCAGGTGATATCGTTGAAAAAGGACCTGATACGGCTGGTGCAAGAACTCCAGCCCCTGGCTGCCTCCCTGGGCGTTGAACCTTACCTGACAAAAATTCGGAACATAATCGAGGTCGGCCCAAGCTACATGCGGCAACGGGGATGGGTGCGCTCCGGGAAAAACCTGCACATGGTGGTGCGGCACCTTCACGAAGAAATGCAGTCCAATCAATTGATTCCGGAAAAGTCCCTGGCAATCCTGTAACCCCGAATTCCCGACCCTCTCTTCCCCGAAAACCCTCTACCTTTACCCCACCACCACAAAGGGTAAGGCGCCTAAACCCTTTTGATTTAGGTGCATTTTCCTGGTGCATCCCGCCGGGCGCACACCCTATAAAAAGAGCGCCCGCCTCCGCCGGCAGGCGCTCCCGGGTAAAAGCCGGAAAGTATGATCCCGGAGGGATTATTTCATCAGTACCACTTTACGAACGGCCTGGAAAGCACCGGCTTGCATGCGAATAAAATAAATGCCACTGCCCAGCTGTTGAGGCTCGAAACGAATCCGGTAAAACCCCGGGGACATCTCCCGATCCAATAAAGTAGCAACCCGCTGCCCCATTATATTGTAAATTTCCAGCACTACATGCTCCCGCCGAGGGATTCGAAAGGGCACCGTCGTAAACGGATTGAAAGGGTTGGGATACGCCGGTAAAAGGTCGAATCGGCTTACGAAAGTCTCTTCCTCCGCGGGATCAACGGCCGTCACCTGAGCGACATGTACCAATCCTTTTACCGTTTTATTTCCCAGATATCCCGCAATAACCAAAAAGGAAAAGTAAAAAGCATGGTCCGAGTCCGGTAGGGAATCCACCCGAATCTTCCAGCTCAAGGAAACTTTTTCTCCGTTTCCAAAACCATTCACAATTACGGTATCCCTGGAACTATCGGCTAAGGACCAACCGGAGGGGCGATTAAGTTGAATGGAAACCCATTCCAGATTCATACCCGAATTGTTGTGCAGTTCGGCGAACAGTTCCAGGGATTTATTTTCGGGTTGATTGTTCCGAAACCGTATCAGCGAGGGCCGGCTTGACCAGCGAACCGCTACAGGCATATAGAGATCACTATTTTGCAGCAGAGGTTGATACGCCACGTTGTTTTCCAATGTGCGTTCTTGCCCGATCTCCGACCATGTTTTTACATAAATATGGTGATATTCCGGGCGTTCGGGTACACTCCATTGCGTGTAAACCTCCACCGAATCCCCCGGTTCGATCCGTTCGATGATCAAGGGTGCAGCAATGGGCAGCCCCGCTTCCGGGGGACCATCAAAAAATTGCAGGTACGCTTGTTCTACGGGAAGCCGTCCCAAATTGTACACCCAGGCCCCAATCCTGATCGATCGTCCGGGAAAATCCAGCGAATCTGACGGTTCAAACCGCATTCTATGTCTCTTAACAGCAAGATCGATCAAGCGGGGTTCCTTGGTGAAATATAACGGAGAAAAATCGCCCCCGTGGCTGCCACCGAACCAGGAAATTACCGACAGATTTTGGGTACCCGTAATTCGCAAAACCATTTTGTTCATGGTATAATAATAAGCCCATTGACCTCGATCCAGTTGATAGGTAGCCAATACTTCCTCGGTGGATGGATCAACAACCTGCACGGTATTGCCATCTTCCTGAGAATATATGCTCACCCAAGCCGAGGCTATAACCGGGCTGTAAAACAAGGTACCTACCCCTGTACCGGTGGAATCAATATGGCGGATCAAATAATAATACATGCTATAATAGTACCCGTAGGGCGAATTGAGCACGGTAACGGGTTGGCTACTCTCCAGGGTCCAGTACAACGGTTCCTCCACCGTATAGTTCAACACCTCACCGGCTTGCAGGGTATCTTTAGCCAGTATGGCCCGGGTGGCGGTATGACGAATGATGACCTCGGTGGAATCTTGATAGGCAACGGCGATCACCGCATTGGGCCAATAACCCAGATAGGCCGAATATCCGTAAAAATTTGTCCCAATAAACGTTCCATTGGCCGCAGGCACATAATATCCCTGATCCCCATAGCTTAAAGCAGATACGGGCTTATCTGAACGTACTCGAAGAAATTTACCGTTGACTAAGCTATCGGAGACTTCGAAATGTTCTCCCCGATGTAACATTCCCGATACGGAATAGCTATTATCCAGGGTTTCCAGCTGGAACGTGGTGCTGTCCTGGTAGGCAAACACAATAAAGCGCTCATCACCATAGTACCAGAGAGGGAAGTAAGTCATTAGATGCGTGGACAGAGGTCGACCATAATGATCCACTGCATAGAACCCCTGGACGCCGAAGCTAAACGGATCTCCGACGAGCAACGCAAAACGTTGGTTGCTGTAAATGGTGTAAAATCCGGGCTGCAAGTATGCCGATACATGCCACTGATCCCGCTTCAATTGAGCTGAATCCACCAACCGCCCCTCACTGTTGTAAATATAAAAAAACATGTCATCTAAATAATTGAAAATCACCAGATCCCTGGTGGTGTAAGCCACTAACGAATAGACGGTATCCGCATCAAACACTATTGGGGTGTCCCCTAAAGAAGGCTGAGCAACCGAGGGTCTCGGTGTCAACGATTCCAGACCGGGTGGGGCACCGGGATAGTTCTGAGCCTCCAGTTCCGAAGCCCAGATACCGATACTGATTATGATTATACCCAAAATGGTTCTCATATTCACCTCCCTGTTATGGATTGTTATTTAATAGACCTTAAAAAATCCCTTTGTAAAATATTTATCGGGTAAATCGCAGATTTTTTTAAAAAATTCTCTCTCGATGGAGCTATCCCGCTCCTTTGGCAAACTTTCGGGGCATACGTCCGGATGCCGGGAACAGGATACCATAATGCACAATATAGAATGATCCTCGAAACAGGGAAGACAGCCATGCTGTTGAAAAGCACTGAGGAGGGGATGCATCCAATTTGCCAAACCTTTCGAATGCTCAGGGGCGAAGCATCGTCCCCGGCGCGGCTCCATGTCGCATTACCGGGTCAAGAGGGTTGCATTTCGAAGCAGGGTTCCGCCTCCGCCCTCGGGGGCAGAAGGGGACCCATCCCAGGCGTTCTCTCGGTGCCGCAACCCCGTTTCCGAGACCGGGTGGAAACCCAATCCCCCCGGACCGCCACCGGGGGCAAACATTTTAAAAACTTGAGGGAGTCACTATCCTACACGCCTTTGCCGTGGCACTTCTTATATTTTTTACCACTACCGCAGGGACAGGGATCATTTCGTCCCACCTTTGTTTCGACCTTTACCGGCTGCGGTTTCCGACTTCGCTCTTTGGCCGCCCTTTCTGTAGCCGTTTCCTGCTGGGACAACAGCCCCATATTGGTGGCATCATTATGAACCAGCATGATCCGCGGAGGCGCCCCTCGATAGGCCGGAGGCGCTTCGACAAATTCCGTGCGCCACAGGAGTTCCAGGGTCTTCTGGTTGACGGTGTCAATGAGGTCCAAAAACATATGGTAGGCTTCTTGCTTGTATTCCACCAGCGGATCTTTCTGTCCGTAGGCGCGCAAACCGATGCCCTCCTTTAACAAATCCATCTGATGGAGGTGATCCTTCCAGTTCTCGTCTATTACGCGCAGGATGATGTATTTCTCGAAATCCTGAACGATCCGGCGCCCGACCTTCTGTTCCTTATATTCATAAATTTTAAAAGCTTCCTGTTTAATATACTCCCGCAGTTCATCGGGGGTCATGGTGTAGATCCGATCTTCCAGGGTCTTCAAATCTACGAGGACGGTGCGGAAGACCACATCGCTCAGAGCATCAATGTCCCAATCCTCGGGGTGTTTACGTCCCTCGATGTAATTTTCGAATTGAGCATCCAGGAATTCTTCCAGAATTTGCTCCAGATCCTGGCGGGTATTTTCCCCCATCAAGGCCTTTCGCCGTCGGGCGTAGATAACCTCTCGCTGTTTGTTCATCACATCATCGTATTCCAGCAAATGCTTTCGGATGCTGTAGTTCTGCATTTCCACCCGTTTTTGGGCCTTCTCGATCGCGCGGGTCACCATGGGATGGGTGATCACTTCCCCTTCCGCCGCCCCCAGGCGATCCATGACCCTGATCATGCGATCGGAGCCAAAGAGTCGCATCAGATCATCTTCCAGGCTCAGGAAAAAGCGACTGGCGCCCGGATCGCCCTGTCGCCCCGCACGCCCTCGCAATTGCCGATCAATCCGCCGGGCTTCGTGCCGCTCGGTTCCAATAATGTGCAAACCACACGGAGTATCCAGCTTGCAGTTCTTAAAATTTTTATGTCGTATCACCAGACCGGTGATCTTCTCATCATCGTCCCGGAAACACTCCCGCCGGCATTCAATCACCCCTTGACCCAGTTTAATATCGGTTCCCCGGCCCGCCATATTGGTGGCAATGGTAACGGCTCCCAGCTGCCCGGCCTTGGCGATGATCTCGGCCTCCTGCTTATGGTGCTTGGCGTTCAGCACATGATGCGGTATTCCCCGGCGTTTCAACATCCGGCTTAACGTTTCCGAAGTCTCTACCGAGATGGTCCCCACCAGCACCGGACGACCCAACTTATGCAAACGCTCAATCTCCTCGATCACGGCATTAAATTTTTCCCGTTTCGTCCGGTAAATGACGTCTTCATAATCGATCCGGCGTACCGGTTTATTGGTAGGGATCACCACGACGTCCAGTTTGTAAATGTCCCAGAACTCCTGGGCCTCCGTTTCAGCCGTACCGGTCATGCCGGCCAATTTTTTGTATAACCGGAAATAATTCTGGAGAGTAATCGTGGCCAGGGTCTGGGTTTCCCGCTCGATTTTGACATTCTCTTTGGCTTCCAGGGCCTGGTGTAACCCATCGCTGTATCGCCGGCCGTACATGATGCGCCCGGTAAATTCATCCACAATCAGCACCTTACCATCGGAGACCACGTAATCCACATCCCTCTCGAACAAAGAATACGCCTTTAACAACTGGGTGATATTATGGATTTTTTCGTTCTTTCGAGCATATTCCAGTTGGATCTTGTTTTTCTGTTCCATTTTTTCCATGGGGGAAAGGGAATCATCTCCCTCTATGCGGCTGAATTCTTCCGCCAGATCGGGCAGGATGAATTCCGCGGGATTGGAGGGAGACAGTTCATTCCGCCCTTTGTCGGTCAAATCCACAATATTTCGTTTCTCGTCGATGGTATAGTACAGTTCCTCATCAATCTCGTGCAGTTTCTTATCCCGCATAAACGCACTTTCGATGTCGAAGACCAGTTTTTTAATACCGGCTTGTTGATATAATTTTTGAAGCCTTCGATTTTTGGGGGCTCCGCGCTGAGCAATGAGCAATTTAACCCCGGCCTCATAGTCCTTGCCTTCTTCCAGCAATTTTTCGGCCTCGGCAATCATGGAATTCACATATCGGGTTTGCAGGCGCACCAGACGCTCCACCTGAGGTTTAACTTCATGATAGGCATGGGTGGAGTGCTCCACAGGTCCCGAAATGATCAGCGGGGTACGGGCTTCATCTATCAGAACGCTGTCGACTTCATCGATGATGGCATAATTATGCCCCTTTACCTGGACAATGTCCTCGGGATTGACCGCCATATTATCCCGCAAATAATCGAAACCGAACTCATTGTTGGTGCCATAGGTGATATCGGCACTATAGGCCTCCCGGCGCTGTTTGGAATCCATCTGGCTCAGAATGACCCCCACGGAAAGTCCCAGAAATTTAAAAATCTCCCCCATCCATTCCGCATCCCGCTGCGCCAGATAATCGTTCACCGTGACCAGGTGGGCACCCTTACCCTCCAGAGCATTAAGATACAAGGGCATGGTGGCCACCAGCGTCTTCCCTTCCCCGGTCGCCATTTCGGCAATCTTACCCTGATGTAACACGATGGCCCCCATTAACTGCACATCGAAGGGGATCATATCCCACTCGATCTCCTGGCCCGTGACTCTCCACTTCTTCCCCACCATACGACGACAGGCTTCCTTCACGACCGCGTAGGCTTCGGGAAGAATATCGTCCAGGGTCTCCCCGGCCTTCAAACGTTCTTTAAATTCCTCCGTCTTACGTTGCAGCTCCGCATCACTCAATTGTTGAAACCGTTCATAATAATCATTGATCTGCTGGACAACAGGGATAAGCTTTTTGATCTCACGCTCGTTTTTGGTACCAACAATTTTGCTAATCACCTGAGTTAGCATTGCTCTTTCACCTCTGATTAAAAATGGGTTAAATTTTTTACATAGTACTTTTTTAGAAACAAAAAGTTCAGCCTCAAAAATATCAATTCCTGCACTATTTTGCAAAGTATTAAATAGAAAAGGGCGGGTCAATACCCGGATAGCAGGCGCATGGCCAGAAAAGTAGGCAAGTGATGATCCAGAATTTCCTGATAGGTCTTCTGGACGTCATATTCCAGCCGTACGTATTCCAGAATGTATTCTTCCACATCGTACAGTACAAAACAGGCTCTCGGGTCACCGTCGCGGGGTTGCCCCACACTTCCAACATTGACGATGTAACGGTCGTGGGTTAAATTTAACAACATGCGCTCCTGGTATCTCTTGCCTTCATTATAGGAAAAGACAATGGGCAGATGAGAATGGCCTATAAAGACCAGCCGCTGAGGAATTTCATCCATATAATAACGGGCCTCGCGTTCCGAAAATATATAATCCCACGCTTCGGGATGCAGAGGGGTGCTGTGCACCAGCAATATATCATCCAACTGATGTTGAAATTTCAGCTTCTTAAGGAACTGCATGTTGGCGGCGGTTAATTGTCTCTGCGTCCACAGAACGCTTTCCTGAGCGTGGGCATTGAAATAGGTAATATCGGTTTCTCCGATCACCGCGTGATCGTGATTTCCCATCAAACACACTTCACAGTTCCGCCGTACCAGTTCCACACATTCATTGGGACGGGGACCATACCCCACGACATCCCCCAGACAAAAGATCCTCCGGATTTGCTGTTCTTTCAGAAAAGTGATAACAGTGGATAAAGCTTCCAGGTTGGAATGAATATCGGAAATTACGGCGATCTTCACATCACATTTCCTTTTTTCACCTCACTCCCGGATTGATGCTTGGCGTTGGTTTTGCATTGTTTCATTAACTGATTGCGTTTTCGTAAATCTTTGTAAATCGAATCCAGGATACCATTAATAAAGCGACGACTTTTTAAATTACAAAATTCTTTTCCAATTTCCAATGCCTCATTGATGGTGACTTCCACGGGAATATCGGGAAAATATAACATCTCGGCCAGGGCCATTCGTATCAACACCCGGTCCAAAAGGGCGATCCGGTTGATATCCCAATTTTTCAGGTGTTCTTCGATCAGGCGATCCAGTTTGTCCCTACTCTGAGTGGTTTTTTCAACCAATTCCCTGGTGAAAGGGCTGGGTTTTTCCTCCAGACTTTCCAGCACCCGGCGCGAAACAGTTTCCACATCCTCTTTTAAAAATTCATTCGCAAACAGAATTTGCAAAGCCATACGGCGTGCTTGTCTTCTGGAAATCATAGATCCCCACTCCGTTTTGCCCTTAAATTTGTGAAAAATACATCATATATTGTTTTTAAAAAGTGCGCTCCGTCAATTCGATGGTTTTCGCCTTCCGGTAACTCCCCAATTTTTGAACAGTTACCCCCATTTTCCCCGCAAAACCTCCACGCCTGTTTCCCCCTTCGCCAAAATGTTTCAGGGCCTTTTCCGCAGCATTTCTGGGGTGCTTTTCCGATCGACGCCGAGGAGGACTTGCGCCCTCCCACCTCTCATATCACCGGACATCCGGTTCCGTGTCCGGCGGTTCATAAACCGTATTAACCATCAATTGATCTCTCCGGCAATGCGGCCAGGCCGATGAGGGACTGCGCCCCGCCGGGCGTACACATAAAATTGCCGGAATGCCCCGGGCATCCCGGCCGGATTTCAATGGGATTCCTTCCCGAAAAAATTTTATACCATTTCAACAATGACGGCCACCGCTTCGCCTCCACCAATGCACAGGGAAGCCAGGCCCAATTTCCCTCCCGTCCGCTTTAAATTGTACAACAGAGTGGTTAATATGCGTGCGCCACTGGCCCCGATAGGATGGCCCAACGCCACTGCACCACCGGCAACGTTGACCTTATTGACATCCAGATCCAGAATGTGGTTCACCGCCAGGGTAACCACCGCAAAAGCTTCGTTGATTTCAAACAAATCGATAGCGTCTTTAGTCAGACCGGCCTTTTTCAGCACTTTTTGGATCGCATCGGCGGGGGCTGTGGTAAACCATTCGGGGTCCTTCGAAGCGGTGGCCTGAGCCACTATACGGGCTAAGGGACGAACTCCTCGTTGACGGGCGACCTCTGCAGCCATGACCACCAGGGCGGCCGCGCCATCGTTTATTTTAGAGGCGTTGGCAGCGGTAATGGTTCCTTTCTCTTCAAAAGCGGGTCGCAAATCGGGGATCTTTTCGAATTTAACTTTCCCGGGCTCCTCATCCACCTCCACAACGGTATGGCCTTTTTTGCCCTTTATGGTAACCGGCACAATTTCTTCTTTAAAATAGCCTTTCTCCTGGGCCTCCAACGCCCGCCGGTAACTCAGGACGGCGAATTCATCTTGTGCTTCACGAGGTATACGGCACTCTCGGGCACACAATTCCGCGGCATTCCCCATATGAAAATTGTTATAGACGTCCCACAGACCGTCATGGATCATGCCGTCGATCAATTGGCCGTGCCCCATGCGATAACCAAATCGTGCTCGGGTTAATAAGTAGGGTACATTGCTCATGCTTTCCATGCCACCGGCTACGACTACATCCGCCTCGTGTAAGGCAATCTCATTCCGGGCCAGCATCACGGCTTTCAATCCGGAACCACATACTTTGTTGATGGTCATGCAATCCACCCGTGTGGGCAATCCGGCAAAGATGGCCGCCTGCCTGGCCGGAGCCTGTCCCACACCCGCCGCCAGCACATTTCCCATGATGACCTGGTCCACCTCCTCGGCACCGACTCCGGCACGGTGTAAGGCCTCCTGAATCACCAGACTTCCCAACCGGGGGGCCGATAAAGATGCCAAAGCCCCATTAAAGCTACCAATAGGTGTTCGAACCGCGGAAACAATGACGGCATCGCGAAAGGTTGCCATGGTTTGCTCCTTCATTTTTTATAAGCATCATAGGCATGAATGATGTCGCGGACCAGCCGGTGACGCACCACATCCTGACGGTCTAAATGCACAAAGGCGATCCCTTCCACATCCTTTAACACTTCCTGAATTTCCAGAAGGCCGGAATTGTTTTTATCGGGCAAATCAATCTGGGTAATGTCGCCGTTAATAATCGCTCGGGAATTGATACCCAGTCGGGTCAGAAACATTTTCATCTGCAGCGAAGTGGCATTCTGAGCTTCATCCAGGATGACAAAGGCATTATTTAAGGTGCGTCCTCGCATGTAGGCCAGAGGAATAACCTCGATAATCCCCTGCTCCATGTATTTGCGGATCAATTCGCGGGGCAGCATTTCTTCTAAGGCGTCGTAGAGGGGGCGCAAGTAGGGATCGATTTTTTCCCGGAAATCGCCCGGCAAATATCCCAGGCTTTCTCCCGCTTCTACCGCCGGTCGGGCGAGCACAATTTTGGTCACTTCCTTATTTTTCAAAGCGGCCACGGCCAGTGCGACCGCCAAATACGTTTTTCCCGTCCCGGCAGGTCCGATGACGACCACAATATCGTATTCCCGGATGGCTTCCACAATTTTGTGTTGACCGGGAGTGCGGGGTTTGACAAACCCGCGCTTGGTGAACAGGATCACCTCATCCAGCTCGCGGGAACGGCTGACCACCTTCTCCACCGCCACAGCGCTCTCCAAGACCGGAGTATGGGCCTTAACAACGTGCACCACGGTTTCAACATCTTCGGGGGTGACGGTTTTGTTGCGGTTCGCCAGGAAGACCAGTTCGGACAACACGTTTTCGACCTGTTCGACTTCATCATCGGGGCCGATCAACTTGATCTGGTTTCCCCGCGCTATGATCTGTATGGGAAAATGCTTTTCCAGGATTTTCAAGTTTTGATCACCATGCCCTAATAGAACCAGGGGATCGACCTTATCCAATACAAATACTTTTTCCAATGCTGCCTACGTTCCCTCCTTAATGATCTAACCCATTTTCCAAAAATTAAAAAGGCTCCCGGAGGAACCCAAGAGCCTTTTTCTTTTTAAACATACGAAAACCATGACTGTCACAATTAACGCGGAATCACCAAAATCATATACGGGAAGATGAGATTGGGATCCGAAATCACATCTCGATTAGCTTCATAAATTTTCTGCCAGTTAAAGGGGTTGCCATAAACATTGGCCAATCCGGCAATTTTACTCAAATAATCGCCCCGTTCCACCCAGTATTCATTGGGTCCGGCCACCTTGGGGATTCGGAATACCTGCCGAGGATAAATCAGGTCGGGATTTTTAATCTGATCCTTATTGGCGGTATAGATGCGGATCCAGGCAAAGGGATCGCCGTAAATGTCCGGACGTTTGGCAATTTTCCAGAGATAATCCCCTCGCTGGACTTCATAGCGGCCCGCGGCGGCAGGCTGGGCTTTCTTCTCGGCCTGAGCAATCAGGTTTTCAATGCGGCTGAGGGCCTCGTAGGCTTCTACACCCAGGCTCTTTTTGTCTTTCCGGAAATCTTCCAGGCGAGATTTATAGGTATCCAATTCGGAGCGCTTCTCATAAATCTCTTCAGGGGACATAGCGGCAAAGGCCTGCAACTCGTCCTCAAAGGATCGTAATTGATCCAGGTAAGCCTTATATCCGGCTTCATCGGTTTCCAGTAACGCATAAATTTCATCATAGACGGCATCGATTTCTTTTTCCACGGCAGCGATTTCTTCCTTTAACTGGGCGATTTTGGCATCTTCTTCAGCAATGGCCGCCTTGGCATCGGCTTCCCGCTGTTGCCATTTGGCCAGTTCAGCTTTGTACTCATCCATGCTCATGGTCTTATAATCGTAGCTGTATTGCTGCGCCGACAGGTTTAAAGCAGAAATCGAAAGTACTAAAACGGCTATTAAAGTGACGGTATTTTTCATTTTTTGCCTCCTCTCACCTTGTTATTCACTTTTCGTGGCTTCAACACGTTGCTTCACTTCATCCCGTTCTTTCTTGGCTTTTTCCAGCATCTGCTTTTTTTCTTCCAGCTGTTTTTCCAGCCTCATGCGTTCCTGTCGCTTTTCTTCCAGTTGCTTTTCTGCGGCGAGAGCGGCAGCACGTGTCTCTTCCAGAACCCGAATCTGTTCCTCATTCGGATGACGGGCACAACCGGTACTCAACAGTAAGGACAATGCCATACTTGCCGCAAGCAGAAGCGCTACCCCTTTTTTCGACTCTTTCATAACAAGCCTCCTCTTAATTTCTTGATTTAGTTAAGTTAAGATACTAAAGATAAATTTTTTTGTCAAGAGACAATTGGAAAAGCAATTATTTATTCTTGATGGATATCCCCAGTTCTTTCAATTGTTTTGGATCCACTTCCGAAGGGGTGTTCTCCATCAGCCCCACGGCACTGGCGGTTTTCGGAAAAGCAATAACGTCCCGGATTGAGTTGGCGTCCGCAATGAGCATGACCAGGCGATCAAAGCCAAAGGCAATCCCTCCATGAGGCGGCGCTCCATATTGAAACGCTTCCATTAAAAATCCGAATTTGCGTTCGGCTTCCTGGGGAGTGATCTTTAACAGCTGGAACATCTTTTCCTGCATATCCCGTGTATGAATACGGATACTTCCCCCTGCAATTTCATTGCCATTAAAGATAAGATCGTAAGCCCGGGCGCGCACCTGCTCAGGATGGGTCTCTAACTTATTGATATCCTCATACTTAGGTGAAGTAAAAGGATGGTGGCGGGCCACGTAACGGTGTTCCTCCTCGTCGTACTCCAACAGGGGGAAATCCACGATCCAGTGAAATTTTTTTACACTTTTGTCGATGAACCCCAGTTCCTCAGCCAAACGCAAACGCAAATTCCCCAAAATCCCCTGGGCCGCTTCCCGGTGAGCGTCGGCCACCAACAACACCAGGGCGTTGCCCGCTTCCGGCAAAACGGCCTTCAATGCTTGGTGTTCTTTTTCCGATAGAAACTTGCTGATGCCCCCTTCCCAACGACCATCCACCCATTTCATATGAGCCAGTCCTCCCCCGCCCAGATTTTCCACATATTTCCCTAACTGGTCGATCTGCTTGCGGCTGAAATCCCAGGCCTGCGGAACGGACAAGGCCCCAATGTATCCGCCCGATTGCACCACCTTCGCAAACACCTTGAACTCTGTACCCTTAAACACATCCGTCACTTCGGTTAATTCCAGGTCAAAGCGCAGGTCGGGCTTATCGCTGCCATAGCGCTCCATGGCCTCGCGATACGGAATCCGGGGAAAAGGGATGGGAATATCCTCATCAAACAACTGCCGAAATAATTGCTGAATATAACGCTCCACCACCCCCATGACATCGTCTTCGTCCACAAAAGACATTTCCAGATCAATCTGGGTAAACTCCGGCTGACGATCCTTCCGCAAATCTTCATCCCGGAAACATTTGACAATTTGATAATACTTATCAAAACCCGAAACCATAAGGATCTGTTTATAGGTTTGGGGCGATTGAGGCAAGGCGTAGAACTTCCCCTGATGCAACCGAGAGGGGACCAAAAAATCCCGAGCCCCTTCCGGGGTGCTTTTGGTGAGAAAGGGGGTTTCAATTTCGATAAATCCCTCCTCACTAAAAAAACGCCGGGTAAATTGGGCGATGCGATGCCGCAGGATCATGTTCCTTTGCAAGCGGGGACGTCGCAAATCCAGATAACGATACTGTAACCGCAGATCCTCCGAAGCATCCACATAGTCTTTTATCTCAAACGGGGGCACCCGACTCACGTTCAGCAACTCCAACTCTTCAACCCGGATTTCCACCTCTCCCGTAGCCAGTTTCGGATTGACGGCCTCGGAGGGACGGGCTTGAACTTCCCCCTTTACGGCGATGACATATTCGGAACGCAACTTTTTGGCTGCAGGGTAAACCGCACCGTTTTCGGGATAAAATACAACCTGGGTTTTTCCATACCGGTCGCGTAAATCAATAAAAATTATCCCCCCATGATCCCGCCAATTATCCACCCAGCCATTCAAAATGACTGTCTGACCCACATGCTCCACACGCAACTCGCCGCACGTGTGGGTACGTTTCAACTTCACGCCTCCGTCATCCCCTTTGCTTTGCTTCAAAAATCATAAATTTCAATTTAAGGGAATACGGTAAATTTCACAAGATTTAAAAATTTGATTCCCCAATCCGGCTCGAAACACGGCTCCGCTTTCCTATCGACCAACGGGTGATGGTGATTTAAGTATGGGGGTTCCCTTATCTTCCACAAGCGATGGATTAACTTTAGTGGTTGCATATTTCAGTAAAGTACTTAAATTCCCTATCTGAATCCGGAGGGGCAATGAAACGCATTCTGATCCTGTGCACCGGCAATTCCTGTCGCAGCCAGATGGCGGAAGCGTTTTTGAAATCGCTGGACCCCACATTAGAGGTATATTCCGCGGGTACCCATCCGGCAACACAGGTACATCCTCTGGCCGTTCAGGTCATGCAAGAAATAGGGATCGACATGGCCCCGGCCCGACCCAAACCGATCGACCCATTCCTACACCGGCCATTTCATTACGTTATCACCGTTTGCGATGACGCCCGGGAAACCTGCCCTGTATTCACGGGACCGGTCGAGCACCGGCTTCATTTCAGCTTTGAGGATCCGGCCCGTGCAACGGGATCGAGGGAAGAGCAATTGAAGATATTTCGTCGGGTCCGAGACCTCATCCAAACCACTTTCACGGAGTTTTATCGAACGCACTTACAAACCTGATTCGATGATCACCGTTACCATTCGGGTTTTCGCCCCTGTATCCCCTTTGTACACCCCTTAGTGAATTTTTCCAACGACGGAAAAATCGAATTGACTTCGAAAGGCCGGGGAATGGCTGGGAGCATTATCCGCTTCATCGCCCTCCCAACGGCACCTTCATGGACCGCACCACCGGCAGAGGGAGCTGTTCACGACCGATGGATCGGCATTCGATGGAGCAGGACTTTCGGAAGCCGGGGCATGTAAAAAAACCTGCCCGGGGCAGGTTTTTTTGAAACCGGCGATGGATGGTACCCAGAGGGATCAGATAATAAAAGGTAATCGCAGTCGCAGATTGCCGTAGGTGGGATCGATTTTACCGAAGCCCCGCCAGCGTTTCACGGTTCGCAGAATGCAGCGTTCCAATTTCTTATCGGGTATGGTCGATTTCAATACCCGCACTTTGACCACCTTACCCGTGGGATCGATTTCCAGTTCCAGATCGATGCGCCCCTTTAAACTGGGATTCACTTTCAGACTTTTCTGGATACAATATTCCACCGAGCCTTTATTTTGATTGATGACCAGCATCAGGCTTTCCGGGTCTCGGGAGGCTGCTCCGGTAGCGGCTCCGGAAAGCCCCAGATCGCTGGCGGCGAGCTTAATTTCCCCCCGACGACGGAAAGAGGCGGAACGAGAAACGCCTTCCCCTTCTATCAGGTCATCGATACCCACGCCTTCTCCGGCCCCTCGATAGCCACCGCCTTTGGCGACTCGGGTTCGCTCTTTACTGCTGGTTGCGGCCACCAGACCCGACGTGCCGGCCACCACTTCACCGATATCGGCTACTCCGCCGCCCCCTACATCCTTCAACACATCGGAAAACCCCACATCACCGCCGCCGCCACCGCCGGCCGCTGTGGCGACCGCCAAAATTCCCGTGGAGGCCACCGCCTGTTCCATCTGGCGGGTCCGCTGAGCGCGCGATTGCCGTGCCCGACGCCGCCGTTGAACCCGCTCCGCCACAGACTCCTCTACAATCTTTTTGCCTTCTTCACTGATTTCCTTTTCCTCGGGCTTCTCTTCCT
>WFTQ01000089.1 GCA_015485355.1 bacterium | reverse complement strand
TCACCGGGGAGCGCCAATGCACCCGCGGCGCTTCTTCTCGCAAGAAGGCCGAATCCACCTCCATTCGGCGGAGCGACCGGAGAACCCGGTGATGAAGGATTTGCTGCGCCCGATGGTATTGCCACTCCAACAGACTGTTAAACGGCTCCAGGCTATCGGCGGCGGCCGCAAACTTTCCTGCCCCGCGCTCTTCAAAATACCCCCGAACCGCCGGGGGAATGCTCAAGGTATCCATAATCTGATAAAGGCGCTGCTGGTAAAGATAATGGCCCAAAACCTCGGCCACCTCCCTTCGAACCCGAGGGTGCCCCATTAAATTTTTCCGATGGGCCTCCCGCAATAAAAATTGGTCTCTCACCCAAATACCCAGATCATTGATCATCTGGAAACGGGTACCCAACCGGCAACGATTGCCGACCGGAATATTTTCCAGGTCTTCCAAAAATTCCCCCAACGTAAACACCCCATCTCTGTATTGAATCAGGGGCCTGTTCAGTTCATCGGCCAGGAGGGACTTCAGCCGTTCCAATCGGTTGTTCGTGAGGTAGGGGGAACGCAGGGGGTGCAGGACGCCCGGGGATTCCGGCTCTTCGCGCAGCGCATGCCATAATAGATTGAACGTTTGATGTTTCAACCGGATCACCAGAGGCCGCAACAGGTCCTGAATATACCGGGAGGCCATGGCCCGTATTTTTCGGAGGCGCACTCGTTTTTCCAGCACCTCTCGGCGAAACTGAAAATCATCTTCTCGGAGTATGGGGTTGGCCTTGATGCTGTCCACGCGCAACAGGTGATAGCCCCAGGGGCTCTTTACTGGCCGCGAGATTTTTCCCGGCGGCAATTCGAATAAACGATCCTCCAGAGATCGATACAGATCGCCCGCGCGAACCCATCCCAGCGCTCCACCCGTGTTCACCAATCGAGAATCCCGAAAGACTTCTCGCGCCAGCTGCTCGAAAGTGACGTCTCCACGCTCCAGCCGTTGGCGCGCCTGGAGAGCCTCCTGATAGCTGGGGAAAAACAGATGTCGCACAAACAGTTCCTCATTCCATTTGATATATTCCTTTCGAAGCTCCTCCTCCTCGACCTGCACCCGATCCTGTATTTCCTCCCGGAACAACTGCCTCAACATGGCCTGACGGATTTCCCAGGTGAAGATGGGTTTCAGGGGTCCCGACCGGAACGCCCCCTTCGCCAGAGAATCCTGGAAAATGATTTTGCGCACCATCAACCGGGTCAGCGAAGCACCCAGCGCATTCACTCCCGGCTCTTCCCATTCGCCCAGAAGAGGATCCAGTTCGTAAAACTCCCGGAATTCCCCCGCCGTGACGACCAGCCGGTCCATCCGGGCCACCACCCGTCCTTCCTGGGTCTCCTTCTGAGGACCACAAGCGATGAAAACCGCCATCAGAAGCAGGTTCACCGCGCCGGTCTTGATCGGCCACACATCCCGTAGGCTTTTTTCACCGAATCGAAGGTTGCATGCGGCCACGTGTTTCTCCGTCTGAATTTTGTGGATCTTTTTCTAAATTAACCCCGTTTTCTTCCGACATCATACTAAGGCTATGAAGAAAAGAGAAAACCGCATGATTTTACTCCTGTCCCGGGACAACGCACTGACTCAAAAAATCCAAGGGCACCTGAATCTGGAAGGGTTTGTGGTTGAGCCCACCTCCTCCTTTCAGGAAGCACTGACCCGTCTGTATCAGCAACGCACTTACGAAAGCATACTGGTCGATTTCCTCTACGATCAAGATAATATTTTCGAAGTGTTTAGAAAATTGAAGAGGGATCCCCAATGTCAATACATTCCCCTCATATGCATCATCCCCAAGAACCATCTGGCCCAGCAACTCATAGCCTTTGAGATGGGAGTGGACGATTTCATCTCTCGCGAATTCTCCATCTTCGAGCTCCAATTGAAGGTGCGTTCCATCCAGCGGCTGATTCATTTACAAAAGGCTTTAAAGGAAAAGGACATTCAGATCGAAAACTTCCGGAACATCACCCGGATCATCGGCACCCTCAATCATTACATCAACAACGCCCTCACTCCCTTGTACGCCCTCGCCCAGGTCAGTCGGCCGGACAACCCTCAGGATGCGGAGCGGTTAAAAAAACTCACCGAGCACACCACTCTGTTCATTTCCAAAGTGTTAAAAACGCTTCGCACCATGACCCAGCAGGGAGAGCTCCGCATAACCCAGAACGGGGTGTATCGAGACATCATGTTCGACATCGAGGTCGAGCTTCAACGGCTGATGGAAGAGAACCTGGACGCGGGTTAGGGTTTATTCTCTCCAGCGCAGGGTTTCTTTATTCAAGAACGCCGCCAGACCGCGTTGACAGTCTGGGGTTTTCCGTGCGGCCACATTTTCCCGGGCAGCCTTTTCTAATCCCTGTTCCAGGGGCAGGTCCAGCAGTTGTTGAGTCAACGCCTTGATGCGGACCATGGCCGCGAAGCTGTTTTGCTGCAACAGCTGCTCGACAAAGGCCTGGGTGTGGGCCTCGAGTTGTTCGTCCGGCACCACTTGGTGGACCAACCCCACCTGCTGGGCTTCGGGCGCCGAGAGCACGCGTCCGGTGAGCATCAGCTCGTGGGCCACATGGGGACAGACCCGCCGGATCAAGTAATTGGCCACCAGGGCCGGGATAAAGCCGATGCGCACTTCGGTATATCCGAAGCGGGCCTGCTCCCGGGCGGCGATGACGAAATCGCACAGGGTGATCAATCCGCACCCTCCGGCCAGGGCCGGACCGTGCACTCGGGCGATGGTGATGCGCGGCAAGGCGTACAGTTTCTGAAACAGGTCGGCCAGCCGGCGGGTGTCTTCCAGATTCTGCTGCTCATCGTAACCGGACAACGCCCTCAAGTAGGCCAGATCCGCCCCGGCGCAGAAGGCCGTTCCCGCACCGGTCAGGATCACCACCCTGGTCTGGGGATTCTGTTCGATACGAACCAGCACCTGATGGAGTTCCTCGACCAGCCGAGGGTTGAGGGCGTTGCGTTTTTCGGGGCGATTCAACGTCACCACCGCCACGTCGCGGGACGTTTCCAGCAAGACCATCGCTGCCATCGGAATGCGATCCTCCCCTCTTGATACGGACATCCATCCGGAACCGCCCGCAGCATCCGGGCGCTTATCCGGTCACCGTTTCACGTGAAACATAGTCGCGGTAAAATTTTTCCAGGTAAATCATCAAAACGACCATATCGCTTTGCCGCACCCCGGAAATCCGGGACGCCTGGCCCAGAGAACGCGGACGGATCTGGTTCAGCTTTTCCCGGCCTTCGGCGGACAGGGAGGGCACCCGGTCATAATCCAGATCCGGGGGCAACAAGCGATCTTCCATGCGACGAAATTTTTCCACCAGCTCTTGTTGACGCCTTAAATACCCCTCATATTTGGCGGCAAACTCCACCTGCAGGACGACCTCCTCGGGCACATCGGGGGCGTCCTCCATCCGATCGAGCAAATCCTTCAACCGCACTTCGGGGCGCTTGACCAGTTGTCTGAGGGGGGTGGCCACCGCGATGGGCGCGCTCCCCACCGCTTCGGCGTAGGCATTAAACCGCCGGGGATCCAGAGAGCGCTCCCCCACATATTCGTTCAGGGCGGCGATGCGCTCCCGGCGATCCACCATCCGCTGATAGACCCGCTCGGGCAACAAGCCGATCCGATACCCCTTCTCCATCAGGCGCAGATCGGCGTTGTCCTGACGCAGCAACAGCCGAAACTCCGCCCGGGAGGTAAACATGCGATAAGGCTCCAGAATGGTTTTATTGATCAAATCATCGATCAATACACCGATGTAAGCCTCCGAGCGATCCAGAATCAGCGGCTCCCGATCCAACAATTTCAGCGCGGCGTTAATCCCGGCCAGCAATCCCTGCGCCGCGGCCTCTTCGTACCCCGAGGTCCCGTTAATCTGTCCGGCAAAATACAGATGCTCCACCAGCTTGGTTTCCAGGGTGTGCTTCAGCTGATAGGAGGGGAAAAAGTCGTATTCCACCGCATACCCTAAGCGGAGAATTTGGGCCTTCTCCAATCCCGGCACCGATCGCAAGGCCGTTACCTGCACATCCTCGGGCAAACTGGTGGAAAAACCGTTGACATACACTTCCGGATTCTCGAACCCCTCGGGCTCGAGAAAGATTTGATGGCGCTCCTTATCGGCGAAGCGGACGATTTTGTCCTCGATGGAGGGACAATAACGCGGCCCCACGGCCTTAATGACGCCGGTATACAAGGGGGACCGATCCAGTCCGGCGCGCAAATACTCATGGGTGGCCGCGGTGGTATAGGTGACGTAACAGCTCAGCTGGGGTCGATCGATGCGTTCGGTCTGAAAGGAAAAAGGGATGGGGGGGTCATCGGGGCGCTGCTCGGCCACCCGGGCATAATCGATGCTGTTGCGGTGCACCCGGGGCGGGGTGCCGGTCTTCAATCGGCCGGTCTGAAACCCCAGCGCCCGCAACTGCCCGGTCAGGCCTTTTACGGCGGGTTCTCCGGCCCGACCGCTTTCGAAATGGCTCAGGCCGATGTGAATACGGCCGTTCAGAAAGGTGCCGGCGCTCAGAATGAGCGCCCTACAGGGGATGGTGCTGCCATCGTCCAGCACCGCGGCGGCGACTTTCCCCCGGCGGACCACCAATCCGTTGACCGACCCTTCGATGACGTCCAGATTGGGTTGACTCGCAACCCGCCTCTGGGCTTCCTTCATATAGGCCGGTCGATCCGCCTGGGCGCGCGGGGACCATACCGCCGGCCCTTTGGAACGATTCAACATCTTGAAATGGATGCCGGTGGCATCGATGATTTTGGCCATCTCGCCGCCCAGGGCATCGATTTCGCGCACCAGATGTCCCTTGGCCAATCCCCCGATGGCGGGATTGCAGGACATTTTCCCGATGGTATCCTTTCGCAGGGTGACCAGCGCGGTACGCAAACCCATCCGGGCGGTGGCCAATGCGGCCTCGATGCCCGCATGCCCACCGCCTGCCACCACAACATCAAAACGATGATTCATGGTTGGGCTCATCATGTTTCACGTGAAACAGTGTTATTTGCCGATACAAAAATGGGCAAAAATGTGACGCAATACATCCTCCGGCGTGGTTTCCCCCGTGATTTCCCCCAGCCGATCCAGGGCCACCCGTAAATCCAGGGCCACCATTTCCGCCGGCGCTCCCTCCCGCAGCGATCGTCGAGCCCCGCTCAGAGCCCCCAGGGTTTCCTCCAGCACGGTTCGGTGCCGCGCGCTGGTGAGAACCACCTCCTCGTTGTCCATCTCCCCCTCCTTGAGCATCTCCCGCTTAATCGCTTCCTTCAATGCCGTCAATCCCGTTTCTTTTTTGACCGATAAAACCACCCTCGGAAAGGGCAGCGCCGCCAGCGCGCTTACGACCGATGGATCCACCCCCAGGTCGGCCTTGTTGAGCACCAGAATAAACCGGGTGGTTTGCTGATGCTCCCGAACGATGCGCATCAATGCCTCATCGTCCCCATCCAGCGCCCGATGCCCCTCAAACATGGCCAAGGCCACGTCACTGGTCTTCAACAATTCCAGCGTACGCCGGATCCCCAAAGATTCCACCCGATCCCGGGTTTGCCGAACCCCCGCGGTATCCACAGCCTGGATGTAGACCCCATCCAGCTGCCAGCCGGCCTCGATGTAATCCCGCGTGGTACCGGGGAGATCGCTTACTATGGCCCGCTCCTTTCCCAACAACACATTCAACAAGCTGGATTTTCCCACATTCGGCTTCCCAACGATCACCAAACGGGCTCCGTTTTCCAGCAAACGCCCATAGGTATAGGTTCGCAAAAGGGCCTGGATTTGCTCGATGGTGTGTACGAGTTTGTCTTGCAGCTCCTCTGGGGTCACAACCTCGACGTCTTCTTCGGAAAAATCCAGGCTAATTTCCAGCAGAGACAGGGCATCCAGCACCTCCGCTTTAACGGCCTCGATTTTTTGCGACAACCGCCCTTCCAGATGGCGTAAAGAGTGCTTCAGGCTTTGCTGTGTCCGCGATCGGATCACTTCGGCGACGGCCTCCGCCTGGGACAGATCCAGTTTTTGATTCCAAAAGGCGCGGAAGGTAAACTCGCCCGGCTCGGCAACGCGGGCCCCCAGAGCGACGGTTTCCTGAAGAATACGATCGACGATCAAAGGATTCCCATGGCAACTGATTTCCACCACATCCTCGCCGGTGTAAGACGCCGGCGCCTGGAAATAGGTAACGACGACCTGATCGATCAGCTCCCGGTCCCGGGCACTCCTGAGTTCACCGAAAACCGCCCGCCGAACATCCCGGGTCGTGATTGCTTTATCCAACAATCGGTTAACGATCGCCAGGGACCGGGGACCACTCAACCGCACCACCGCGATAGCACCGCTTCCCAACGGCGTGGCCAGGGCAACGATGGTGTCCTTCTCGGTGTATTTCATCGAACATTGTACTTCCCGTTTGTTCTTTTACTTCTTAGTCCGTTTGCGAGCCTTTGGTTCCCTTTTCCCTTTACCCCGGGGAGGCGGCGCCGCTTCGGCCTTGCTTTTGGCGGAAACATCGTTGGGATGCATTTTCTTGCGAATCATATGGGTTTGAACCATGCTCAACACGTTAAACACGGAATAATACAGGTTCAATCCGGAAGGCAGGGAATAAAAAATAAAGAGCATGAATACGGGCATGATGTAAACCATGGCCTTCTGCTTGGGATCGGTGATGGTCATGCGGGATTGCCAGATCATGGTCAGCGCCATGAAAATGGGTAACACATGAATATTATCCCCGATCAATGGGAGATCGACACCGAAATAGAGTTTATCCGGGCTCGACAAGTCGGTGATCCAGAGAACAAACGGCTGCCCCCTCAGCTGAATGGTCGACCGGAACACAATAAACAGAGCAAACAGCAAAGGCATTTGCAACAGGGTGGGCAAACATCCTCCCAGCGGATTGATCCCATGCTCCTTGTAAATCCGCATCAGCTCTTTATTCATCCGCTGAGGATCGTTTTTATACTTTTCCCGAATTTCCGCCACCAGAGGTTGGATGTACTGCATTTCGCTCATGGACTGATAGCTTTTCTTGGTCAGCGGATGCAAAATGATCTTGATCAAAATGGAAAAGATGATGATGACCAGACCATAATTGGGGATCACACTGTGCAACAGTTTAAATGCGGGAAGGATCAGCAAGCTGATGGGTCGGAACAAACGCTCGTACCAATCTTTGTTCATGACCAGGGTTTGCAGATCGACCCGATATTTTTTCAGCACGTCGTAATCCAGGGGGCCTAAGTAGACGGTAAAAGTGTCCCGCACCGATTGTTCCGGCGTGTAAGGCATATCGATGGTGCAAGTAAAATATTTGTACAGGATCCCCTCTTTTTCCACCCCTGCGGCCCGGAGCATGGCCCCGTAGGTTTCGTCCGGATTGGAAGGAATCAAGGAAGCCAGAAAATATTTGTTCCGGATGGCCGTCCAGTTCACCCTCCCGTTGAAATCCACCTGCTTTTCTTCCACCTTGCCCACATCCAGGTCTTCCAGTTCCCCGGCCATGTACACGTAGGCCCGGGAAAAGCTAAGATCATCTCGAATATTCTCCTCCGTGGGGGGCAATCCGTCGACCCAACTCAAGAGATAGCGGCGATTGATGACATAATTCTGCAAACCTTCGAAATACACCACAACATCCACGGAGTATCGATCGTAATAAAAGATCATTTTCTTGACCACCTTTCCGCCGGCCACGGGAAAATAAAACTCCACTTCCGCGGTGGGATTGTCTTCATCCAGCACCATATTATTGTGTTCCGGGAACCGCACAAAGGCACGGTACCGGCGCAGGGAAACGACCCGTCCATCCCGGTTGGTGAATTCCAACTCCAGGCCGTTATCATTGATTAAGCTGACGTTTCCTCCCAGATAGTGCCGATACTGTTTTAATTCCCAGTATACCGGATTGCCTCCCCTCTCGTTGCTCAACACGGCGATAAGGTATTGGTTTTCCACCCGGATCTCCCGAGAGGTGGTATCCTGGCGGATGGCCATTTCCTCCACCGGAGCGGTCTCTTCTTCGAAGACAATCTTCGGCGGGGGTGGCGAGCCCCCCCGTTCTTCCCGGGGTACGTTCAAGGTATCCACGGCCGGGAGGGTATCCACCGCTACGGGCTGTTCCGGTATGGGACGATCGCCCATGATCCAGCGCTGGTAATAAGGCATGAGCATGGTAATGAGAATGATCAGGATGATGCCGATGATGGTTCGCTTATCCATCGTTCCTCTTTTTTATCGTTTCGGGTACAGGGTCCACGCCACCGGGATGCAGCGGGTGGCATTTTAGAAGGCGCTTTAGAGATAACCATCCCCCCCGCCGGACGCCGTGTTTCAAGATCGCCTCCTGAGCATACACGGAACATGTGGGGTAAAAACGGCAAGAGGGCGGGAAAAAGGGCGATATGGCCCATCGATACAATGTAATCAGGTAAATCAGCAGATATTTCATGACGTTTTTTCTACCAGACGCTTAATCTCATTCTGCAGATCCAGAAAATTGTTCCGAAACCGCTTCAGATAAATGACGGTATGGCGATGTTCAAACCATTCCGGATGCAAGCGATAGATTTCCCGGACTAAGCGCTTCATGCGGTTTCTGCGAACCGCTTTGCCCAGCCTTCGGCTCACCAGCACGGCAAATCGGGTGTCCTTCTGAGGAAGGCGATAAATATTCACCCACCTGCCCGCAACACGCCTGCCGTGATCCAGCACCCGTTTGATCTCGGCAGGTGTTTTTAGCATGATACGCCTTGGGAGCCGAAATCGTTTGCCCTTATAATTCATCGCTTACGGTCAACCGTCGGCGGCCTTTTGCTCGACGCCGGGCCAGCACCTTTCTTCCCGCCTTGGTCTTCATCCGTGCCCGAAATCCGTGCTTGTTTCGCCGCTTGCGATTGTGGGGCTGATACGTCCGCTTCATGAATCCTCCATATTATCCTGTATCCTAAAGCTTGGCAATTAAATAAATTTTACCGGTCAAGTCAATATCATCCGTTTTTTTACCGGATCCCTGCCGTTGCTTCTTTTCCAGGGGCATTTGCCCGTTGGATTCCCGCCCAGAGAGCGTTATTTTAAACCCTGCTTTTTTCCGGGATCGGGGGAGAAGGCACCGTTTGAACGGCGGCCTTAATGAAAAGGGCGTTGCATTTTTTTATGGAACCGGTTATTTTTCAACAAAATAGGGGTGTTTTCTATGGCGCGGGTTGTTTCTTTCATCATTCAAAAGGGGGGATGCGGAAAGACCACCACCACGGCCAACACCGCGGCTTACCTGGCCCGGCAGGGCTTCAAGGTCCTGGCGGTGGATATGGATCCCCAGGGCAACCTCACCCAGCACTTCGGTTACGATACCGATCAGTTGGACGATACCATTCTAAAACTCTTCTTAAATCAAAAACGCTTTCCCGAAGTGGTGCTCAAACGGAGCCCCAACCTCCATCTGCTGCCCAACACCATCGAAACCGCAGGCTATGAGTTAACGATCTATAAATCCCTGGCCAAAGAATTCCTTTTACGGGACATTCTTCATCCCATCATCAATGATTACGATTTCATCCTCATCGATTGCCCCCCCAATCTGGGGATATTTTCTCTGAACGCCCTGGTGGCGTCTACCGAATTCATCCTGGTGGTATCGCCGGAATTTTTTCCCATGAGGGCCATCAAACCGTTTTACGATACTTATTTGATGGTCAAGAAAAAGCTCAATCACACCCTACAATTCAAAGGGGTACTGATGACCATGTGCGACTTTCGTACCCGTCACAGTCAAGAGGTGCGCAAAGTGTTGGAGAAGAATTTTCCCCATAAGTTATACAAGTCGTACATCCGGAACAACGTTTCTTTGAAGGAGGCTTCCTCGGTGGGACAGAGCATTTTCGAATACGACCCCCAGTCGCCCGGAGCCTTTGATTATCAAAACTTTGTGGAAGAATTCATCCGGGATTACGAACCCGTTCGGAAAAAGCGACAATATTATGAGGGCAAGTTTCAGCAATTGTCGGATGAGGAGAGAAATGAAATTTTGCATTTCGCCCGTCAGAATTTGACTTCATACGTTCGCAACAAACTGGACGGGCAGGCAACCGAGGAGGTCATTCAGCAGGCCCTGATCCTCGAGCGCAACCGGATTCTGGAAAAACTGTTTCCCTATCGTCAACACACCTTCTCCCGGGATTCGAAATCATGAAACCTGTCCTCTATTTCCATCTTTTCTGCGGCTGGACGGTGCTTTGGGCCGCCTTTGAATTCAGCGGGCAGACCCCCTATTCCGCGGCGGTGGGAGGGCTGCCGCTGGCCGGTGACTATGGGGCCTCGGGGTTCTGGGATAACCCGGCCCTATCGGCCAATACCAACGGCATCCAGGGCCAATTTGCCTACGTGGTGCCTTATTCCCTACGGGAGCTTTCTCTGGGAAGTGCCGTCATTCTGGCACCGATAGGAAATTTTTATGCCGGCCTGGGATTAAGCAGCATGGGCAATAACCTGTATCGCGAAAACCGTCTGGCAGTCAATCTGTCCCGCACATTTTTTCAAGGGCGTTTCTTTGTAGGCCTCACCATCCAGGGGTATTTGATCAGTGTGGTGCGGTATGGCCATCAATCCACTTGGGGAATGGATATGGGCTTTCGCTACCAATTGACGGATGGCATCGCTCTGGCGGGAGCGATCTCCAATATCAACCAACCCCGACTGGCGGGCCATTCGGAAGAAATTCCCCAGGCCGTTCGGATCGGTGCCCTGATCCGGCCCCTGGAAACCGTAGGATTCCATCTATCCCTGGAAAAAGATGCCTGGTTCGATCCGCAAATTGCATTGGGAATGGAATACCGGTTGACCCCCCACTTCACCCTTCTCAGCGGTTTTCGGAGCGAGGGTTCCCAGCCCAGTGGAGGGATTCAACTGCTCTGGAACCAGATCGAAATCACCTACAGTCTGCAATATCATTTTGAACTGGGAGCCACCCACTTGATGGGCGTGGTGATCACCGGAAGACCATAAACGATCGGCGGTACGAGATGAGACGGGTGATGGTGAACCCTCTTCTGGCGGGCTTCTTTCTGGGGGTGGTGCTGTTTTCGGCTCTCCCCGGTCAATCCCAACAAAGTGCACACGAGATTCGTCAGCAGCTGGAAACGATTAAACGGGAGATTGAGCAGTTGCAGGGGGAGCTAAGCAGCGCCGATAAACAACTTCAATCCCAATTGGCCGTAGCCCAAAATCTGGATAAACAAATCAACCTGGCCAACCGGGTGCTCCGTTTATTGAATCAGGAGATCGCCCGCAATCGGCAACGCATCGAGGCGTTACAGAAACAAATCGAACAACTCCGCCGGCAACTGAACACGTTGGAGCAGATTTTTGAAAAACAGATCGTGTTCGCCTATAAATATCAGCGGGGCATGCCATACAGCTGGCTTCTGGGGGCACGCAATGTGCATCAGGCATACCTGCGACTGCGCTACTTTCGGCGCATTTCCCAGAGTGCCCGCAACGTATACAATCGTCTGGTCAACAAACGGCAAGAAATGGAGGCTTTGCAGCGTCAGCTATCCCAAGAGCTGAAGACCCAGGAGCAACTGGCAAAGGAAAGACAGGCCGAACAGGCGGCGCTGAAGGAAACGCTCAGGGAACGGCGACGGGCCATAGAAAACATCCGCAACAACCGCACCCTGCTGGCACGCACACTCAAACAGAAACAACACAATTACCAACGCCTGAAAAAATGGATTACCGAACTGGAACAGAGACGTGCCACCCGCCAATTGCATCCTCAAACCCAACAACGGTGGGAACGCATTTCCGGAAGCTTTGCCCGACAAAAGGGAAAACTGAACTGGCCCGTGCCGGGCACAATTCTTCATCCTTTCGGCCGATACAAGAACCCACAATTAAAAACGGTTCTCTACAACACGGGCATCGATATTCGAGCGCCCAAAGGCGCCCCGGTGCGCTGCGTTTTCCCCGGTGTGGTGAGCCTGATTACCTATTTAAGCGGCTTCGGCAATACCGTCATCGTGGATCATAATGACGGCTACTACACCGTCTATTCCCATTTAGACGATATCCAGGTGACGAAATTTCAATTTCTGGAAGCAGGCGATGTCATCGGCGCGGTGGGGGAATCCGGCTCTCTGGAAGGTCCCGTACTTCACTTCGAAATCTATGGGGGTAAAAAACCTCTGAACCCTCAGAAATGGCTTAAACGGTAAACCCCGTTTCCGACGGGGACATGTAGCTGTTTCTTTGCGCGGAGGGGAAATTTCTCTAAAAAGAAAACCAAAATATCGGGTTTTTCCGGCGGGGAAACGGAGAGAACTTCCCGGAACAACCGGGCCGCCGGGAACTCAGAGCCATCCGGTGGAACCGAATCCCCCACGGGTTTTTCCGGCAAAATCAGGTCGCTCCTGCTCCTCCCATTCAATCCGGGGCAGGGCGTTCTTCTCGAAAATGAGCTGGGCGATGCGGGTTCCTTTCCGGATTACCAGCGGTTCATGTATCCCGGGATCGTTGGGATTGTAGTGACGAACGAGTGCAATTTTAACCTCGTCATCCGGGCCGCAATAATCTTCGTCTACGATCCCCACGTCGTTGGCCAGACTAACACCGTACTTGACCGCAAAACCACTGCGGATAAAAATCTTAAAATAATATCCCGGCGGGGATGCTATGATGAGACCGGTGGGCACCAGGGTGACCTCTCCGGCCCGCAGCAGAACCGTTTCGGCGGCATAAACATCCAGCCCTACCGAGTGCGGTGTTTTTCGCTCCGGTAAAGGGATACTTTTATCTTTCCGATAAATACGAATCTTCATAAATTGACCGCTCCGGATCATGTTCTTCACTGATCATTAAATTGTTTAAACCGGCATGATGAATCAATCTTTTTCTACAAAAAATTTACCCTTGCTGGTGGTGGTGGCCCTTTCTTTCGAAAGCGCCGTCTTCAGAAACATTCTGATCCCCCTTAAAGTCCGCCGGAAGGGACCTCGCTGGAGGTACTTTCAGCATCCCGAACGTCCCGTGCACCTGTTGGAAATCGGCATCGGGGGTCAGATGCCCGATACTCAACTGAAGGCTCTTCTGCATCGAATCCGGCCCCGATTGGTCCTGAATTACGGCATTTGCGGAGCTCTGGACGACACCCACCTCTGGGGTCGAACCTACCGGATCACGCATGTAGCCTCCATCGTCGATTCCGAGGGGAGCCGCCCGATATCCCTTCCCGACAGCGTTCCCTTGCCGTTTCCACCGGCCACGCTGTTGACGGTTCCCCAACCGGTGACCACCCGTGAGACAAAAAACCGACATCGCCGGGCTACCGGCGCTCATCTGGTCGACATGGAAGCTTTCCGGATCGCCCGGATCACCCTTGCGGCGGACTTCCCTCTAATAGTCGTTAAAACAGTTTCCGATTATGCCGACGAAACCACAGCGGATTATCTGGAAAACCGCCGGGATCACTTGCGTCGATCGATGGAAGCCGCCGTGAACAAGCTTTTAACAATCCTTCTCGTGCAGGCTTGATTCAAGGCCTCCCGGAGGTAAGACCTTGTGCCTCCACAAGCCATCGGTAAAAGACCTTACCTTGAGCCTTCCGGTCAACCAACCTCGCTCCCGGGTTCTTCCGATACACCCATGATGCAGGAGTCGCCTAATTTTCCGCCCGGGGAAAGGTGCCCGGCAGCATGAGGGGCAAGGGTTGTCCTGGGTGTTTTAAAACTTTTCTCAGGAATTCCCAATCGTAATCCTCCAAGCCCGTCTGAAAAGTGGAAATGGGGGAGGGCACGCGCAAGTCAATGATCCCTTTATATCGAGGAAATTCCACCCATTCCACCGGTTCATCCATCGGGATCCCGGCCAATTTCCGGGCCAGTCGAACGGCATCGAGCAGGCCGCCGATTTCGTCGACCAATCCCACCTCTTTACCATCCAGACCGGAATAGATGCGACCCTCAGCGATTTTCCGTACCACCTGGGTCGGCATACTCCGTCCCTTTGCCACCTTAGAGACAAACTGATCATAAATTCCTTTGATGAGAAATTCCATGCGGCGCCATTCTTCCGGATTCAGGTTTCGAGCGGGCAATTGCCCCACAAACGGGATACTGGCACCGAATCCCAGGTCGGCATGTTCCCCTCGTTGGACATGGTCGCTGCTGAAGCCGATCGTGCGCGTAAAGGTTTTGTCGTAAAACCATCCACCAATGACCCCAATGGAACCGGTCACGGTAATGGGAGCGGCCACGATTTTATCTCCATACATGGAAATCCAGTAACCGCCGGAACCGGCTACTTGTCCCTGAGAGACCACCACCGGTTTTTGTTCCCGGCATTTGCGGATGGCTTCGGCAACCACATCCGAGGCCATCGGATCGCCTCCAGGCGAGTCGACACGAAAGACCACGGCCTTGATGGTATTATCTTGTTCCAGTTGTTGAAAGACGCGCGCCAGCCACCGGGCACGAATGCCTGAATCCATGTCGCACACCCCCAAGGCATAAACCACGGCGATGCGGGGGGGTTGTCCCCAATCGGCCCGATACGCCTGGCGGTGAACGATCGTCCGGATCGGCAACCGCCGCAGGGGCTTTTTGAATGCTTCCCGGAGAAATTGCTCCACCTGGCTCCACCGAAGCAAGGTGTCCACCATTCCCATCGCCAGCGCTTCGGAAGCCATCAGGAAACCCAGACTATCGACAATGGCATCGAACCTGGCGGGATCGATCCGCCGGGACCGAGCCACCTCCTCCCGAACGGTCTCGTACCAGTCATCCACATACATCTGACGTTGCTCCCTGTCCGCATCGGACATTTTATCCCGAGAAAACGATTCCAGGGCGGATTTGTACTTGAAAAAACGCCATTCATCAAACCCGATTCCTAACTTTTCTAAGGAATGCCGGTAATAGGTTCGCCCCATCACTATGCCGGCCATATCTATGGAGCCCTGAGGATCCATCAAAATGTAATCCCCCACGCTGGCCAGATGGTAAGTGGTCCATCCCGCATAATCCAGGTAGGTAAGGATTTTCTTCCCCTGTTCCCGGGCGCTCTCCAGGGCCCGGCGAATCTCCCAGGCCATTTCCGGAGTCATGGCCATGCCGGAAAGATTCACGGCCATCACCTGAAGCCTGGGATCCGCCGCTGCCGCCCGAATCTGCTGTAACACGTCCATAAATCGGGGGGAATCGTCCCGGGGAAACAACAGGTATTTTAAGTAATCCGTTTTACCCTTGAGGCGTAAGGTTGTATAGGCCGAACGGCGTTGAAAATAGGAATCGACCACACCCGGCTGGAACCCTCCAATTCGAATGCCATAGACCTGCGAGTGGGGCCGTGCATTCTTCTGAACACGGGCACCGCCCAGGAGTCCACCATATCCCAGATCCAGCTTCAATCCCACGGTAAATTGCCCGTCATCAAAATAACGCCCCACGAGGTGGACCCCCTGGATCATCTGAAGCACCGCCCCGACACTCCATAAAGCCTGGCGTATGTTTTGCTGTTTTCCCAGAGCTCCATCTGCGAACAGGGTAAGGGAGGGTTCGCCCAGAGGCCGCACCGCCAGCTCCACCAGCCCGGCCCGATCACCGGTTTCCAGCCCCCAATGGCCCACCAGACCTGTGGAAAGGTATTTGTTGGGTCTTATAATCAGGCCTGTTGTCACATACTTCTTGTCTCCCGCAGATCCGCTCCCCGAATTCCAGGAATATCCGATACCATAGGCCAGGCTCTTTCTCCCTCCGGCAAAGTTGAAAGACAATGCGTTGTCGATACCCTGGGGGCCGTTACGGCGAATCCACCCCATACCGAATCTCCCCCCGGCGGAAAAAACGGCCCACTCCTTTGGGGGCACACGAAACCGGTCCCGGGTACGGAAAAAGAGGCGCATTTCGAAAGGCCGGGAAAAAAAGGCGTTGGCCGGATTCACCCACCCCAACAACCCATTCTCGAAAGCCGCTGGAGGGGCGAATAAATAGTCGGCTTGATGCAAGCGGTATACCCGATCGCTCTGGCCCCGTAAAGAGGCCGCCAACAATACAGCCAAGCAAAACGCTCCTATAATCCCTTTGTGACCCAACGGAATGGTTTTCATCATCTTCCTCCTCCCATTTGCATTTTATGGACAGCTTTTACGAGACCCGTTCCCAAAAGTTGACCTCGATTTCTTCACCCCCCCTCAAGACCCACTCTTCCGAGGGGAAGGCTTCTTTCCCGTAGGCCTCTCCGGACCGGGGAGAAGGTACACCGGACCCTATGGGGTTTCCCCTCGAAGCAGTCTTAAAAGGATTCGATTCCATCCGGCAGGGCCCTTGCCCGGAGCGGGAAGTATGTTCCCGACCCCATCCACCGGCAGGTAACTTCCGTCGGATCGCTGAACCAGAATGGGGACTTCCACCGTCCGGAGCAGCTCCAGATCATTGGGGCTGTCTCCGATCCCGATGGTCCGCCAGCACTGTGGGAATTCCTCCTGGTACCGTTTTAAAAGCCACCGAGCGGCAACGCCTTTATCGGCCTCGTCGCCCAGCACATGCCAGAATCGTCCTCCCTGCAGCAATTTCAATCCGCGGGCCTTCAATTCCCGGCCGAATTCCTCCAGCTGTTGGGGCGATCCCTGCCATAAAATGGGTTCGGAACACCGGCGGTCCTTGGCCAGGCGGGCGGCGGACCTGGATAATCCCGTACAACGGGCCACCGCCGCTACGGACATATCTTCAAATCCCCGAAAGGGATAGCGTTTTTCCCGGCGCAATTGCCGCAATGCCTGGCAAATTTCATGATAATGAGGACCGAAAACGTGAACCTCATATCCGTCCCATTGTCGGGCGCCTACAGACCGCCGAAAATACCCTTCGGGTACGGCCACACCGGCACCGTTCTCGAAAATGACGGGATGGATGATGTCCATTTCTTCCTGGAGCCGTGCCGCCTCCGCCAACGTTTTGCTGGTGGTAAAGATGAGCGGAATGTTCCGCCGGCGGATGATCTCCAGGGCCGGTCGAGCAGCTTCCCAGGAATAGGTTTGCTCATCCAGCAAGGTACCATCCAGATCGCTGAAAATCAGGTAGCGGGTTGGGAAGGCTTTCATGGCGAAATCAATTATTCCTCTTGCATTCCTGATAGGGGCCGTTTAAATTTGGCCTCGCAAAAAAGGAATTTATCTATGGCAAAGGTTAAAGAGAAGAGAAAAGTCGGAAAAAAGACATACGAGTTTCCCCTGAAAAAAGCCAATTATTTGATCATCAGCGTGGGAATACTGCTGCTGATTCTGGGATATGTGTTCATGAGCTTGCCTGATGATCCCGATGCTTTTCTATCCCGCACCCTGGCTCCCATTCTCCTGGTCATCGCTTACCTTATCGTCATCCCCATCGGGATTATGTATCGGGGAGGGAAGGCGAAAACGGCTTCTCAGTCGTAAATATCCTTCGGGATGGGCGGTTAGCTCAGCCGGTCCAGAGCGCCTGCCTTACAAGCAGGAGGTCAGTGGTTCGACTCCACTACCGCCCACTCGCTTGGCCTTCGGTACCCCCACGCGACATCTCTCCATCTCAAAAAAATCCGGATCCTTAAGGAGGAACCCCCTGCATGGTTCCACCCTTTACCCGAACCGGACCGTGTGAAAACCCGCCAATGCTCTCCCGGCGTGGTCTTTTTCGGGAGCCGTTTTACAGGCGCCACGCTCCGCAACCCAACTCAGGAAACAGAATCGATCAGCCCAACGCGGGCATTGAATTCTTCGATCTGGCGATCAATGGTCTCGATGCCGGCCTGCTTTTCCTCCCAATAATCGGGATAATCGTACCACTGGGCATCCAATTCATCAACCGACTTGCCCTGCTGCTCGATCCAGGTGAAATATTTCAGATGGTGAATGCGTTTACGCTCGTAATAACCCAATTCCAGCATATAATCCGTGGTAATACCCATCACATACCGATGATAATCCCGGATCGCATCTTCCCGGGTGTATGGGCCGAATTGTTGCCGCATTTCTTCCATTCGACTGGCATACAATTCCATGGAATCGGTAAAAACCGTGAACACGACGTCCCTTTCCGTTAATTCGTAATACCGGGCGAACTTGACGGCCGCCACCAGGTTTCCTACGCCGGAAATTCCCATCAAGGATAATTGCTCCACGGCTTCGTCCGAAAGTCCCTGTTCGGAAAGATAGGCCCGACCTTCAGGCTCGTTGAACAACCGCAACAAATGCATGGGGAAATGATCGTCCACGGCAATCACGATATCGGTATTTCGAACGTTATGTATCCAGGGCACGTGTTTATCTCCAATGCCTTCGATTCGGTGACTGCCGTAGCCGTTCATCAGGAGGGTGGGGCACTGAAGGGCTTCTGCGGCGCCGATACGAGCAAGGGGGAATTTTTTCTTCAAATAATCCCCGGCGGCAATGGTGCCCGCCGATCCGGTCGCCACCACCAGACCGGCAAAACGATCGGAGGGGGTAAGCCGTTGCTGTAACACTTCTTCTATGGCCCGTCCCGTCACGTGATAATGCCACAGATAATTCCCGAATTCTTCGAACTGATTAAAAATAACGACATCGTTACGGGTGGCCCGTAATTCCCAGCATTGGTCATAAATTTCCTTGATATTGGACTCGCTACCCGGCGTTGCGATCACTTCGCCCGCTATGGAGCGCAACCACTCAAAGCGCTCCCGGCTCATGCCCTCCGGCAAAATGGCGATGGATTCGCATCCCAGCAAGGCCGCATTAAATGCTCCACCCCGACAAAAATTCCCCGTGGAGGGCCAGACGGCCTTCTGGGTGGTGGGATCGAATTCCCCGTTCACCAGGCGGGGAACCAAGCACCCAAAGGTGGCCCCCACCTTGTGGGCCCCTGTGGGAAACCACTTCCCTACCAGGGCGAAAATGCGCGCCTTTACTCCGGTGATTACCCGGGGAATTTCCATATAATTCACCCCGTTAAAAAGGCCCCCAAAGGGCCGGGGCTCGTTTTTCCAGGTGATACGAAATAGATTCAAGGGATTGACCTCCCACAGACCCACTTCCCGAAGCCGTTTTGGAATGGCCTCGGGAAGGGTTTCCGGCGAAATCAGCTGCTTAAATGTAGGGATAATGATCCCTCGTTCCCGTGCTCTCCGAACGGCCCGTTCCAGAAATTCCTGTTTTCTCTTTTCCATAATCCCTCGCTACCATTGGGTTCTTAGAGGTATTGGCCAATTCTGTTCCCACACAAATGAACGGGGCGGAGAAGCCGCTTCCAGGGTTCCCCGGCAAGGTGGGGCCGGCCGCCCCGATTCGCTAAGGCTGCTGCAAGGCTTGCTCCACCGCCTTCAGGGATACTTCGATGCGCAGGGGAGCCCGGCTGACGGCCTGAAGCACTCCATCGATATCTTTTAATCCGTTTCCGGTGACCTGGAGCAGTACTTGCTCCCCTTCATGAAGCTCGCCTTGTTCCACCAGGCTTTTCAGACCGGCCAGAGCGGCGGCGGCGGCCGGCTCGGCCATGATACCGCTTTTCCGGGCCAACAACTGAACGGCCTGCAAAATCTCCTCATCCTTTACCGCGATAAACTTCCCGCCGGATTCCCGGACGGCGCGCAAAGCCTTCACCTGGTCTCGAGGAATGCCAACGGCTATGCTGTCGGCCAACGTCCGGGGTCTGACGGCTTCGGCGATATCGCTTCCCTGTTCCCAGGCGCGCACCAGCGGAGCACTTCCCTCCGCCTGAACCCCTATCAGACGGGGCAATCGTTCAATAAAGCCCAACTGATAAAAATCGCGAAATCCCTTCCACATCCCCTGGATAATACACCCATCTCCCACCGGGACAATCACCACATCCGGTACCTGCCAGTTCAGTTGTTCACAAATTTCCAGTGCGGCTGTTTTTTTACCCTCGCCCAGATAGGGATTCAACGCGGTGCTGCGGTTATACCAACCCCACTGCTCGGCGGCCCGAACGCATAGATCGAACGCCTCGTCGTAATTTCCCTCAACCTGAAGCACCCGGGCCCCGAATAAAAGCAACTGAGCGATTTTCGCCCGAGGGGCATTCCGAGGCACAAAGATGACGGTTTCCAACCCCGCCAGCGCCGTAAAGGCCGCCCAGGAAGACGCCGCATTTCCGGTGGATGCCGCCGTTACCACGGTGGCCCCCTTCTCCAGGGCCTTAACTATCGCCACGGCACTGGCCCGATCTTTGTACGAGGCAGTGGGATTGCGTCCATCATCTTTAATCCATACCCTGTGCAAATGCCACTGTTGCTCGAATACCGGGCTGCGGTACAGAGGTGTCCACCCAACAGCCAGAGGCTGAATGTATTCGGGCTTTTCGATGGGCAAGATCGGCAGGTACCGCCAATGGGAATTGGTGCGATTCGTCCGCAGCGACTCCCGGTTGAATGTTTTCCGGAGCCTATCCAGGTCGTACAGAACTTCCAGGGTCCCCCGCAACGGCCCACAAGCGGGGCAGGTATAATCGATTTCTCCGGGGTCATAAGTCTTCCGGCAGGTAACACATTTCAGCGCCACAACTTTTCCCACAGGCGTACCCTTCCTTTGGATTCATGAACGACTGTTCGGCCGGAAAGCCGTCCTGTTTTCTGACATCGAACCATACCGGCGGCGTTGATGATCGAGTTATGGTTTCACAGGATCATTGCTGCTGTCTGCCCTGGGCATCGGGTCATTTTTCCGGTTCACCGTTTCGTCCGGGTTATTATGGAATTTATCCATCAATTTTTACGGATCGGACGTTTTTTGGGTCGGATACGCAGAGGCAATTGATATCGCCGGATGCCATCCAGCTGACAATAAGCATTGGCCACCGCAGCCGCCGTGGGCACCAATCCAATCTCGCCCACGCCCTTGGCACCGTAGGGGCCATAGGGATCGGGGACTTCCACCGGCACCACCTTGATTTCGGGCATTTCTTTGGCCCGTAAAATACCCAGCTTCCGCAGACGGGTGCTTTTGGGAATCCCCTTTTCCAGAACCAGTTCTTCGGTCAATGCATATCCCAGTCCCATGTGAATGGCTCCCTCAATCTGGCCCTCAAACAGCAGGGGATTGATGACTTTTCCGGCATCGTGGGCAGCCACTACCCGCTCAATTTCTCCCGTTTCGTTCAGAATGACCACCTGAGTGGCGTAGCCATAGGAATAGTGGGTAAGGACTTCTTCCCCATCATCGCCGGGTGGGGTCGTCCAGTCGCACACCCATTCGCCTTCATAGACCCGACCCACCAGGGTTTCCAGGGAATGGCGTTGCAAATCGGCCGTCAACTTTCGGCAGGCATCTAAAACGGCGTTCCCGATAATCGAAGTCGCCCGGGAGGCGGTGGTCATTCCCGCCGGCGCATCGGCGGCGGTATCCACCCGCACCTCGACGATCTCCGCCGGTAAGCCGGTTTCCTGGCAGAAGAACTGAATGGCCATGGTATGCACTCCCTGACCCATCTCGGTCCAGCCATGGTGCAGGACAACCTTATCGGGGGCCTGGATTTCGATTTTAACCTTTCCTGCATCGGGCATTCCGTTTCCGATACCGGTGTTTTTGATGCCACAGGCGATTCCGGCATATCGGGCCTTGTAGAAGTCCTCCTTCACCGCCAGTAGGGTTTCCCGCACCCCACAGCCGGATTTAATGACTTGACCGGTGGCGGTCATACGCCCCTCGGTCAGTGCATTCCGATAGCGAAACTCCCAGCGATCAAATCCTCCCAGCTTACACAATTCATCCACACAACTTTCGATGGCAAAGGTCACCTGATTTACCCCAAAACCGCGCATAGCGCCACAGGGTATGTTGTTGGTGTATACGGCGCGGCTGATGATATCCACGTTGGGAATATGATAGGCGCCGGTAGCATGCCCGGCCGCTCGTTCTAACACTTTCATCCCCACCGAAGCATAGGCACCGGTATCCCCCAGAATCCGGGCCTTTAAAGCCGTCAGGTTCCCCTCAGCATCGCAGGCCAGGGTATATTCCATGCGCATGGGATGCCGTTTGGGATGCATGCGAATGGATTCGTCTCGGTTCAGGGTTACCTTTACCGGTCTGTTCAATAACAAGGCAAACAGGGCGGCATGCCCCTGCACGGATAAATCTTCCTTGCCGCCGAAACCGCCGCCATTGCTCACCAGAATCACCCGGACTTTCTCCGGGGGTAACCGTAACAACCGGGCAATCTGCGCTTGATCCTCATAGACTCCCTGTCCCTGCGAATATACCCGTAACCCTTCTCCGTCCGGCATTGCCAGGCAGCTTTCGGGTTCCATAAAGGCATGCTCCACCATTTGCGTTTGGTAAACCCCATGGGTCACAAAGGCCGCCGCCTGGAGGGCTTTCTCCACATTTCCCCGCCGAATCACGGTTTCCGAAAGCAAATTCCCCCGGGGATGAATGGCAGGGGTTTCGGGACGCAGGGCGACTTCGGGATCGGTGATGGGTTCCAGCACCTGATACTCCACCCGAATGGCCTGCACCGCCTGCCGAGCCACGGTTTCGGAGGTGGCCACCACTCCCGCCAGAACATCACCCACATACCGGGTCTCCTCGCCTTCCTGAATCATCAGAGGCCAATCTTTTACGATGAGACCGGTGAAGCGCTCCCCCGGGACATCCTGTGCCGTGAAAACCTTTAACACGCCCGGTATCTTCCCGGCCCTCTCGGTATCGATTTTTAATACCCGAGCCCTCGGATAATCGCTAAACTTCAAGGCACCATAAACCATCCCGGGCACTTTCATATCGGCGATATAGGGCCTTTGTCCCAGCACCAGTTTCTCGGCCTCGTACTTGGGCTGGGCCATCCCCACTCTTGTTGGGCGGGGCTCAAGAGGCGCCGTTTTGCCTTCACGGATCCATGCGGCCGCATGCAGGACGGCCTCCACAATCTTTTTATAGCCGGTGCACCGGCAAAGGTTGGGAGTGAGCGCCCGGCGTACTTCCTCCGGCGTGGGATCGGCACGGCGATCGAGCAGCACCTTCGCCTGCATTACAAATCCGGGAATGCAATAACCGCACTGTACCCCTCCCTTTTCCACAAATGCCCGGGCAAAAATACGCTGCAATTTTTCTCCTATACCCTCTATGGTAATCACATTCCCATTGGCAACCCTCTTCATGGGGGTGACACAAGACAATACCGCCTCACCATTCAGCTCCACGGTACAAGCCCCACAAGCCGCCTGAGGCGAACAGCCGTCCTTGGGTGAGGTAATACCCTCCACTTCCCGCAAATATTGTAACAACGGCAGCTCCGGGTCCCCGTCATACACTTTTCCCTGTCCGTTTAACCAAAACTTCATGGGACCTCCTTCTTTTCTCTTCCGTTTACCGCCCTTCCCGCAAAACTAAACCTAAAAAATTTTACTGGAATAGCAACAAAAAATTTGGGAAAAAAGCAGTCCCTCCGCTGCGGTAAACAGGAACGCAAACCGCATTCCCCGATCCAGCATGGAACCATTGAATGCGCCGCCCACCCGCTGTAACCTCAACAATATCCCTCCGCTTACCGGAAAAAATTTCACTCCACCATTGAATCCCGCCCGATTTCCATTCAATTTTCACCATGACCGTCGGCAAAAAGGAGGACCTGGACATGAAAGTGATCCTAAATTTCACGGTGGTTCCCATTGGCGTGGGGACTTCTCTCTCCCGATATGTGGCTGCTTGTGAGCGGATTTTAAGCAAAAGAGGCTTAAAGCACACCCTGCACGCCAACGGCACCAATGTGGAAGGCGATTGGGACGAGGTGTTTTCTGCAATAAAGGAATGCCACCAAACGCTTCACCGGATGGGGGTACCCCGCATTCACACCGGCATTCAACTGGGCACCCGGATCGATCGGGAACAGAGCCTGGAAGACAAAGTGCAAAGTGTCCGGGACAAGTTAACCCAATAGGCAAACTTACAGCAGAAGCTTAGGGATAACCGACCCCACGGGGTTTCTTGAAAGGGCGATGTCCTCATTTTGCCGTTCGAATTCCGCACGACGTTCTTTCTTTGCTTCAGAGGGGCGGGAACCGATCAATCCTCAGATGCGGGGATTTGAGGAGGGAATCTTCCCTGGAGGGAGCAACCCACAGGACCGGGTGTCATCCGGCCCATGCCATGGGGAAAAGAAACCGCGGAAAGGGGTGGGGCGACTCCAAAAAGCGACCATTCGCCATTATTCCTTTGGCGAGGCCATCAACACGACGGCGGGATAGTTTTCGGGGTCCTTCAGGAACCCCATCAACAATGTCTTCAACACGTAATAGGGTTCCAGAGAGAAGCGAACCTCTCGATCGCCCGACACCGCCCAATCGACGAGTTGATCCTCGGCGGTTAACCAGATTTCCGCCTCCCGGGTTCTCCAGCGGAAAAGACCCTTTTCCGATTGATATTCCAGGCGGTATTCCTCTCCCTGCAAACGTCCAACGATGGCATGCGGGGAGGGAAAATAGAACCCGTCATACCGGCGAAATTGTTGATAGGTGTGGACATTGAGAAAGAAGCGGGGCTTTTCGATGAAGGGTCCCCCTTGTTCGGGGCAATAAGTATCGCAATTGCCACATTCATTACACCAATCGGCGATGTTGGCGATTTGAAACGGTTTTTCCAGGCGGAAAGTCCCCGCGGCCGAATAACCCAGTTGATTTCCCGAAATCTGAAATTGATAGATCGGTTTTTCAACCGGTTGCGCTGGCAGGGCAAAGTTGGCCGCATTGGGACACACAGAGAGGCATTTGTTGCAGGTCAAACAATCGAAAAGTTTTAAATGACTGTTCACCTTGGGCGGGGCCTTCCGGTTTTTCTGGTAATGATAACGAGGATTGTCCATCAATTGTCCCACATACGCCTCGGCGTTGACCATTCCCGCTTCTTCTACCGAAAGGTCTTGGTTCCCCGCGCCGGCCCGAATAAAATCCCGGATGTTGCGGGTCCCCTGTGCTTCCATGGCTGTCTTTAAGTTTTTCAGATAATCGTACATCCGGGTATATCCCCCGGTTTTCAGCAGGTCCGTGCAAACGGTGATGGGTTTCAGGTTGCATTGCACGGCGGGAACGAAGTTGAACTTGGAAATGCCAGCGGAGAACGAGATGGGGAAATGAGCCCCCATTCGCTGACGAAATTGGTGCATGGCGTGCATGGCCAGCACGTGAAGGGGCGGGCCCGAGACGTACATGAGCGGATCTTTAAAAAACGACCGATTGTTTTTCACGACCAGGGTATTGGTAAATTTGGCCCCCACCCGTTTGCCATACCGGCTGGCAAACCGTTCCAATCGTTGCATCATTTCCACCGCCTCGTCGAATTGCAGATCGTGTTCAAAGGCCCGGGGATCCAGTTCAAAATGGCGATATCCGAGACGGTCGATCAGGGTGTTCCGCACCAACTCGTAACCCAGAATGGTGGGGTTCAATTTGACGACGACATGAAACCCCTGCTCGGCGATGAGGTACTGGACGATGGATTCGATTTCATTCCGGGGACAACCGTGGAAGGTGGAGAGGGTAACCGAACGGGCGATTTGGGGGTCAATGGACAGCTTTTTATAGGCGTTAAATTCCCGCGGCAGGGAATTCAACAGGCCTTCGATGGCGGCGGAGGCATTTTTCATCTTTTCCAGCCACCGGGAAATCCGCGGGGAGGTAATGCCCTTTAGATCGTAGCCCACCGAAACGTCGAACACGACCCGGTACAAAGGCGCTCCCTTGGGTACTCCCAGCAATTCCAGCTCCTCCAGCAGCTTAATCAACACCCAGGCCGTCACATATTCCTGATAAGATTCTTCCAGGGAAAGCTCCTGGGACCATTCCACATTAAAGCCGACATTGGGTGCATAGATGCAGGGTCGGGGAATTTCCAATCGGTCCAGGACCTGCACCGTTTTTAATTCGATGATTCGCCCCCCACCCAGAAAGGCAAGCACAATATTGTGAGCCATCTGGGTATGGGGTCCGGAAGCGGGGCCCAGGGGAGTCGCCGCCGTTTGATCATGAAATGGAACCGAAAAATCGTAGTCATCGAACCCGGTAAAAAATTTCCGTGCGGGATAACCGAAAATGCTCTGGTGGGACTTCAATTCCCTGACCAGCGCCTTCAGATGCACACCCAGAGGAATTCCTTTCAGTTCGGCCATACCCTTCTCCCCGTTTTTCTTTAAAGGCCATTAAAATCGATCCTGTTTGTCGCCGGAGCGCCCCGGCCCGGTGACAGAGGAATCGGGATATCCTTTCCCCACGCTTTTACTTCAGGCGTTCGAAACGTTCCCAAACGCGCCGGGCCACCACGCGGGCCTCGTAGGCAATTTTTTCTTCATCAATGTGGGGGATCACCCTTTCGCGCATCACCACCTTCCCATTGACAATCGTGGTATTAACCGGGGCCTCGATAATTCCAAACAGGAAATGACCCCAGAAGTTTTCCCCGGTCATTTCCGTAGGGGGCCAGTAATCCAGCAGAATCAGATCGGCCAGGTAACCCGGCTGAATCCGTCCCAGCGGTTGACCGGAAACAGCCTGATAGATGCGAGGATTGTTCTTCAAGGCCATGGACTGGATTTCCGTCCAGCCAAAGTTGGGATCTTTCAAATCGTGTTTGTGCAACCAGGCTGCTGTACGAATGTCCGCCTTCACATCGGGGGTCATGCCATCGGTGCCGATTCCCATCAGGAGCTTTCGGCGGAGCATCCCGGCGACGTCGGTGCGCCCCACGGCATTGTTCATATTGGACTGGGGCTGATGGGTGGCAAAGGAACCCGAAGCCGCCAACCAATCCTTTTCCTGTTCCTCCAGGTGAATACAATGGGCCGCCAGGGATCCGGGAGCCAATACTCCTTTGTTTATCAGGCGCTCCACCACGCTGGAGACGCCGTATTTCCGTTGCGTTTCCCGGCGATCCACCGGATCTTCCAGGAGGTGAATATGACAGCCCCGTCGCAGGGTGCGGCTCAGGGCCACGGCGGCGTCCAGGGTATCTTCGTCCAGAGTAAACGAGGCATGAAGGCCTATCATGCCATCGAATAAATGATCCGGATTTTGCCGGCGTGCCTGGAAACACTCCCGTAAATACCGTTCATTCTCCCGCAACCCCTGTTGGGCAATCGCCTTTCCATCGCGGTCGGAGACTTCGTAGCACAGAATTCCCCGAACGCCCACCTCCGCCAGGGCGGCCTCGATGCGATCCAGGCTGCCGTCTACGGCCGAGGGACTGGCATGATGGTCAATAAAGGCGGTCACCCCGGACCGGACGGCTTGAACGGCCGGCAGAAGCGCACTAAAATAAACCGCTTCCAGGTCCAGCGAACGATCCAGCTTCCACCATAGGTATGCCAAAATCTCGGCGAAATTCCGCGGCTTGCGCCTCACCGCCAGCCCCCTGGCGAAAGTGCTATAAAAATGCATGTGAACGTTTATCCAACCCGGCATCAACAATCGACCGCCGCCGTCCAACCGGGGAAAGTGAGCAAACTGTTCCCGCAACGCCAACAACCGCCCCACGGCAACGATCCGATTCCCCTCAATGGCCACCGCACCATCATGAATCAAACGGTTCTTCTCATCGTTGGTAAAAACATCCACATTGGTAATGAATAACGCCATGAGACACTCCCGCTTTGCGATGATACCTCCAAACCCAAGGAAAATAAAAATAGGGCCTCAATGGACGGAATCAAAATCTTAAGGGAATTCAGGTGAGAAAAAGTGGGTAATCCTTTCATCATCCTGAAGAGGTGACGGAAAAAACTCTGGTCACCAGCATCCCCCATATGCCGGTGACCAGCCCCCCGGATGGTTCATTACATCACCCGTAACCGAATGTGGCACTCGGGTGCGCCGTTATGCATACATTGCGTTTCGGAGACGGAAAGGCGTTCCCCATAGTGATCGGCCACGCCACGGGCAATCCCCCTGGCCAGAGCACACATGCGGCGATTGGATGCATAGACCAAGATGAGCTCCGATGGACTGACCCTCTGGCATTTCAACTCCGCCGGCCTGGCTCCGGGATTCTTCGCCCGCACCACCTTATGGATCACATCCTCGGTATGCTCGATCAAGTCCAGGGTACGCCACTGCGGCGATATCAAGGCCTTGTACATCTGGAGCAACTGAGGGGCAATATACTGCCCAAACTCCTCCAGAATAGCGGTCGGGGACTTACGGGTAATCCGGGCAGCGGCCTCAACCAGAACACCCGCTTCCTCATCGGGATACTCCTGAATGGCCATGTAAATTCGATTGCCCAAACCGGCTTCCTTTAACAGTTTTTGCCAGGACCCGGGTCCCAAAGAATGTTCCACAAACTTTCGCAATTCGGAAAATACAATGCCATGCATGCCTGCACCCCCTCTTTTTTCTGTCAGAATCGACACTACCGGTAATAATCTTGAGAAAAACGGGGCGTTTTCGAGCCCTTTTTCCCTAATTTTGCAAAAATTTTAAAAATCTTGAGCCCTATTGACTCCCTGGACGCCCTGCGGAAGGAAAACCGCGGAAAGGCCTCCTCATTCAAAGGGCTCCGGAATTGTTGAAAAGGAATGCATACCCCTTTTCAGTAAAACGGCGGAGCCGGGGGAACACATTATGGGTTGGCATCGGAGAGAGGAAACCGGGACAGGTATTCATCGTCGGGGATTCGCAGGGAGGTTCCGCTCCCGCCCCGACGCACCATTATCACCTCGGCCAGCACGCTCACAGCGATTTCTTCCGGGGTTAAAGCACCGATGTCCAGGCCCACCGGGGCGTATATCCTCTTTAACTGATCGGGTGCCAGACCTTCTTGCAACAAATGCCGCACGATCATCAGAACTTTCCGTTGGCTGCCCAGAATACCGATGTAACGCGCCGGTGTGGCCAGGGCGTGTTTTACCGCCTGGTCATCGAATTTGTGTCCCCGGGTAGCGGCAATGATAAAGGAATTATGGGAAATTTGCATTTGTTGCAGCGCGCGATCGTACGGCTCCACCCAAACGGCATCCGCACAAGGAAACCTTTCCCGGTCGGCCAAATCGGATCGATCGTCGACAACTATGATGCGAAAATCCAGATAACCGGCCAGATCGGCAATGGCCTTGTTCACATGCCCTGCTCCCAACAATATCAGGGTTGCCGGGGCCGTAATTCCTTCCACAAACACCTGCAGGCCTGCCGGGGTCGTGAAAAGCCGATTATCACCATAGGGGGCCAGCTGTTTGGCCAGGGTGACGACTTCGGGGGCCAGCCTCCGGGCATTGGAAGGTCCCTTCACCGTTCCATCCCCACGGACCAACCACCGGGTTCCCGCTGGCATATTGGATTGAGGGTCTTCGACCACGGTGACCAGAGCCACGGGGGTCTTTCCCAGAATCGCCTGTTCCAGTTCGTCCAGTTCCGGAGGGAGGGGGGAATCATCGAAAAAAGGTTCCAGCAGGAAGGTCATGGTCCCTCCGCATACCATGCCATCCCGGGCCGCCAGATCCGCATTTAACGTACGGCGAATCACCCGGGCGTCTCCCCCCTCTTTGAACAGGCGCCGGGCCTGGTACCACAGGTCCCCTTCTACACAGCCACCGCCCAGAGTGCCCTTAAAGGATCCGTCCGGGAACACCAGCATACGGGCACCCGGCTTCTGGGGAGAAGACCCCCTTGTTTCCACAACCGTCACCAGCACACAGGATCGCCTGCTCCGCATGCACCGGATCCATTCCTGTAATATCGAATGCTTCATGGGGAAATGGTCACTCCGTTTCTCCTCTTTGCTTGCCCGGTGAGAAAAAGCGGCCGCCGCGATCCCTTTTCCATGCCCCGCTCAGTCCGACTGCCTTGCAGACTCCACCGTTGCCGGCCGTAGACACCCCTGTCTCACCTCTTCCCGATGCAATTCCAAAAGCACCCTTTCGGGTGTCAAGGGTGCCTTGAATTCATAATCCTTGCGGGGGCGAAACGCTTGCATGGCCTGGCGAAGGGCAAAAAACACCCCGATTCCGTACATAAACGGCGGCTCCCCCACGGCTTTATTGCCATAGGGACCTATGGGTTCGTCGGCATTTTCCAGAAAGGTCACCTGAAGATCGTCGGGCATGAAGTATACATCGGGCGGTTTATAGGTGGCCAGGGCACTGGACAAGTTGCGTCCCTTCTCATCGAAAAGCAGCTCTTCCACGGTCATCCACCCCAAACCCTGCGCCAGCCCTCCCTCTACCTGCCCCAGATCGATGAGACGATTCAGGGGACGCCCCAGATCGTGGACAATTTTCACGGCATCGATGGTATAGATTCCCCGTAAGCAATCCAGCGTTACCTCCAGAATGGCCGTACCGTATACATGATAGGCAAAAGGCCGGCCTTTTTCTTTTTGCTTGTCGAAATAGATGCCCGGCGTGGCAAAAAAGCCCTGGGCCGAGAGATTAATGCGTTTGCCGTAGGCCGTCTGGACCAACTGCGTCCAGGTCCAACCGGTCTGGCTACCCCGATACCACACTTTCTCGTCATGAATGGTCACCCGATCGGGATCGGATAAATTTAGTTCCCGGGCAATCATGGATTTCAGGCGCGACACAATCTGCCGGATAGCCAGAAGGGTCGCATTCCCGTTGAGCACCGTGGTTGCACTGGCAGCACTGGGGGACATGTTGGCGATACGGGTGGTGTTGGTCGACTCTATCTTGATGCGTTCCGGCCGAATTCCCAGCGCCCGAGCAGCGATGGTGGTAATGTTTGCCCGCAGACCCTGGCCCATTTCCACGCCACCGGTGGAAATGCTGACACTTCCATCGGTATACACATGCACCAGCGCACTGGCCTGATTCAGAAAGGTCGCCGTAAAAGAGATGCCGAAACATATGGGCATGACCGCCAGGCCTTTTTTCCGGTGGAAATGCTTCCGGTTAAACTGTTCCACCCGTTTCTTCCAAGCGGAAAAGCGATACGTTTCCATGGCGACATCCCAGCTCCGGCGGGCCCGGCAATCCACCACCCGTTGTCCATAGGGGAACAGGTCGTTTTCCTGAAGCAAATTTTTCCGCTGAATCTCCTCCCGGGGCATTCCCAGGGCCTCGGCCACCCGGGCAATAGCGGCCTCCATCACAAACATTCCCTGGGGACCGCCGAATCCCCGAAAAGCCGTAAATGGCGGAAGATGGGTGCGACAGGATACTGCAAACAGACGAACATTGGGAATATAATAACTATTGGTACTATGGAACAGGGTGCGTTCCAGGATTGCGGGAGACAGGTCCGCCGCGGCGCCGGCATTCTGGTAATGCCGGACCTCGTAAGCCAGAATCTTGCCCTCCCGGGTGACCCCGATCTTAAAGTCGGAACAATAAGGATGGCGCTTTCCGGTCATCAGCATATCTTCTTGACGGGTCAAGACCAGTTCCACCGGATGTCCGGTATACCAGGTGGCTAACGCCGTCAGGCAGGCCCAGGGGGTGGCCTGGTCTTCCTTACCGCCGAAACCTCCGCCCAGCCGCAACACGTCGACCTCGATGAGGTGATTGGGATATCCCAGCACCCGGGCCACATGTTTCTGCACCGCGTAAGGGCTCTGGGTTGAGGAATAAACTCTGATCACCCGCCCCTCGCCGGGGACGGCACGGGCGCGCTGGGTTTCCAGGTATACATGCTCCTGCCCCCCAACCTCGCAATGTCCCTCCACAACGACCTCACAGTGTGGCCAGGCGGCATCCACATCGCCCAGCTGAAAGGTGCGCGGCGTTCCAAAGATCTGCCCCTTCTGATAAGCCTCGCGGGGATCGGTGATCACCGGATACTCTTCCACATCCAGAACAATCCGCCCGGCCGCCTTTCGGGCCGTTTCGGCGGTTTGGGCCACAATCAGCGCCACCGGCTGTCCAATGTAGACCACTTCCTCCTCGGCCAGAAGCTCTTGATCGGGGATCAGTGGCCCGATCTGGTTTTCTCCTGGAATATCTTCCGCGGTCAGTACGGCCACCACCCCTTCCGATTGACGGGCCCGGGAAACATCGAAATTCTGTATCCGACCATGGGCGATGGGAGAAAAAAACACCGCGGCATGCAGCAGGCCTTCGGGTTGAGGAAGATCGTCCACGTAACGGGATTCCCCCCGGGTATGTAAAATGGCATCAGTGGACTTCATAAAATTCCCTCACCTGCATTTTATCCGGGAACAGGGTTGTAAAATGGGCAATGATGAGCTGACGGGTCAATAAACGCTTATAATCGGCGCTCCCTCTGACATCGCTGATGGGAGATATTTCGGTCATGGCGATTTCAACGGCCTGCAACACCGTTTCCGGACGGCAGGATTTTCCTTCCAGAAAGCGGCTGGTTTTCTCCAGAAAAAGCGGCACCGGGGCGACCCCCCCCACAGCTACGGCGGCGCTCTCAATGGTTCCATCATCATTGGAACGCAAGCATATGGCGCTGTTCACCGAAGCGATATCCAGCGTCCGGCGTTTACTGACCTTCTCGAAATGAATGCGGCAACCTTCAACATCGCGAGGGATTTGTACCTCTACAAGAATTTCTCCCGGCCGTTGATCCATCCGTTTATACCCCAAGTAAAACTGTCGCAGAGGCAGCACCCGCCGCTGCCTGCCCTTCTGCAACACCAGGCGAACATCCAGCGCCAGAAACAGGATCACAATATCGGCAATGGGGGAGGCATTGATAATATTCCCCCCTACCGTGGCACGATGGCGAATTTGCAACGAGGCTATCAGGTGCATATATTCACGAATACGGGGAATGAGCCGCCGGACCTGAGCATGGGCGGCCAGTTCTTCAAAAGTTGTCAGGGCCCCGATGTGCAAAGCCTTTCCTGAAAGGCGTATGCCCTTCGGCTTGGGCATCAAATTGAACAGGAAGACATCGGTTTCGGGCAGTTCCTCCCCCCGTTGGACATAAATATCGGTTCCGCCGGCAATGATCAGCCGGTTTTCCGGTTTTCCATCCCGGTGCACCGGCGGGGCGATGCGGGCCAACCGGCGCGGCATGTGGGCAAAGTATTCCGGCAACCATCGGTTTCGAATCAGGTTCTCTATCCCCGGGCGATCTCCTACACTGGTTTGCAGATGTCCGGCAACGGCTTTCAGCGAACGATACCCCGTACAACGGCACAAATGTCCACTCAGCCACCGCTTTATGCCCCGGGCATCCACTACCTGTCCCTTTTGCATGATATACCCCATCAGGGACATCACAATACCGGGGGTACAAAAGCCGCACTGGGTGGCGCCTTCCTGAACAATGGCTTGCTGTACGGGATTCAACTCGGGTCGGTTAATCCCTTCGATCGTGACCAGATGTTTACCGTGCAATTCGCCCAGCGGCATCAAACAGGAGGTCATCGGCCGGTAAATCACCTGCCGCCCCTGCAATTCCCCGACCAGCACGGTACAGGCACCGCAATCCCCTTCTTTGCAACCCTCCTTGGTGCCCACCAAACGGCGCCTTTTGCGTAAATAGTCCAGTACCGATAATCCCGGTGGTTCGTTGCAGCGGAGTTCTTCGTTGTTCAGCCAGAAATGAATGGGGGCAGCCATGGCGCACTCCCGTCATTGTCAAAGTAAAAACGTTTCGATTTTAGGAACCTCTGGTTCCCGATCCACCCAAAAGGGTTACAAACCGCCTCTCCCTTCTGGGAGTAAAAAACTTCCCGTTGTTTCATCAGCCCCCTCTGGAAAAGAAAATAACAAGCCCGCCGGGGGAATGCAACTGCATTCAGGGGAGGGTGCGTCGGTGCCGCCTTGACGTTGCGATACGGGACGGTTAATTATCTTCCTCCACCGATTTGTAAAGCAGATCGTAAAATTCAGGAATAGCCGAGATGACCCGACTCCAGTTGGGAATGAGAGGCACTTCCATGGGATTGGCCAGGAACTGTTCCCCGGCGATGATGATACTGCGAATGAACACCTCGATGGTCTTTTCCTCCTGATGCCGGTCGAAGTCGAGGCCGTTAATCTTGGCATCGTAATAATATTTTTCCAGAAAATCGAAGGCGGTTCGTAAATAGGTGGCCTTAATGGTTCGAAAAAACTCCTCGGAGAACACCACCCCCATGCTGGCCAGGGTTCGATAAATCGATTTGGCAATATCGATGGTCATTTTCGAAAGGCCGGCGTTAGGATCTTCTTCGGAGAGGGGCTGATGTTTATGATCGAATTCATCGGCAATATCCACCTGACAAATCTGTTTGAGGGCGTAATTGCGGTATACTTCGGACAACACCCCCACTTCCAATCCCCAATCGCTGGGAATACGAATATGCTCCAGCACATCCACACCCATCGAAAACTCGCCGGCCAGGGGATAGCGGAAACCATCCAGAAAATCCAGATACTCCAGAGGGCCCAGGATTTTTTTCAGGGAACGTACCAGCGGGGTCACGAACAGTCGGGTGACCCGTCCATTCAATCGGTCGGTCACCCGGGCATAGTACCCTTTACAGAATTTAATGCCGAAATTGGGGTTGGCGACGGGATAAAACAAGCGCGCCAGGAGGTGGCGATCGTAGGTTAAGATATCGCAATCGTGAATGGCCACGGCCCGGGAACGGCCCGCCGAAAGAATATACCCAAAGCAAAACCAGGCGTTGCGCCCTTTTCCCGGTTCGCCGATGGAGAGGCCATGGTGTTTTAACAACTCGTGCAATTTCAACATGTTGGGGCCATCCTGCCAGATGACCCGGTGCGGCTGAGGCAGATCGGAAAAAAAGGTTTTGGCAAAATGAAATTCGCTTTTGGTCGCCCGATCCAATCCGATCACGATCTCCTGGATATATTCCACTTGGCGCAATTCCGCAATGATATTCGGTAAGGCCTCGCCTTCCAACTCGGAGTACAGCGTCGGCAGCACCAACGCCATGGGGCGCTTTCGCGAAAACCGCTTCAGCTCGGCTTCCAGAGATTCCAACGGCCGTTGCTTCAGGCGATGTAACGTGGCAATGAGCCCATTCTGGAAAAAATCCGCCATGATGCCCCCGGCAATTTTTGACTAACCTGATATCCCCACAATAAAATATAAGCAAATATTGCATCCGATCGTAGCGAAAGCTGAGAATACCGTTCATTACTTCTTGCAGAACGATTTCAATTTTGTCTTTATTTTGTTGGGAGGATTTGCGATAATCCATTGTTTCAGGCGAAAAAGGAGGAGAGAAAATGGCGCTGCTGAAACGGGCCCTCCAATTGCAACCCGAACTGATCGCTTTTTTGCAAGACATCGTCCGCATACCCTCCCTCAGCGGCGAAGAAGAAAACGTGGTGCAGCGCATCCAGGCCGAAATGGAGAAAGCGGGATTTGAGGAGGTAAAAATCGACGCGCTGGGAAATGTGATGGGGCGTCTTGGCCGGGGCCGTCGGGTAGTGGCGATCGATGGGCATTGTGATGTGGTTGACGTGGGCAATCCTGACCTCTGGACGGTCGAGCCCTTTGGAGGGGAAATCCGGGAAGGCAAACTGTACGGCCGGGGAGCCTGCGATCAGAAAGGGGGGATAGCCAGTGCCGTTTATGCCGGAAAAATTCTGGCTGAAACGGGGCTCCCGGAAGATGTCACCCTCTGGGTCGTGGCTTCCGTCATGGAAGAAGATTGTGACGGACTGTGCTGGAAATACATTATTGAACAACAGATCATCGAGCCCGAACTGGTTCTCCTCACGGAGCCAACCAACCTGAACATCTATCGGGGTCATCGGGGCCGTATGGAAATCCAAGTACAAACGACAGGGATTTCCGCCCATGGATCGGCACCGGAGCGCGGGATCAATGCCATCTACAAAATGGCCCCTATCGTTCAAGAGATCGAGCGACTCCATCCTCGTTTAACAAGGGACGATTTTCTGGGGCCGGGCAGCCTTACCATTTCCGACATCCGCTCGACGGCCCCTTCTCTGTGTGCCGTGGCGGACTCCTGCACCATTCACTTAGACCGCCGGTTAACGGCGGGAGAAACCATCGACAGCTGTCTGAAAGAAATTCAATCGCTGAACGCATTTCGAAAGGCCGACGCGCGTGCCTGGGTGCCTGAATACCGACGGGCAAGTTACCGCGGCACGGTGTATCCCATGAAGAAGTATTATCCCACCTGGGTGCTGCCCTCCGATCATCCGGCGCTGCAAACGGCGATCTACAGTTACCGGAGGCTCTTTCATCACGCTCCTCGGGTGGACAAATGGACCTTTTCGACCAATGGCGTGGCCACCATGGGCCTTTTCCAAATCCCCACCATTGGTTTTGGACCGGGCAATGAAGTGTATGCTCACGCCCCCGATGAACACATCCCCCTGGATCATCTGGCCAAAGCCACAGCCTTCTATGTTGCTTTCGTCCTCGACTGGGCAAAAACGGGGAAATGAGCTTGCCTGCTCTTTTCTTTTCGGCCGGTAAGAGAACCTTTGCCTTTGATCGTCAACCGTCATTAAATTCCCTTCTTCAGGAGGGAAGTAGCTCTGATCCCCTGGAGCCGGGATACACAATATCCGAACCGAGCAAACCGGATGATGTAAGAGGTTAAAACGAAAAGGAGGCGACCCATGATCGGACAGCTCAAAGGCCGGGATTTCATTTCCACTCAGGACTGGAGTGACGAGGAAATTGAACTGGCGCTTCGCACAGCCAAAGAACTGAAGTTTATGTTTCAGCACAACATTCCCCACCGATTTCTTCCCGATAAAACCATCTTTCTCATGTTTTTTGACAAGTCCACCCGAACGCGCAATTCGTTCGAAGCCGGCATCACCCAGCTGGGGGGGCATGCCCATTACATCGACGTGTCCACCTCACAAATCGCCCACGGAGAAAGTCCCAAAGATACGGGAATCATTCTCTCGTCATATGGACACGCCATCGCCATTCGTCACGATCGGGTACCGGGGGAAGGCCATCGTTACATACGAGAGATGGCACGTTGGGCCGATAAACCGGTTTTCAACCTGCAGTGCGATGTGGATCATCCCTTCCAGACCCTGGCAGACCTGATGACGATTCGGGAAATCTTCGGAGAAAATCTGCGGGGGCGAAAAATGGTGGTATCCTGGGCCTATGCTCCATCCTATGCCAAACCCCTGTCGGTACCCCAGGGATTGATCATGTTAATGACTCGTTTTGGTCTGGATGTGACCCTGGCCCATCCGCCGGAATACGCCTTAATGGAAGCCCCCCTGCGCATTGCCCGGGAGAATGCCCGGCGCGTTGGGGTGAAATTCGAGGTGGTGGACGATATGGACGCCGCTTTCGAAGGCGCAGACATTGTTTATCCCAAAAGCTGGGGTATCCAGGAGCTGTTCGACCGGCCTCAGGAGGCGCTTCAAATTGCCCAAAAATACAAAGACTGGATATGCGACGAACGTCGAATGCAACTGGCCAAACAGGAGGCGATTTACATGCATTGCCTTCCGGCCGATCGGGGATACGAGGTCACCGACGCCGTCATTGATGGGCCGCAGTCGGTGGTGTATCAGGAAGCCGAAAACCGGCTCCACACGGCGAAGGCCGTTATGGCCTTAACCATGTAATCCCCGGCTGTTGCCTGAAAGCGCTCCGGATGAAACCATGGGGCCACAGGGTTAGTCCCGAGCACCCGGGGCGAGTGACATGTGACAACACAGGATACGCCATGGCAGCGGAAGGGAACGCTTCCTTCGATTTAATCGTTCGCAACGGGCGGGTGGTCACCTCACGGGAGACCCGCCGTCTGGACGTCGGTATTCGAGGCGGGCGGATTGCCGCCCTGGAGCCCTCCCTGCCCGCAAAAGCCGCTCAAGAAATCGACGCCGGCGGGTGCCTGGTCTTCCCCGGCTTCATCGACGCCCACACCCACATGGGCATTCCCATCAAAACCACCTGGTCGGCGGATGACTTTAACACCGGCAGCCGGGCCGCCGCATTTGGAGGCATCACCACCATAATCGACTTTACGGTGCAGGCCAAGGGGCAATCGCTTCAGCAGGCCCTGAAAGAACGCATTCACCGGGCCGGAGGGAAGAGTTTCGTGGACGTGCATCTTCACGTGAACGTTACCGACCAGCCGGAGCGCTGGCTGCACCAGATTCCCTCCCTCATTCAGCAGGGATTCCGCAGTTTTAAAACCTTCTCCACCTACAAAGAGGCCGGTATGATGGTCACCTGGACCCAATTTCGACTCATTCTGGAAACGGTCTCCCGATCCGGTGGAGTGGTCATGCTCCATGCCGAAGACGATGAAATCGTTGAGCGCAATACCCATCGTCATCTTTCCACCGGCCGGCGGGAGCCGATCTACCACGCCCGTTCCCGACCGGCAGAAGCCGAAGCCCGCGCCATTGAAACAGCGGCGCGCATCTCTCGCGAAACCCAGGCACCATTGTATATTGTACACCTGAGCAGCCGACAAGGACTGGAAGCCGCCCTGGAAGCCCGAAGCCGGGGAACCCCCCTGTACATCGAAACCTGCCCCCAATACCTTCTGCTGAACGAACAATGTTACCGGAAAACCAACGGCCATTATTACATTACCACACCTCCCTTGAGGCGACCAGAAGATCAGGAAGCGCTGTGGCAGGCGCTTTGCAACGGAGACATCGATGTGGTCGGCACCGACCACTGCCCGTTTACCCGACAGCAGAAAGAACAGGGGAACCGACAATTCCACCAAACCCCGAACGGTTTGCCGGGCGTGGAAACCCTTTTCCCTTTGTTATATACCTACGGGGTTCATCAAAACCGAATAACGCTCCAACAATTGGTTCAGGTATTGGGAACTCACCCCGCTCGCATCTTCGGATTGAACCATCGGAAAGGGGACATTCAAATAGGCCTGGATGCGGACTTGATCATCTGGAATCCTGATCAAGAAACCATCCTTTCCAGTAGCCACGGACACGGACGGGCGGACTGGTGCCCCTACGAGGGAATGAAAATTGCCGGGACCTTGGAATATACCATTTTGCGGGGAACGATTCTGGTGCACAAGGGTCGGCTCCTCGCCGACACCCCTGCAGGAGAGATCATTCCCGCCGCCCCGCCCAGAAGCTGAGGGACTCTTAATCAATTGGTGATCGTACCCGTGCAAACAACGTCGTTTTCATTCGGCCGGCACACCCTGTTTTCAGCCTATCGGAAAAGGCAATCCCCATTGTTACTATTCATCCATGGATTGGGATGCGATCATACCCATTATGGGGCCGTTTGGTCTCACCCGGCGCTCCGGAGCTACAGCCTTGCGATTCCGGATTTACCCGGTGGAGGATGGAGTAGCAAAGCCCCCGGATTGGACTATTCGCTGAAACCGATGGCCCGTTTAATCCATCCGCTTTTACAACGGCTTGAACCCTCATCCGTCGTTTTGATGGGTCACAGCATGGGGGGAGCCATCGCCCAATTGGCCATTTCGGAAAAACCGCCCGGCCTGATCGGTTTTATTAATGTAGAAGGCAACTTAATCGGGGAAGACTGCACTTTCAGCCGACAAGCCACCCGCGTGGATTTTTCCACGTTTCTATAACCGCCTTGCCGAGGGTTCCGATCATAGGGAGTCGAACAAAACGAGATGGATGGAGACCTTTCTGTACTCTCGGCCCTAAAGGCTGTGCGGGTGGCTGCCGCCGCAAAGAGATTGTCGTGATATCGTTTTATTTCCGGAAAATGTTTCAGTCCGGTCTTTCACCTTCCACACAGAAGGAGGTTCTTCTGGACTTACCATTGCACCCGGAGGTGCAATCCCAGGGTTTGTTCCTCGCCAACGGTGGGCTGCACCTTCACGTTCGATGCGGGGGTCCAAAGCGCATCGGTAACGGCCGCCATCCAGGTGAAAAGGACCAGGCGCAAGCCAAGCTGGCGGCTTCGGTACCAGAAGTTGTACCGGTCGTAGGCCTGTTGGATCTCGGGCGGATTTTTCTGGTTGATGTAGTGGGTACGCGCCTGGCGTTCCAGGTAAAAAGCCGTTCCCGTGGCCAGGACGCTGGTCCAGAAGGCCCCGCCCAGAATCCCGGCCCGGGTCTTCTGACGCTTATACCACTGCCCCCAGCCCGGCAGGAGGGCAGAACGCCAGGCAGCGGCGGGTCGGGGGTCTTCGATGAAAACATAACGGACATAGGGAACAAAGGACGTTTTCCCCCCCTCAAGTTGTCGCTGTTCCCGCAAACGGTTGAAAAAATCAATAATCTTGGGGGATACACGTATCGGATCCAGACGCCTGTCGGGGTCTAATTCCAGTTCGGACACAAAATGGGAACGCGCAGAATCCAGCCGGCCCAGGCTGTAATACGCCAATCCCAGGTACTCATGAATCCTGGCCAGTTGATCGGGGGTAAAACGCTCGGGGTGCTTTAACAGCTCTTTTCCCTTGCGAACAACTTCCTGAAATTGCAAAGCCTCATACAAAGATCCCAGTCGGGCGACAGGGTCTTTGTCTTGACTCTGATTGGCCAAGGACGGTGATGCACAAATCCACAGCCCAATGCCGAGGAGAATGAATGGGCGAAAACAATCAGCGGACATACACCATTTTAAACTTTCTGACGTACGAACCCGCTTTAACCACGGCGAAATAAACACCCGACGCCACCCTGTGCTGTTGATCATCGCGGGCATCCCAGGCAAACCGATGGACTCCTCCGGTTAGTGTTCCCCGATAAATTCGTCTTATCCGCTGCCCTCGCAAATTAAACACAGAAAGCTCGATTTCCGAAACGGTTTTTAAACCCACCTCCAAGGTCAACCGTCCGTTGAAAGGATTGGGATATCCCCAGAGCTGCACAAAATCGGCGGGAACGCTTATCGGGTCATCGGACGCCTTCAGAGATGTATAACGGAGGTTCAGCATCTCCATTGACGAGAGGATGGAAGCATTGTTCTGGTCATACCCGCCCATCACATAGATAATGCTATCCAGGAGAACGGTGGCCATACCGCTTCGGGGAATTTGTAAAGAAGGTTCCTGGGCATAGGCATTTTCGGGAACCCGAAAGCTTTCCACCCGTGCTGTGGCCCTGCCGTTGCTACCCACGCCGCCGATCAGATAAATTGTTTCTCCAAGGGTAACGCTGCCGCCATAGGCGCGGGGGCTGGACAGCGGAGGCAAGGAGAACCAGGAAAAATCCCCGCTGCTATCCGGCCGGCCCACAAGGGCTTCAGAGGTAGGTTGAATATAATATCCACCAAACAGATAGATCCCGTTATTCACCACACCGATAAAGGGTGCCGCCCGTCCTTCGGGCAATTCCGAGTCGCTTTCTTCCCAGTCGTTTGCCGCGGAATCATACCATTCTATGTCGTCGGCGTATTCGTATCCCAGATTTTCGCTGCCCCCGAGCACGCAAATTTTTCCGTTTAATACCACCGCCACGTGTCCCTGGCGGCCGTAGTGCATACGATGCACACTAAACCACTTATTTTGCGCAGGATCGTAGACCTCCACCGAACGGAGGACCTGGCCTCCCATACCGACCCCACCGATCAGATAGATTTGGTTCTGAAAAACCACGGCGGCGGCATTGTAGCGGGGTTTGGGGAAATTCGGCAGGGCGGCGGCTTCCCATTGTCCCGTGCGGGGATCGTACCGATCGACGGTATTTAACAGGGTGTTGTTGTTCGTCTTACCCCCCAATATGTAAACGGCGCCTTCGAAGACCACCGCAGCCGCCCCGGCCCTCGGGAGGGGTAGATCGGGTCCCCGATCCCATTGCCCCCATCCAACCATCAGGGGCAACAATATCATCCCCATGCTCCATTGCAAACCGCCGATCCGTAACTTCATCATCGCTTCTTTCTTTCCTTGCCTCAAATTCAATTACAATTTTCGTGCCATTCAATTCTTCAAAGCAACCTTACGGAACAGCGTCTCGCCGGCCCGCACTTCGATGGTATCCTCCCAAACGGGAAAATTGGGGTTGACCAATCGTAATACATGCCGGCCGGCCGATAAAGCGATCGGTTCCTGCAACGGGGTAGTCTCGACATATTCTCCATCGATATAGATTCTTGCCCAGGGACTCACCTGCAAATTCAGATAGCCCAGGGCGGGGCTCAGGGTCACCTTCAGGGTATCGACCCGCCCCGGTGCAATGTGGATGCGCGTTTGATAAGCAGAATAATAGGGATTTCGCAGCTCCACTATGTACTCCCCCTCGGACAACGGCAAAGGCTGCTTTAAAGGGGTGCGTTCCCGGTACACGCCGTCAATATAAACATCCGCCCAAGGATACACCGTGAGAAAAATCCCACCGCTACGGGCCGCAGGTTTCTCCGAAGCATCCGGGGTTTCGCTGGAAACCTTGGCGTCTCCAACCGCGGGCGGTTCGGCCGTCAAAGCGGCGTTTTCCCCCTCTTCAGGAGAAGGGGCCGCGGACTCAACAGAGAAGGTGTCCGGGAAAATTCGACTGGATACCAAGGTATCGTCGATCTGTACCCAAGAGGCATTTTGATGTTCGGTATCCGCCCGGTTTTTAAATATCTGAAGTATAAACCATCCTCCACTCAGGGTTAAAGCGGCCAGTACCGCGATTATCCAGGACAGATTGGGGCTTTTGTGCTTCCGGGGTTCGGTGGTGGTTGGAACCTCGGGCGGGGGAAGGACGGCTTCGGGATGTTTCAGGAAACGCATCAGTATCTCTTCGTCGGGAAACGGATAAAGGGATTTTAACCGTTCCAACACCTCGCCGGCGCCCTGGGGCCGCTTTTCCCTGGGTTTGGCCAACAACCGATGTACCAGCCTGGCATATCCCTCGGGAATATCCGGCCGTTGTGTTCCCAGATAAGGGGGGTCTTCTTTCAGCACTTTCTGAATGCTGCGGGCCAGATTTTCTCCTTCGAAAGGCGAACGGCCGGTGCACAGTTCGTACAGGGTGGCACCCAAATTGAACAGATCGCTGCGGGCATCCAGGGATCCGCCCCGGGCCTGCTCCGGCGACATGTATGCCGGCGTCCCCACCGTACCCCCGGGTTCGGTCACCGAAGGAAAATCGCCCAGCGTTGCCAGTCCAAAATCGGCGATTTTGACTTCCCCCTCCCAGCTGATGACGATGTTGGCCGGTTTCAAATCCCGATGGATCACTCCCTTGCCATGGGCATAGGTGAGCCCCTTTAAAATTTCCCGGGTAATAAAAGCAATCACCGAAAAAGGCAAAGGATGATATGCTTCGATGAGTTCTCTTAAATCTTTCCCCTCCACGTATTCAATGGTCAGGTAAAAGGAGCCCTCTGCGGTACCGAAATCAAAGAGGGTAACGATATTGGGATGGCGCAAGCGGGCGCAGATGCGGGCTTCCCGGCGGAACCGCTGAACCAGGTCCTTCTCTTTTTGCCACTGGACGTTCAACACTTTCAGAATCACCAGGCGGTCCAATTCCACCTGCCGGGCCAGATATACCGTGGTGATGGGGCCCCGACTCAATTCCCTTTCGATACGGTAACCTTCAATCTCCATCGACCATTCCCCATTTTTTGAGCTGGTATTGCAACCAGCGACGCGAAACTCCCAGGATTTCGGCCGTTCGGGTACGATTGTAACCGGTCATTTCCAGGGTTTGAAGCACCGCCTGTTTCTCGATTTCCTTGAGGGTTTGACCAGGCATAATGACGTTGGGCGATTTCCGGAAAGAAAACAGATCCGGGGTAATCTCCTTTCCTCGGGCCAAAATGACCGCCCGTTCGATGGCGTTTTCCAGTTCACGGATGTTACCCGGCCAGTGATACTCCTGAAGCAGGTTCATGGCCTGGGGAGTAAATCCCCCGATCTCTTTGCGATTTTTGCGGGCAAACCGGCGCAAAAAATGCTCCGCCAGTAAGGGAATGTCTTCCACCCGCTCCCGTAAAGGGGGCATTTTGATGTTGATCACATTCAACCGGTAATACAGGTCTTCCCGGAAATGACCCGCCTGCACTTCTTCCCACAAATCCTTGTTGGTAGCCGCAATGAGCCGGACATCGACCCTGCGGATCACATTGTCCCCAACGCGTTTAACCTCCCCCTCCTGAATGACCCGCAAGAGTTTGGTTTGAATATTTTTACTGATGTCGGCAATTTCGTCCAGGAAAACGGTGCCTCCATCGGCCTCCTCAAAAAGTCCTTTTTTATTTTCGATGGCACCGGTAAAGGCGCCTTTTCGATGGCCAAACAGTTCGCTTTCCAGAAGATTTTCCGACAGGCTTCCACAAAAGATAGGCATAAACGGTTTGTCGCGTCGGGATGAATGATAATGCAGAGCCCGGGCCACCAGTTCTTTTCCCGTACCACTTTCTCCTTCAATGAGCACCGTGGCGTTCGTATCCGCCACATCCCGGATCAACTCAAAGATGCGCACGATGGCGGGACTGCGCCCGATGATTTCGGGAAACATCTGTTGAAGGGGTATCTGTTTCTTAAGCCGCAAGTTTTCGGATTTAAGCGACTGAAACTGCCGGGCGTTCTCTAAAGCGACAACGATTTGGCGGGCCAACGCTTCTAAAAATTGAAGACTATCTCTATCGAACTCCACCTCGCCGACCCGGCTATCCATGTAAATCGCACCGATCAACTCCCCATCCCGCCACAACGGCACACAAATAATGGAACGGATTTTCTGCAATACCACACTTTCGGCACCCATGAAGCGCCGGTCGGTTTGGGCGTCTACGGTAAGTACCGGCTCCCCCTTTTGAAGCACCCGATTGACCGCACTGGAGGAGATCTCCTGGATCGATGCGATGCTCTGGCGGGAGATGTTGCGAGCCGTTACGACTTCGATGGCCTCTTCCGATTCGCCCCCCCGTAAAAGGATAAATCCCCGCTCGGCACCCAGGGTCTCCATGGCCAGATCCATCACCCTTTCCAACAACAACCGACTGTCTTGAATGGCATTGAACGCCTCGCTGATTTTCAGAAACGCATCAAAGAGATTTTTTTCCGCCATACCTCTTACCCCCAACGGCTTAGGGAACGATACGAAAGGCCCCCTCCCGGGAACGACCGGTGTTGCCGTATTCGTCCACCACATAGAGAAACCATAAATGATCCCCGGGAGTCAGGTCATTTTTGTATAAATAATCGACTCGGCTTGAGGCGATCCCGTCAATCCGACTTACCAGCGTGGTAACCCCAAAGTCCAACCGGTATATCTCTATTCGAAAGGAAAAGGGATACGGCAGCACCACCGGCTCCCACTCAAATCGAATGCTATCCTGGGTCACCGGAAGGGAAACCAGGCCCGTGGGTTGCACGTGTACGGGGATGGTTTCCACAATACGCGTTAAATAAAAAGCAGGGGAAACGGTACGCATTCCCGGTTTGTCCTCTACCCTGAAAGTAAAGGCTTTGCCTATCAATAAATGCAAAGAAGCGATCTGATAATCTTCGGGGGTTCGCTGGGCAATAAATCTGGCCGAATACGCATCGGGAAATTCCACTAACCGGAGGGTGTCCTGCAGGGTTAAATCGGGCAGTTCATACCACATACGAACGATATCCGAATGGCCATCCCGATCGCTGACCAATACGTCGATGGTCAGAAAATACAAATCGTCCGGCGGAAAGAAGCGGGCATAATGATGCGAGGTCAACACGATTTGACGAAATTGAGGCAGGGCGTCCAGATAAATTTCCACATTCACAGGATTCTTCAAAACCACTTCCATGGTATCGGAGGCATAGCCCTCCATAGTGGTGACCACTGTGTACGTTCCCGTTTTCAAATCGGTGAACCCAAAGGCACCCGCTTCGTCGGTTCGGGTAAACCGGTGCAGCGGCTCCAGCCAGACGCCCACCCCCGCAATTCCCTGATAGGGGGGATACAGGGTAAACACCCGCCCGCGCAGGGTCAGGGTGCTGTTGGGGTTCTGGGGGTCCAAAGGATTATCATGAGGGGCATCGGTAATACAACTCATCCCCAACCAAGCACTCACCAGCACAGTATAACACAATATTTTCATTGGCCTTTGCGCCATTCTCAATCCCGACAGCGTTTAAAATACGGCAGGAATGTGCAATTTGCAAACAAGAGCGAAATAATTGCACAGATGCCACGCATCAGCCCGGTCTTCCCCTACCGGATGCATGCCGGGAGGAGCCACTCGCCCCCCCGGATTCTGCCGTTTTGGGGGGAAATCGGCCTAACCCGCGGCTTGCCCGACAGGAAGGCACCTCCCCCATCCAGCTGGAATCCCCCGGTCATGACTTCTTCTGCAACGATCGAGAAAGGCATTGGCATGGGTGTGGACCCTCCAGGCTTTTGGAGGGGAAAAGCAGGGTTATTGGGTAAAGGCCTCTCGTATGCGCGTCACCATGGCTTCCACGGTGAAGCCGAACTTCTGCGCCAATACCCCGGCGGGTGCGGAGGCTCCGAATCGATCCAGGCCCAAAATGAGTCCCCTGCGACCCACAAAGCGTTCCCACCCAAACGTTGATCCGGCCTCGACGGCCACCCGGAAGGTAACGGCCTCCGGCAGCACCTGCAGGCGGTAGTCTTCCGGTTGTTCCAGGAACAGTTCCATACAGGGCATGTTGACCACCCGTACCCGCCATTCCGTCAACCGGCGGGCCGCTTCCAGGGCCAAAGCCACTTCCGAGCCCGTGGCAATGAGGATCATATCGGGCACCTGATGGGGATCTCCATACACCACGTAGGCCCCCCGACGTAGCAAATCCGGGGAAGCAAAGGGGGGACGATCCAGCACCGGCACCTTCTGGCGGGTCAGCAACAATGCCGTGGGACGTTCCCTTTGCTCCAGGGCCACCCGCAGGGCAACGGGTACCTCGGCCGCATCCGCGGGACGGATAACCAGTAAGTTGGGCATAGCCCGCAAAGAAGCCATGTGCTCCACCGGTTGATGGGTTGGGCCATCCTCTCCCAACAAAAAGGAATCGTGGGTAAACACATGCAAAACAGGTACTTTTTGCAAAGCGGACAGTCGAATGGCGGCCCGTTCATAATCGGAAAAGACCAGAAAGGTGGCTCCAAAGGGGCGGATTCCCCCGTGAAGGGCCAGTCCGTTGAGAACGGCTCCCATCGGAAATTCCCGTACCCCAAACACCAGATTCCTTCCCAAAGGGTTCTGTCGAGAAAAATCCCCTACCTTCTCCATGAATGCGCGGGTGTTATTGGAGGGTTCCAGGTCCGCCGATCCCCCCACGAGATTGGGCAATCTTTCTCCAAGCCTGGCCAGCATCTCCCCAAAGGCGCTCCGGGTGGCTATGGCTTCCCCGGCCCGGTAAGCGGGATCGGCAATGGTTGTTAACACTTCTTTCGACCACAAATCGTTCCACAGTGCCCTGAACGAGGAATCCCGGCGGCGCTTTTTCTCAAACCGCTCTTTCCATCTTTTCACCTGCCGGCGCAATTGGGGAAAGCGCTGCCGGAAATTATCCAGCACCTCTTCCGGTAGAAAAAAAGTATCCTCCGCGGGAAGCCCCAGCTTCTCTTTGGTTTTCCGAATTTCCTCCGGCGGAAGGGGCGATCCATGCGTTTCCGCCGACCCTTCCATACTATAGGCGTCTTTGGCGATGCGGGTATGGGCCAATATGAGGGTGGGGCGTTCCTGTTGACGGCGGGCCTCTTGAAGCGCCTGCCGAATTTGCTGATGATCGTGCCCGTCGATTTCCAGCACCTGCCAGTGGAACCCCTCGAACACTTTGCGATAATCGGTGCTATCGGCCCGGAGAGTAGAACCGGAGATTTGGATTTGGTTATAATCGTAAATCACGTTGAGCCGTCCCAACCCCAGATGTCCCGCCAGGGCCGCGGCGCCCAGACCGATGGGCTCCTGGAAATCTCCGTCGCTGGCGATCACATAGGTAAAATGATCCAGAACCTCTGCCCCCAGCAGGTGGCGTAACAGGGTTTCGGCAATCGCCATTCCCACGGCCATGCCCAGGCCCTGTCCCAGGGGACCGGTGGTCGCTTCCACACCGGGCGTTGCGTCCACCTCCGGATGACCGGGCGTTCGACTCCCCCATTGGCGAAACCGCTTTAAATCCTCCACCTCCAGATACCCAATAAACGTCAATAATGTGTAAAGCACCATGGAAGCATGCCCGGCAGAAAGAATAAAGCGGTCCCGATTGAACCACTCCGGATCATCCGGATCATAGATCAAAAACTCCTTGAACAGAATGTAGGCAAAGTCTGCCATGGACATGGCGCCCCCGGGATGCCCGGAATTCGCCCTACGGGTTGCATCCATTATCAACCCCTTCATCACCGCAACGGCGCGCCGATCTTGTTCGTGCGGACTCATCAATTTCTCCTGCTATGCTTTATGGTGACTTCCCCTGCCCCAACAGGAACCTCGGTTCCGGTGAAATTAAAATCAGAAAACTAACCGATCGTTATCGGGAATGCAATGGTTAAAGTTTTCGGAGGGCCGACTCTTCCCCTCCGACGACTACCGCCTCCGCGGTCCAGGCAGCCGAAAAATCCCCAAACCTTGCCCACGGCCCTCCGATGTGTTCCAAAGATTTAAGTTCCCTATACAAACGTCGAATATTTTGGAGAAATCGATGAGCGATTTCGCGATCTTTGGCAGCAGACCCTTTGGGGACGTTGTATCCGTTATTGATCAGATAAATTAAATAAGGAATCAGGGAGGATCGAACGAAACAGGGAAGGTTATTATGGCACGTCATTTACCATTATTGCAAGATCCCGATCCCACCCGGCGGCGGGAAACCATAGAAACATTCTTCGAACAGGACTGTTCACCGGACGTTGCGGTGCAAATTACCGGTCTTCTGGAAGACAGCGACCGGGGGGTGCGAGACGCCGCGGCTCAATTTGTGCTTTCCCACCCCATGCCGGAAGTCATCCAGCGGTTGGCGGCGTTCATTACCAGCAACAACATTGTGGTACGCAATCTGGCAGGGGATTTATTGATCAAAATCGGGGCCCCTGCGGTCGACAGCCTGGCCGACTACATCGACCACCCCAATAAAGATGTGCGGAAATTCGCCATCGATTTATTAGCCCAAATGCCGGCCCAATCCCTGGGTGCCCGGATTGCCGGACGCCTGGCGGACCCCGATCCCAATGTCATCTGCGCCGCCGTGGATGCCATCGGCATGCTCGGCCTGGAAGACTACAGCGAGCGGTTACTGGACCTCTACCAGGAGAAACCCTATGTGCGACCCAATGTGGTTGCCGCCGTCCGTCATTTTCCCCATCGGGTGGACAACGCCTTTTTCGAAACCGCCTTGCAAGACGAAGACCCGGTGGTTCAACTTGCCGCCGCCGAAGCAATCGCCGAAAAACAGGATGCTTCTTTGTTGGGTCTGCTGATCCGTGAGGCCGAACGCGTTAACGCACTGGCTCGACCGGTGATTCTTCAAGCCATTGTCAACAGCCTCCGATCGGCGGCCAATCCCCCCAAATTGCCCGAGTCACTTAAACCGTACTTCATCCAGATGCTGGATGACCTGGATGTAAACTACCTGAAGGCCGCCGTACAGGGATTGCTGTTTTTCCCGGCGGACGCATCGCCGGAATACCTGATTCCCAAAATCGGCCTGGACGAAGAGCTGGACCTGTTGATATTCCAGGTTTTTTTACGCAGCGGGTTTCGAATCATACCGGCGCTGGTTCGAAACATGCAGGCTCGACAATTGAATATCGATGCCGGAAGCCAGTTTATCATCGGGCTGATTGCCCATTTATCCGATGAGCAGAAGGTGGATTGCCAATTCGAGGAAATTCAGGAAGCGCTGCACTATATTGAACAGAATTTTATGGAGTTGAACGATGAAACGAAAATGGCCGTCATGGAAATTGCCCGAGGGATGGATTTTCCCTGCCTGGGGCAGCTGGTGCTGGCCGCTTTAAAAGACCCCGATCCCTCGATCCAGAATTACGCCCTGGAAATTTTGCATGAGAAAGGCGAACAGCTCCTCCCTCGGGAAACCGTTCGACAGGCCCTTAACAATCCGGAAATTTCCGGGTAAGCAACAACGGTTGAAACAACCATGGAAGGCCATCTGGGATGGGTATATTAACGAAAATCGAATTGAGCAGTCCGGACGTAAGCCTGTCCGAGCAGGCGTTCTCTCGTTTACGGGACTTCATTTACCGGCAGACCGGTATCTACTTTCCGGACAATAAGAAATACTTTCTGGAGAACCGCTTATACCAGCGGTTGAAAGCCTTAAAACTAAAGGACTTCGACACCTATGTTCACAATATTCAGAACGGTCTGATGAATGGTGAGCTGCAACATCTAATCAATCAGATTACCGTCAACGAGACGTTCTTTTTTCGGAACGAGGCTCAGCTGGAAGCTCTGGAACGCGGGGTTTTCCCTCCGTTGCTGGAACAGGCACGCCATAGACCGGGACGGGTGGTACGCATCTGGAGCGCGGCCTGCTCCACCGGCGAAGAACCCTACACCATCGCCATTCTATTGCGCGAGAAATTCCGGCACCTCCTTGCGGACATACGGCTGGAAATTCTGGCAACGGACATAAACAGCCAGGTCATTCAAAAAGCCCAACAAGGGTATTACCGGGAATACGCCGTCCGGAAAATTGCTCCCGAATGGCTCCAGCGCTATTTCCGTCCGCACGGGAACTTCTTTCAGATCGTTCCCGAGATTCGCCGGATGGTTCACTTCCGCCAGATGAATCTGGTGGACCGCCTGGCCATGCAGCAGATTCGGGGAATGGACGTGATCATCTGTGCCAATGTGCTGCTCTACTTCGACGAGCGTTCCAAACGGCAGGTCGTCAATTCCCTATACGACAGCCTGAACCCCGGCGGATACCTGCTGCTGGGCTATTCTGAATCCCTCTACGGCATCTCTCATGCCTTTAAACCGGTTCATTTTTCTAAGACAATTCTGTACAAGAAGGAGTGCCACTATGCATAAGGTCATCATGGTCGTCGATGATTCGGAATCCATCCGCAAGTTTCTCACATTCGCCCTGAGGGCCAAAGGCTTTCGGGTGGTGGCTGCCCGCGATGGGATGGAGGCCCTGGAGAAACTTCCCCGGGAAAAAGTGGATCTGATCATCACCGATCTGAACATGCCCAACATGGATGGTTTCGAACTGCTGAAGACCATTCGCGAAGACAACGATTACGCAGAAATCCCGGTCATTATCCTGTCTTCCCTGGACGATGAAAAGGATATTCAACGAGGCATGCAATTGGGCGCCAATTCGTACCTGATCAAACCTTTCGGCCAAAAACGAATTCAATACGAGGTTTCAAAATATATCAACTGATATGATGAGATGTCTGATTGTGGAAGATTCGGTGATCGTGCGGCGCATTCTGGGGAACGTATTAAAAACATTGGGAGCCACACACATCCTGGAAGCGCCCGACGGCCAAACCGCCTGGCAATTTCTGGAAAAGGAACCCGTGGACTTGATCATCACTGACTGGAACATGCCGGAAATGAACGGTCTGGAACTGATTCGCACGATCCGCAGCCACGAGCACACCTCGCATATTCCCGTGATCATGGTGACCGTACGCGATAAACAAGACGACGTGCGGAAAGCGTATCAACATCAGGTCAGCGGCTACATTGTCAAACCGTTTACTCTACAAGCCATAAAAGAAAAAATTGAACAGGTCATTCATTCAACCAAGGGGGGAAAATGAATCCACAACAGATGGAACGCATTCTGGAGAGGATAAACGAGCTGAAGGCGTTGTTCATTTTCGGCCAGCGGGTGATCCCGTTTCTGGAAGAGCTGTTCAGCTTTGTTCAGAACATTGTGCCGCTTATGCAGGAGATGAATCAATCCCTGCATGAAAGTTCCTCGAAAATGCCCCGGGCATCTTCTCAATTAAACGACGTCACCCGCGCTACAGAACTGGCGACGAACGAGATCCTGGACATCCTGGACGATGTTTTGTTTAAATTAGGAGAGATCCAGTCGGGGTTGAGTCAATCCAGGGAAATCCATGCCAAACTGAGCCGTCTGGAACGGAAGGTCAACCGCTTACTGGCCCGGCCCGCAGAAGAGCGTGCCTCCGAGAAATGGATTCAAAGCGTGCAAGCCATCCAGCAACAAAGGAAGGCCACCCTGAAATCGTTGCGCCGATCCATCACCCGAGCGCAAAACAACCTCACCCAGGTGAAAGACAGTGCCAGCGATATCATGTTTTCTCTTCAGGTACAGGACATTACCTCTCAACAAATCGCCGCGGTTAACCACCTGATCGAATCCGTGCGCGAGCGCATCGAACACCTGTTGAATCAACTCCAAACCCCGGGACCCGCGGCCGAAACCGAGGTCTCTTCCATCCAGCCTCTCCCATTTGATCCCCAGGCCAGTTATATCAACAACGCCGACCGGCAACAAACCGCGGACGCCATTTTCGCCGCTCCGCCGACACCGGGAAATCCCTCTTTTTTACAAGAAGAAATCGATCAGCTCTTTCAGACCAACCCTCCGGCTTCCGATCCCGCAGCCCGGAACGAAAAACCAGCGCCAACCCCATCGAACAACCACCTTTCCGGAGAAAACAAGGAGCACGGATCATGAGCCCGCATCCCATGTTCAGTGAAGACATGTTAGAAATTGTGGATAGTTTTGTGGTCGAAACCCAGGAGATTCTGGAAAATTTGGACCAGGATTTGGTCCTTCTGGAAAGCCAGCCGGACGATATGGAGCTAATTAACCGCATTTTCCGATCGGTACACACCATCAAGGGCACCTCGGGGTTCTTAAGCTTCGATCAGATGAGCACGCTGGCACATCGTTTCGAAGACGTGCTAAACAAGATGCGTAAAGGTCAGCTGACCTTTCAACCCTGGATGATGGACACCTTACTGGAAGCCTATGATCAGATGAAAACCCTGTTGCAACAGGTTATCGACCGCAATATTCAGGATATTCCTCTGGACGCTCTGCTGTCCAGGCTGACCGCCATCGCGGAGGGTCAGAAGCTCCAGGGGCCGGAACCGACCGAACCAACATCCGAAAGGCAAAGTGCCCCCGAGGAACCCACCCCCAAGAGAAAGAAACGCGGGCGAAAAAAGCGGCGCTCCGCCCCCTCATCCTCTCAGCCGGCCGAATCGACCCCGGTTCAGGAATCTCCCGAAACACACTCAAAAACAGCCGACGGTTACCTTTCCCGCGGTCATCGTCTGGGAAAGGTCATCGATTCCACCATTCGGGTGGACGTGGAGCGGCTGGACAACCTGATGAATCTGGTCGGCGAACTGGTTCTGGGCCGCAATCGGCTGGCCCAGATCGTCAACAATCTGAAGTCGGAAGCGAGTCGCCAGGAACTGGCCGACACCACGGCTCAAATCGACTTCATTACCTCGGAGCTGCAATCGGCCGTCATGAAAACGCGCATGGTTCAGATCGGCCGCATTTTTAACAAATTCCCCCGCCTGGTGAGGGACCTTTCCCGGGAATTTCAGAAAGAGATCGATCTGATTCTGGAAGGGGAAGAGACCGAGCTGGACAAATCCGTGATCGAAGAGATCAGCGATCCCCTGGTTCACCTCATCCGGAATTCCGTGGATCACGGCATAGAAAGCCCGGACGAACGGGAAACCCTGGGCAAACCCCGCAAAGGCATGATCCGCCTGGCCGCAGGCCACGAAGGCAATCATATCATTATTGAAGTGGAAGATGACGGACGGGGCATTGATCCGGAAAAAATTAAACGGAAAGCCATCGAGAAGGGCATTATCAGTGCCGATGACGCCAAAGAACTTTCCGATGCGGAAGTCTACAATCTGATTTTCATGCCCGGCTTCAGCACCGCCCAGAAAGTGACCAACGTTTCCGGACGGGGCGTGGGAATGGATGTGGTGAAAACCAACATCACGAAATTAAATGGGATGATCACTGTCAAATCCCAGGTGGGAGTGGGCACCACATTCATCCTGAAACTCCCGCTCACCCTGGCCATCATCCAAGGGTTGCTGGTCCAGGTGGCCCAGGAGGTTTTTGCCGTTCCTCTGAGTTCGGTCATCGAAGTGGTCCGCACGTCCCGCGAGGAAGTGCACACCATCCATGGGGAAGAAGTGATCCGCTTGCGGGAAAAAATCCTGCCCCTGGTTCACATCCGCAACATTTACAGCGTTTCGGGCAATGCCCAACCGGAAAGGTTTTACACCGTTGTGGTTGGCATCGCCAATCGGGTGTTCGGACTGGTCGTGGATGACCTTTTAGGACAGAAGGAAATTGTGATTAAGCCGTTAGGGGCATACCTGAAAAACACTCCGGGAATTGCCGGATCCACCATCCTGGGAGACGGACGGGTAATCATGATCCTGGATATCGGGGAAATGTTGAAACTGATCCAGAAACACCAGAAAGGCGCCCTTCGGATAGCCCGAACCGATTTCAACGCTTAAAACCTATCGCTTCCGACGATTCCCTTCAACAAATGCCGACAGCGGCGCCACGTTCGGAAGCAGATCGCTCCGTCCCTTTCCGGTGTTTTGATTCAGCAATTTCCACGGTCGCCCGGTTCCTCTCACCGGAAGAACCGATTTAGACCGGCAGGCATTGTCTTTCCGGCCACCGGTTCCATCGTCGCAGAAGCGTAAAACCACTGCGACGTTCATCCCCGCCCGTTCGGTGGTTTAATAAGGGGCCGGACTTTCGGCACCCATGCCGGGACCCAGCACGACGGCATTGATCAACAGACGCCCTGCTCCCCGTAAATAGGCCCGGAAAAAAGGCTCATCGGCAAACAGAATGATCTGCCCTTTACCCAGAGCCTCCCGGGTGAGATAGGCGGTTTCCGCCCAGCGCGCACGAGCCTCCGGCCACAACAGACCCGACAAACGCAATCGTGTCTCCTCCCCGAAACGCCCCACCGTTTGCACCGGGTTCATGGATAGATAGGCATAACGGTCCCTGAACAGCACCGGAACCAGGTTTCCCACTCCAAAACTTAACCAGTGCCGGGGATCCAGCTCCACCCGCAGGAAAGTACCCCGAGGATGGAATTTTCGCCAGCGGGCATCCAGCTCCTCCTGCACCTTCCGTTGAGCCGGAGAAGGTTCTTTCACCTCTTCGGGCACCGAAACCGAGGCGCGCCCCTTCCAGAAGGTCAGGCTGTCGATACGAAATGCCCACAGGCGTTTTTCCTGTTCCCAGACCTTCCGATACACTTCCAGCTTCTTCAAGGCTTGATGCCGCAATTCCACTTTACTGATTCCAACAGCGCTATCCGCTAAAAAGGCGGCGGCGTTACCCATGGCAATCAAAGTGCCTCCCTGTTCCACCCAGGCTTTCAACCGGTTCCGCTGGTTTTCGTCCAACAGGCGGCTATAGGTTCGGTGGGAACCGTCCGCCGGTGGTAAAAGGAACACATTGTATTTCCGCAAATCGGTCTCGGGAAATCGAACATGATTGATCAGTGCATGGGGAATTTCCAGCTCCTGATCGAGCAAGAACCAGATACTTCCAAACGCCGTCAGAGAAACACCGGGACCTGTCAGCACCGCTACCCGGGGAGGGGTCAGCAGTTTAAACTGCTCGCCCCCCAGGTCCGGCCCCTGGGGGGTGTGAGAAGAATGGGCAGGATAAAAAGATGCTCCGGTCCGCCGACTCACCCTTTCTACCACCTGATCCAGACTATCCGGATTTTCCGGGCGGCGGAACACCACGCCTCCCCAGGGAAAATGGATCTCTCCCATCTGAAAGGGACGGGTGGTAGCCCGAGCCACAAACCCTTTTTCCAGCATGCGGGCCAGGGCAATCATCGCGCGGTCCGAACGGGCATCCAGAACATATCCATACGATCCTTGCCGAAAAGGTACCGATCGGGGTTCTAATGGCGCCTTTAACGGTTCGGTCGCCACCCGGGGCACTTTCCCGGAGGCATATGCCTCCACCCCAAACAACAACGGTAACGACCAGGCATTAATGTCGTAAATGCGGCTTCTACCTTCTCGCAGGATTGCCTCACGCTCTTCTTTCAGAAAATTGACCGGGAAGGGCACATCAAAGCGCAACAACGCCCTGGCCAGAATGCCCTGGGGTTGATGCAGGCGAATGATGAATGTGCCTGCAGGCAGTTGCTTCTGCACCCAGCGATTTCCCTGATAGTCATGGATGTTCCGAACACGGAACGTCTCTACGGCCCGTTCCACTTCAACCTTTTGGAGGATCAGGGTGTTGATCAATCGTTGTACCCGCTCCGGATGCGGCCCGGGGGGAATAAAGTACACTCGATCCTCTCCCAGGAGAGCACCCTTGAGAGCGACCTGGCGCATCCGATAAAAATCGAGCAGCAACTCCTTTCGATGGGCCGCGGCGGTGGCCAGATTGGCCACCGAACTGACAAAGTGATGGTCCACGGCCTCCCTGAAGGTCAACCGGGTACCATCGGGACGCTTGACAAATGAGCCGTCCGTTCGGGCTTGTTCGTATAAAACGGCTACCGCTCCGCTGAAATAGGGCCAGGAACTCCCATAACCGGGGTACCATTCATCAAACAGTTCTTCGGTCTGGTAACTCCATCCCCGTTCATCGAACGCTTTGGCCTGGTCTTTGGCCAGCCGTTGCCACCATTTGCGAGTGATGGGATGCACATCGGGGTGAATGGGTTCCCTGGGCGGGGGAAAAAAGTAACTGGAATAAGCGCCCATTTCGTGGGCATCCACCACCAGCTGAGGATGCCAGGTCAATATGGCCCGGACCCGGGCCCGAGTTTCCGGATGGATGAGGGCGAACCAATCCCGATTGAGATCGAAAAGATAATGATTCCCCCGTCCACGAGTCCACATTCCCCGATGGGGCATGCTGTCCATGTCGCCGCTGGGCACCTTACCACTCCATTGCTGAATCTGGGACAAGTAACGTTCCCGACCGTCAGGATTTTCTATGGGGTCGATAAACACCACCAGTTCCTGGAGGATCCGCCGGGCCGTTTGGTCCTTTCCGCTGGCAAGAAAATAGGCCAGGCGCACGGCCGCATCCGTACTGGAAAGTTCATCCCCATGGATTCCGTACATCATCCAGGCAACGGCGGGGGTATGCTCGATAATATCTCGATAAGCCTCCCCGGAAGAGAGTTGACGAGGATCCCACAATTTTGCCAGACGCATGCGAATGTCTTCCAATTGCTTTAACCGCTCCGGCGTCGCAATGGCCACCACAAACAATCGCCTCCCCTCGTGAGTCGAACCGGTAAAAAACAGTTTCACCGAAGGAGAAGCATCCGCCAGCGCCCGAAAGTACTGGAAGACTTCGGCATAGCGCAGGGGTCGACTCCCCACTTCCACTCCCAGAACTTGCTCCGGTGTGGGCAAGGCAGAAACCGCCTGGGCATTCAGTCCTCCCACCGCAAAACTGCTCCATGCCATCAACCAGACAACGGCTTTCAGAAACATCCTGATCACCATAAGCATCTCTCCCCTTGTTTTTATAGCTATCCTCCTAATCCAATGAATTAACGGATGGTCGCTCAAATGACCCGTCGGCACCCGGGAAAACCCCGGGTCGTTTGCAAAGGCCGATCGCTTCTCATACCCGCTCCGTCCCGGGGCACGGATTGCCTCACCGCTGCAGAACAAACAATCGCAAGCCCCGGAGTTCCTTCCGCTGCGGAAGGCGCCGTTCCGGATGGATGACGGCATAACGCAATCCCCAACGGTTTGCCGCTTCCTGCAACTCTGACCGGTCTTGCTCCCCTTTCCACAGTAAAAACCGTCCTTCCGATTTCAGCAGCGGCAAGCCCCATTCCACCAAGGTGGCTACCGGTGCCACCGCCCGGGCGGTAATCCAGTCGAACCGCCCCTGGAGCTCCTCCTGGAGAGCCCATCGCTCCACCCGTTCGTTCACCACAACAATTCCTTCCAGCCGTAACTCCCGAACGACTTTCCGCAGAAACAGACTCTTCTTCCGAACCGATTCCACCAGCACATATTGCAAATCCGGGCGCGCCATTTTCAAAGGCAGGGCCGGGAATCCCCCTCCGCTGCCGATATCCAAACACTCGCTTTCCGGGAGCATGCCGACACAGACCAGGGGAATCAGGGAGGGTAATATGTGGCGCTCCCACAGATGAGGAATATCCCGGCGGGAGACTAAATTCACCCGCAGATTCCATTCCCGCAACAACTCCAGATACCGCTCCAGCGCCAGCCATTGCTCCGGCGTCACCTGCGGGAAGAGATGCGGCAGCTCATCCTTGATCCGATTTTTCCGTTTCGTTCGGTTATCCGTATTCATCCGGGAACCAACCCCACCATAAGATCCATCACATTTGTCCCCGTGGGACCGGTTTTAACCAACGCCCCAATTTGTTCCAGAAGGTGGTATGCATCATTGTTCTGAAGAAAGGCCTGGGGATCGAGGTCCTTGATCTGAATCTGCTTCCAGCAGCAGGGTTCCACCAGTCCACCGGCCGCATCGGTCGGACCGTCGGTTCCATCGGTACCACAGCTCACAAATGCGTAGGGACGGGCCCGAGGCCCCATGGCCAGCAACAAGGCCAGCGCCAGTTCCTGATTTCGCCCCCCTTTACCCGTGCCCTTTACCTGAACGGTGGTTTCCCCCCCAGCCAGCAAACACGCGGGCGGAGCCACGGGGCGGCCACGGAGTTGAATTTCCTGCAGGATGGCCGCCAATACCCGGGCCACTTCCCGGGCTTCTCCCTGTAAACGGCTGCTGAGGAGCAGCGGCCGAAAGCCCAGTCGCCGCGCCACGCGGGCGGCTTTGTCCAGAGCGAAACCATTGTTCCCCACTATATGATTGCTCACCCGTTCCCAGACGGGATCATCGGGGCGGACTGTCTCGGGCGCCAGCCCCCGTATCCCCCGTTGTAAATATTCCCGAACACCATCGGGTAACCGCTGCGCCAACCGGTATTTTTGTATCACCGACCACGCCTGGGCAAACGTGGTGGTATCCGGCGCGGTGGGTCCCGAGGCAATGGACTCCAGAGGATCGCCAATGACATCCGAAAGGATTAGACTAATACAGGTGGCGGGGAAAATGTCCCGCGCCAGTTGTCCCCCTTTAACCCGAGACAAGTGCTTTCTTACCGCGTTGATCTCTTCGATAGTGGCCCCGCTATCCAGCAACAACCGAAAAGTTTGTTGTAATTCCTTCAGGAAAATCCCCTCCGGAGGCGACTCCAGCAGGGCCGACCCCCCGCCGGAAATTAAACAAAAAACCAGATCGCCGGCACCGGCGGAACGAACCAGGCGCAACAATGCCTCAGTGGCCAGCAAGCCGTTCCGGTCCGGCACCGGATGACCGGCTTCGCGAATGCGAACCCGACGACAGTCGGCCCCATGACCATACTTCACAATCACCAGCCCATCATCGATTCGCTCTCCCAAAACCTCCTCCATGGCCTGCGCCATGTACGCAGAGGCCTTCCCGAAACCAACCACCCAGAGGCGCCTGTAACGGGAAAGATCCACCAAACAACCGTTTATCGTCAAACGATTTCCCCGCCGTTTGATCCGGGTACGTATCAACGATGCCGGTTTTACCGCTTCCACGGCTTGATAAACTATGTCCAGCGCTGCATCTCGAAGGGTAACCATCGTTATCCCTCACCATTACCGTGATACTCAAAATAATAAAATCTGCCATCAATGCAACCTGGAACACATTTACCTTTCGGAATCGTTGCCCCTCATCCGGTGGGAGATCCCCAGCGGTAAGCGAGGAAGAGTCCCCCTAAAATCAGAACGGCTCCGGCAAACTGTGTTTGAGACCACAGGTCCCCATAAACCAGGTAGGAAGCCACCATGGTTACCACCGGTATGACATTGGAAAAGATCGCTACCCGGGCAGCGCCCAGACGCGAAAGGCTAAAGTTTAACAGGAAATAGGCCACCACCGAGCCCCCCAGGGACAAATACAGCAGGCTAAACACGACTCGAGAATTCCATTGCATCGGTTGACCCCAAACAGTCTCCAGCATTGCCGGAGGGAGAAAAAACAGGGCGGCCACCAGGCTTTGATAAAACGTCAAGGTAATGGGATGATAGCGCATGGACAGTTTTCTGGCAAGGGAGTTGTACAGACCGGCGCAGATCGCCGCTCCCAGGGTTACTCCAGCCCCCATCAGGGGGCGAGGAGCAAATGCACTGGTTTCCTGTCCCTGTACAATGGTATAGACTCCCAGGAACGAAACCCAAATACCAAGCAGGCTCAGCCGGGTGGGATGTTCCTTCAACAGCAGGGCGGCAAAGATCACTGCGAATCCCGGTATTGTAGCAATAATTAAAGCCACATTGGATGGGGAAGTCCATCGCACCCCAAACGTCTCGAATATGAAGTAACCGATGGGCTCGATAAAAGTCAGAAATAGAAAATGTTTCCAATCCTTCCTGGGAACAGAAAAGTAGCCCCTCTTCTTCCAGAAGAGAAACAGAATCACGGAAAACGCCGTCAGGTAGCGGCCCAATACAACCTGAAAAACTCCCAACCCTTCCAGCGCGACTTTGGTGGCCACAAAAGAAACGCCGAACAGGGTGGTCATCAGAAAGAGCAGGGGAACATAATGCCCCTGCCGGGTCTTCATGAATCTTCCTCCGGAAAGGGATGATACAATAAAAGGGTGTTGCCCAATATCTGGACCAATTCGGCCCCGGTTCGCCGGCATAAAATGCCGGCCACTTCCTGTCGGCTTAATGGGCAGTTCTCCTGAAGCTTGATTTTAACCAGTTCTTTCGTGTTAAACGAATTTTTTAGAGCCTGAATCGTACCCTCGGAGATGCCGTCCTTACCGATCCAGATTTCGGCCTTTAATCGGTTGCCCAGAGCCCGCAGGGCTCGTTTGTCCTTACCGGTCAACATGATCCGCATTCCCGTTGTTAATTTGCGGCCCAATTTAGAGAAAAAAGCCTGTTAAAGCGATTAAAAAGAATTTCACGGAACAGAGAAAAGGGCGCGGTAATCCGGTTCGGCAGCGAAACCCATTGCGGGGCCCCGATCGCCTCCCCCTGGACCATTGATCACAAGACCCGGCACGCCCCTGCTCCCGCACCTTTTGGAAAACCCTTTGCGCCTAAAAGGATTCCTTCATATTTTGCAAGCAGGTTAAGACCACAGTTCATAAAAATAAGGAGCCCGGTCATGTTAAAACCCAAGGTCATCGATGCATTGAACAAACAGATAAAAATGGAGGCGGATGCCTCTCAGTTCTATCTTTCGGCGGCGGCCTGGTGTGCCGATAAAGGATTTTCGGGAACGGCTCACTTTTTTTATTTGCAATCCGATGAAGAACGCGAACACATGATGCGAATTTTCAAATTTCTGCTGGAAACCGGTGTTCGTCCCGAAACCCCCACCGTGGATCAGCCGCCGATGGATTTTCCTTCCTTCCGCAGTATTTTCGAACAGAGCCTGCAGCACGAGCAGAACGTCACCCGCACCATTCACGGAATTGTAGAGCTTTGCCTGGCCGAGAAAGACCATGCTGCTTTCAACTTCCTACAATGGTTTGTTGCGGAACAGATCGAAGAAGAAAATCTGTTCCGCACCATCCTGGAAAAGCTGGACCTGATCGGGGAAGATGGCAAAAGTCTTTACTGGCTGGACAAAGAGCTGGGCGAACGCAAAGAATAATACCAACGAGGCCCCAAACATCCCCGTTCCCCCAGGGGCGGATCGGGGATGTTTCCCTACACCGGTCTGCCTTCACCGAGGCCAGCGAACCGGAAACAGCATTCCCCATTCCCGCAATAAAAAAGGCAACCCCCATGCTTGTGGAAACGCCGATGAACCCCGTTGCCACACCCTTCTGCATTGATTCTGCACCTTATGGGAAGATTACGGTGGAAGATATTACAGCCTTCACTTCTTCGGAAATCACAATGAATACCGTATAAATCTCTACGGTATTGACCGCAACCGCCTTTGGTGCGGTTTTAAGTGTTCTGCAAAAAGCGTCTGATCTTATCGGGAATCCTCAACCCGGTTCGGTCAGGCTCTAAAAGGAAGCATAGGAGGAGCGTTGGATTGCGCCGGAGGGGATGCCTTTGAACCAATTTTTCTTCCCCTAAAGTCTGTCGGCATTGTTGTCGACATTTCAACATCATTTCAGGAGCAACGGGAACGGATTCCACTCAATTGATTTGCTATTTACCGGAAAAAATGGCTAAACTCAGACGGTACCAAAACAGGAGGCGGCCATGTACCGAGCAATCGTAGGGGCAGTTTTGGCAATGGGGTTGCTTTTATCCTGTGGAAGGCTGGAAGAGCGGTTGATCTTTCAGCAACTGCGCCAGATGGAATATACTCGACAGCCGGACTCGCTGAAGGTTACGGCCTGGATGCAGCATCCCGATTGGCGGGTTCGACTGGCGACGGTGGAAATGCTGGGTCGCCTGCAATTGCCTCGGTTCATCCCACTACTCAGCCAAGGGCTGTCGGATCGGCAGGATACCATTCGCCGGGCGGCCATTTTTGCCCTGGGCCAGACTTTCGATCCCCGGGCCGAACCCGTGCTCCTGGATTACCTGAACACCCGCCCCCCTTTGCCCCAGCGCATGGCGATACTGGAAGCCCTGGGAAAATGTGGCACGGAACATTCCTTTGCCGCCCTGCGCCGTTATCTTTTCCGCAACGCGGACTCCGGGGCCCAGTTCGCCGCCGCCATTGCCTCGGGATTACTGGCCTATCGCAACCTTCCCCCTTTTACCAACAGCGCGCTGCTGGATATCCTGTTGAAATTCTCTCCGTCGGCCACAGTGCGCTGGTCGGCGGCGTATGCCCTGTTCCGGATGGCCCCTCCCACCAGCTTGACCCCCCTGATGGAAGCCCGTAACGACCCCGACCCCATGGTACGGTACTTCGTCTACCGGGGTTTGGAAAGGGTCGCCGCCCTGATGAAATCGCCCAATATCAAACCCCTGCGTAAGTTCGATGCGGTCAACGAGGCTTATCGACTGTACACTTCCCGGCGCTTTATCCGCACCTTGTTGCAGCAGGAACCCGATTCCGTATGGTACGCCACCCTGGCCCGGATTCAATTTCTGGAAACCCTTGCTCAACCCGATTTTCAACGGGTCATCGCCGAGGCCCTGAAGGAGGATCATCCGTATGTTGTGATTCAGGCCATCCGAACCCTGGCGATCCATAAAACGGTTTTCGCCATCGCCCGGCTCCGCAACATAGTCCGGGAAGCACGGGACTGGCGAATCCAGGGAGAAGCGCTGGTTGCCCTGGCACAACTGCGCCCCATAGAAGCGCTCCGATTTATCGAAGACCGCTATGAACACACTCCATGGCCACAAAATTATTATTTTATTCAGGCCCTCCAACACATCCAGCGGAAAGAAGCCACCGAGATGTTACTGGAACTGGCCGATTCCCGCAATCTGTCTCAGGTGAGTGTCACCCTGGAAGCTTTAAAAGGCCGGCCGGAAGTCACCCCGGGGTTTCTGATCGAGAAGCTCCGATTAATGGACCCCGCCATTACCACCATTGCCGCTTTGCAACTCGGTGTTTTAAAAGACACCTTGACCCTGCAACCGTTAATGGAAGTCTACTCTCAGTTGCAAGCTCCCCGGGATGTGGAGGCCATGGAGGCCATTATCGGTGCTCTGGACAGCCTGAATCATCCCTCGGCCATACCGTTGCTGGAAAAGGAATTGCAGAATCCTTTTCTGCCCATACGCCGGTCGGCCCACCGGGCGTTGACGCGCCTTTTGCAGGACACCACCTTACCTTTTCCGAAGGCACCCAGCCGCGCCATGACCCGGTGGGATTTTCCCGAGGTCCCTGCCCAATCGCGTCCGCGCGTGCTGTTAAAAACTACGGAAGGTCATATTATTCTGGAACTCTATCCTCATAAAGCGTCCATTACGGTGGCCAACTTTTTGTACCTGGTGCGTCGAGGCTTTTACAATGGGTTGTTTTTCCATCGGGTGGTGCCGGGATTTGTGATTCAGGGCGGAGACCCCCGCGGCGACGGATGGGGGGGACCGGGTTACACCATCCCTTGTGAATATAACGACATGCCCTACGATCGCGGCACTGTGGGGATGGCTCATGCAGGCAAGGACACCGGGGGAAGCCAGTTTTTCATTACTCACACCCCCCAACCCCATCTGAACGGCCAATACACCGCCTTTGGACGGGTGGTTGCAGGCATGGACGTGGTTGACCGCATCTTGCCTTTTGATAAGATCATTGAGGCGGAGGTGATTGATACCGGCGGACAATAAGGCCCCATCCTTTGGGGGGTGGATCAACGGATAACCGCCCGGCCGCCGGCGGTTTTCGTGATCTTGAGATCCCTCAGGGCCGACGCCTTTACGCGAATTTCCAGCTGGTAGTATCCAAAAGTCGGTTGCCAGGAAAAGCTCATTTCCCAACAATGCAAGTCCCGATAGACAGCAAAACGCTGATAGCTCAGTTCTTTATTCAGAATATCGATCCGGGCACTATAGTTCACCCGCCAGTTGCGGGTCAGTTGCACCCGGGCATTGAGTTGGACGTTCAAACTCTGAGAACGGAAGTCCGGGGCGCTCCAGCTATACCGGTAGTCCAGCACCCCATCCAGTTGCCAGGGCAGCTTGAAGCGACTTAACGCCTCCAACTCTGGATCCCGGGTGATATCCTGAATCAGCGGTCCGCCGCCCAACGGCACTCCACCGATCACCCCCGCGGTATCCGCCCGGGCCACTCTATCCTCTTTTTTTTCTTCCCGCTCCGGAGGCCTCAGCTGAAAATCGGTGCTCACCCGCACACTCCAGTTCAGCAAACGGGGCAACGCGAATCGTTTTCCGTCCCACACGTAACGGTCCACTTTACCGCGCCCCCCCGTTCCCGCCTGATACAATGAATACCTGGCCCCGGCATTCATCTTTAATCGGCGGCTCAACAGGCTATTGATATTGACACGGATATCCCCCCATTTCAGACTGTCCCTTAAGAAATTGTACGAGGTCCTCAGCTCTGCGCGAAACAAATCGATCTTTTTCTCCTCCTTATTCCGAATCCATTTTCCCTGAAAAAGGTTGGTGACAGCGATACTCAGGCCTTGCACCGCGCTTTTGGCGGTGCCGCCAAAAATATTGCCTGCGAAACGGTCTTTCTTGATCTGCCTTCCAGTGCTATCGCGAAACGTCTGTACGTAACCAAACGCCGGATCGGTGAAATCGGGGGAAAAAGAAAAACTGACGGAGGGCTCCATCGTGTGCCGGATAGCCCGGAGGGGACTCACCGGCACATTCCAGATGCCATACAACTTGGTGCGGGTTCCCAGGTTTAAACCAAAGGTATGCCGGGCCCGGAAAGCGTTGATCGTGTCCGGAACCGCCGTATTCAGAGAATCCACCCAGCGATATTCCAGATATTGAGGTACCCATAATTCTTGAAAGCGGGCACTCTGTTGAAAGGAAAAATAGCGAAAAATCTTTGCGTTAAAGCTGATCGTGGCATTATGCACCCAACCCGAACGAATGGTGCGACGGATGGCGGCACCCTCTTTCCCGGGTATAACTCCCTTGGACTTCAGGTTCGTCCGGTAACTGTAACGAATATCGTTGTACCAGCGACGGGATTGTCCCTTCCGGGCCGGGAAAAAGCTGCGGGAAGGCATGGAAAAGATTACATTGGGAAATTCATAATCGATCTGACCCGTTTGCAGATTTTCCACCCGGGTAAAGGAAGCCGACAACGAATTTTTGGACCCGGGCCAGTTTTTCCGAAAATTGATGTTGGTGGTCAAGCTCTGATTCAAGCGTTGTCGGATATCCTGGGAAAATTGTTGCTGAAACGTTCGGTCGCTGACAAAGGTGCCGCTGCCCGAAAGGGTAGCCGTTTGCCCCAATTTTTGAGAGTGAGTAAAGCTGATGCGCCAGCGCCTTAGAGGACGGCCGGTGCTGATGTCCCGCGGCATGTACACTCCGTTAATGTTCCCATTAAAAGAATAGCGCTTTTTGTACCGCAATTCCCCCTGAAAAGCCATACCGGTTCTCTCATAAAAATCGGCCAGCAGGGTCGCATCCCAGTAATCGGAAGCCGCCCAATAGTATCCAAACTGACTCAGGTAACGTCCGCCGAAACGGCTTTCCCCGTACTTGGGCATGACAAAACCGGAACGACGTCCCCGCTCCAGGGGAAACACCCCGAAGGGAACAGCCGCTACGGGCACATCGGCAATGTACAGAACAATCGGTTTGGCCACCGCCCGTTTGTTCACGACCACACGCATCTTTTTGCTTTTGAAATAAAAGTGAGGATGATCGGGGAGTTCGCAGGTGGTAAAATACCCATCTCGAATGAGCAGGGTCTTTTTCCCCATTTTTTTAATCAATTGTCCCTTATAATATCCGGGCTCCATTTTGGTATGAGCCACCAGAATTTTTCCCCGCTGATTTCTGAAATCGTATTCCAGACGCCGCCCCTGGATGGGCTCGTCACCCTTCTCCGTCAATACCGGCAAATCGGTATAGATCACATTGCCGGAGGCGTCGGTGGAATCCGGCAACCCCTCGGCCACCAGACGATTCTGTTGCCAATCGATGACAACCTTACCAGCGGTTAAGGTAATATTCTGGTATTCCAGCTTCACATTACCGATCAACGTGGTCGTTTTACCCCTCACAGAAAAATAGATATTCTCGGCCCAGTATTTAACGGGCCCCTCCAGGCCGCTGGATCGTTCTTCCGTCTTCAAAGTCCGGGTGGTGTCCACCCAAACCGTATCGACGGGTAACATCGCAGGGCGTTGTGCCGGCAAGGCCGACAGCCACCCCAACAGTATGATCCCCGCTCCCGTTGTCAAGACTATTCCACGCAAGCCCGGTCACCGTTTTTGATCCCAATCCTCGAAACGGATACGCATTTTCGTTTCCTTGGTTAACCTGTATCGCGCCCATCCGCTGGTTTTTTCCGGGAAACCCCATGCCGATATATCACTGCAGGCGCTTTTCGCTCTTGGGGCATTCATCCGATCCGGACGGAGGGGCCGGCATCAGCCGAAAGGGCCACTCGCTTTTGGGGAACTGGCTTTTCAGACGTCCCTCATCGGCGATGCCGTAACCAATGATTAATCCCCGATAACGAACCAGCACCTGGCCTTTACCCTCCACGGTTAAGGGCACCTCGGCCCGATTGACAAAAGCCTCCAACGTTTCCAGATCCGGCACATCCAGCACCATCTTGCGGGCGCGGTTTCCCAGCAGCTGAGCACCTTCGGTGGTAAATTTTGCTCCCTGACTCATGATGTGCGCCAGTACCAGCCCCATCTGCACCGGCTTTCCGTAAAAAGGAAATTCGCCCATTTCTCGGCTTAAGGCCACAACCCGGCGTTGATAGTGAAACACGAACGATTCGAATGTGCCGTCGGGTAAATCAAAATGCCGGCTTAAATGGTCCAGATACTTTTTGACCGGGGAGCTTTTCGGGGACAACCATTCCATCCGGAGTTCCTGCCGCGGCTTCTTCAGGCGGGGTGGAGGTAAGCTCTCCAACTTCCGCAAGCGGGCGATAAAAAATCCTTCCGTGTTGTTTTCAAAAGAATACAGTCGGAGGGCTTTCTGCATCTCCGGAGGGAACCTCTTGTCCCGGAACCGCGTCAACCCCGGCCGCGTTTTCAAACCGGCCACTTCAATCGGTTCCAATGCCACTGGAAAATTTTTGATGGCAAACTCAATGACCTCTTCGTTTTCTTCCGGCGTCAGGGTACAGGTGGAATAGATGAGCACCCCTCCCGGTTTGACGGCTTTTATAGCACTGATTAACAGTTTCCTCTGGCTGGAGGCCAGCCGCCGGCAATGATTGGGAGTCCACCAGGACAGCACCTCCGGATTTTTGTGAAGCGTACCCAATCCGGAACAGGCGGGGTCCAACAACACCCGGTCAAAGCGTTCGAAATACTGATTACCCAACTGTTCGCCAAACCACTTGAAAATCGCCGTGTTGGTCACCCCCATCCGCTGGAGGTTGTTGATCAGAGCCCGAATGCGCTTCATAACCACATCGTTGGCCAGGATAACCCCCCGGTTCGCCATCATGGCGGCCATCTGAGTGGTCTTAGAGCCGGGAGCCGCAGACATATCCAACACCCATTCCCCGGGTTGAGGATCCAGCACCAACGGTGGTATCATCGAAGCAATATCCTGAACATAGACATGACCTATAAAATGAGATAAACTCTTACCAATGGGATAAGGCTGGTGAGTCATCCGATATACGTTCGGAAGCCCTTTCAGGGGGTCGAAACGAAATCCCTGTTCCCGAAGCAGCTCACCCTGCGCCTCGATCGGTCCTTTTAAGGGATTAAAGCGGATGGCATGGGCCAGCTGGCACCCAATTTGTTCATATATTCTTTTCTTTTCCTCTCCCAGCAAGGCTTCAAACAATCGATCCAGCTCCGGACTGACTTGCATGGAGCGCCCTTCCGTTACGCTTTTTTGACGGTAACAGGAAATTTAGAATTGCTCCTGCAGGATTCCAATGGAAAAAGGATTCTCGAAGAAAGCCCCCAACTCGGCCTTACGTTTTCGACACCCCCGGGGAGCGGTTCGTTGAACAGCGTTTTCCCGGGGCGGCGCCTCAAACCGGCCTCATCAAAAATACAAATTGATTTTTGAATTGTGCCGATCATGATTATATTTCACAAGTATAAAAAGCGTGTGGATCAAACGGGGATTAAAGGGAGCAGCCATGATAAAGGTTAAAAAATTGCGTGTGCCGAAGATGAACTTCTGGGAGCGGATTTACCTGCCCAATATCATCAAAGGGCTGCGGATTACCGGTCGCCACATTCCCAAAAAGAAATTCACCATCCAATTTCCCGAGGAGCGCTGGGTCCCCCGCCCCGGCTACCGGGGAGCGCATCGGTTGAACAAGGACGAGAAGGGACGCATCAAATGTGTGGCCTGCGAAATGTGTTCCTCGGCCTGCCCGGCCAACTGCATCCACATCATCGGGGGGGTGGCCCCCTGGGACGATCGGGAGAAATATCCGGTGGTTTTTGAAATCGACATGTTGCGGTGCATCTATTGCGGCATGTGCGAGGAGGCCTGTCCCCGGGAGGCCATCGAATTGACCGAAGTCTACGACTTTGCCGATTACAGCCGCGAGGCGCTGATCTGGGACAAAGAAAGGCTTCTGGCCATGTACGACCTGACAAAAGACGGGAATTATCACAAAAACAAGGCGCAAAAGCTAATCATTCAATAAAACCATTGCCTTTCACTCTCCCCGGGCGAGGCTCGAGGTTGAGCCTTCGTCCGAGCGCCGGGGAGCAATATCCGGAATCGACCGCCTGTTCATCCTTAATCAATGCGCCGCCGGCGTCTTTAAACGTTTTTGCGCCCAGTGATTTTTCTCCGTTTTTCTCCCAGAAAACCGAGCCTCGAAAAATACCCCCGATCTATTCGAATCCCCGGCGTTCCATCCAAGCCGTTTCTGCATAAATACCTGTCAAATCTTTTGACATTTGATAAGCTTGGCCTTAATTTACTTTACTTTTAAGAAACACAAGGGAAAACCCGATGAGCATTCGGTATCACAAAGAGATACGCAACGGTGTGGTCATCCTGAAGCTTCAGGAAAGAGACCTTAACCAGGAAAAGGCGCCGGAGTTAAAGGAATTGCTGTTTAACCAGTTGGCCGAGGGATCGGTCCACATTATCCTGGATCTTGCCGGGGTCGAAGACGTGGACAGCTCCGGTTTGGGTGCTTTCCTGTTTGGCAAGCGCCAGGCGAATGCCCGGGGGGGCGATTTATTGCTGGTCGGTGCCAATGACAAAATAAAATCGCTGATTCGTATTGCCCAGCTGACCCGGGTGTTTCACCTGTTCGACTCCCTGGAAGATGCCATTCGCGTACTGGAAGAAAATTAAATGAACTCTTGCACCGCGCCAATGGTAAAAATATCGTCAAATCAAATGAACCCTGGTGGAATACTCTGGATCCATGAAAGACAAAGAGCGCAAAATATTTTTCTACACCCTGATTGTTTCGGTGTTGTTGCACATTCTCTTCCTGCTGCTCTTCACCTCAACCGACATTTTTTCCTACGAGCCCCCGGCGGATGTTACTGAAGCACCGCAACCCATCACTCTGGTTTTCGAACAGCCCCGCCCTCTTCAACCGGAGCCTTTACCTCTGGAGGAACGTTTTTACGAATTGAAGGAAAACCCAAACGCCAATCAGGAAAGACCGGATCAGACCCCGTTTATTTCCGGTGAGTTTTCCCGTTCTGCGGCTCCGTCAGCCTCGCAAAGGACCCCCAACTCTCCAGCACCGCGCGCCGAGGCGGAGCTCCAATCCAGCGCTCCGGAAAAGTCGGAAACCGCCACCCCGTTTAAAACCTTCGACAATCAAGCCGCGGTCCTGGCTTACAATCCACCGCCCCTATTTTCCAAGTCCCTGCTCACAGGGGAACCCGATACGGAAACCCGGGAAGACCCCGACCATCGGGAAGGCGAGAGTGAAGTGACCCAGAAGGAAGTGGACGCCGAGCTGGTGGGCGATTTTGCTTTGAGCACCTATAAATGGGAATGGGCTCCTTACATGCTGGAATTTCAGCGGAAACTGAAGCGCCACTGGTATGCCCCGCCGGCGTATTACCGGCTGGGACTCATCTTCGGCTATACCATCGTGCAATTCAGAATCGACCGCGGGGGAAGGTTGCACGACTTAAAAGTGCTCCGGCAGGTCGGTCACCACTCCCTCCAGGAGAGCAGCGTCAGCGCCATCGAAAGCACGTTCCCTTTTTTGCCTTTACCGGAAGATTTTCCGGATCCTTATTTGACCGTTACCATGAAGATGATCTATCCCAATTTACGGGAGTATTATTCGAAATAAAGCGACCCCGTTGAGGACGAAAGGAGAGGTTTATGCTGGAAATTTTTCAAAAAGGCGGCTGGATGATGTATCCGCTCATTCTGAGCTCCGTTCTGGCCGTGGCAATCATTCTGGAGCGCTTCTGGAGTCTGCGTCGCAAGCGGATTCTGATCCCTCAGATCATCGCCGTCATCGATCAGATCAAGACACCGGAGGACTTTGCCCTGGCACGCTCCATCAGCGAAAAGTTTGACGGTCCCTTCTCCCGGATCGTTGTAACCTGTATAGACAATCGCGATCTTCCCCTGGACGAGTTGCGGGCCATGGTCGAGGACGAAGGGCGCCAGCAAGTCCGCACCCTCAATCGCGGCTTGCCCATGCTGGAGACCATTGCCGGCGTGGCCCCCCTCCTGGGTCTGCTGGGCACTGTTCTGGGCATGATAAAAGTCTTTAACGTGATTCAGACCCTGGGGGTGGGACAGGCCAAGGCTTTATCCGGGGGGATATCCGAGGCTTTGGTCACCACGGCAACGGGACTGATCATCGGCATCCCCGCCCTCATCTTTTTCAACTACTTTCAGTCCCGTGCCGAAGGACTGATCCTGGACATCGAAAGATATACGCTGACCCTGATCAATAAGATCATTCGCATGCAAAAGGGCGTTTCGCCAACAGTGACGCAAGAATCTCTAAATTTTAGGTCGCAATGAAACTTTTGCCGGAAAAGAAAACGCGGGCGCTCATCAACATCACCCCGTTAGTCGATGTACTGTTCATCCTGATCATTTTCTTTGCGGTAACCTCCACCTTTCTGGAGCAGCCCGGGGTTAAGCTGGACTTACCCAAGGCCAAATCCACCGAATTACAGCGGATCGAAAAGGCCGTTCTCACGGTCACCGCGGATGAGAAGCTTATCTTTGGGGGAGAGACGATCGATATAGCTTCTTTGCCGGAATTGCTGAAAAAAACCATGGCCGAAAGTTCGGACCGCAGCCTCATCATCGCGGCGGATAAAACGGTGCCTCACGGCTTGGTGGTTAAACTAATGGATATCGCCAAACAAAGCGGTGTGGAAAAGCTCATTATATCAACCGAACCGGAACCATGAAGACAACGGAGCAGGAAGTACAAGGATTTACCAGCCGGGTGGGTCACCGGTGGATCCAGCAACGCATTTTACACAGTTACCGTCGGGGCCGGATGCCCCACGCCTTTCTGTTCTACGGGCCGGAGGGTTGCGGCAAAGAGGCCTTTGCCCTGGAAGTGGCCAAGCTGGTGAATTGCCTGGGGGATGCCCCCGTCTGTCAAACCTGCCCGGCCTGCCGGAAAATCACCCAATTGCAGCATCCGGACGTGCACTACATTTTCCCGACCCCCACTACCACAAAGATCGAACCCGAGGCCTTCGCCGAGGCCCGACGACGAAAGGCAAACAACCCCTTTCTTCCCGTGAGCTTTAAAGGGAAAAATGTGTTCATCGGCATCGATACCATTCGGTACCTTAAGCACGAGGCCGCCTACAAGCTTTATGAGGGCCGGCGCAAGGTGTACATTCTGGCCGAGGCCGACCGGATGCGTCCCGAAGCCGCCAATGCCCTGTTAAAATTGCTGGAGGAACCTCCATCCAACCTGCTGCTGATTCTCACCACCTCCTTTATTCACCGCATCTTACCCACCATAAAGTCGCGCTGTCAGCTGGTGCGGTTTTCCCGCCTATCAGAACCCGAAATTTTGGAGCTGGTCCGCCGCTACGATCCGGGATCGGATGACGATCAACGGTCCTTGCTGATTCGGTTGGCCGGATTCAACGTCCGTCGGGTGTTTGACTTTATCGAGCGGGATGTGCTCCCCGTCCGGGAACAAATGCTGGAATGGTTACGCCGGATCGTGACCCTTCACAAGGGGCAGGATCTGTTGTCTCTGATCGAACCCATGGCTCAAAAAAAGGAGGCCGAAGAGCTCCGCTTGATGCTCTGGTTCCTGTTGCTCTGGTTTCAGGATGTGCTTTACCTGCGGAGCTATCCACCCGAAGAAGCCCGAAAAAAAATTTTCCACCGGGACTTACTGCCGACCCTGGAGAAGTTTGAAGCTTTCGCGCCCGACCTAAACCTCGAGAAGGTGGTATGGCAGATTGAGGAAGCCCTGCGACACCTGGAAGACCCCAGAAATTTGAATCCTTTATTGATTTTAATCGACCTTGCTATTAAACTTCATTGGCAAATGAAATTTTGAACAAGGGGGGCAGGCGATGACCACCTCAATCGTGGAAGTAGCATTCAAAGCGGGACGCATCGGCATATATGAAAATCACCAGAACCTCCCCGCCAAACACGGGGATTTTGTGGTCGTGGAAGCGGACAAAGGCGAGGACCTGGGCAAAGTCATTACCATAGGCAGCATACCCGAATTTATGTCTCCTGAAGAGCCGCTGAAAAAAATTATCCGGTTGGCGACCCGGGCCGACTTGGTCAGGATGGAAAAAAATCGGCATCTGGAAGACGAAGCCCTGAAAATCTGTAAACATAAGATCAAGAAACACCAACTGAACATGAACCTGGTCGATGCCGAGTATCAACTGGATCATCAACGCCTCACGTTTTATTTTACCTCCGACCAACGCGTGGACTTCCGGCAACTGGTTCGTGATCTGGCGGCCCGATTTAAAACCCGCATCGAACTGCGCCAGATCGGTGTGAGGGATGCGGCCAAACACATTGGAGGATACGGCCCCTGCGGTTGCCAGCTGTGCTGCACCACTTTCCTGAGGAAGTTCGAAAGCATCACCATCCAGTATGCGAAAGATCAATTACTGCCCATGAATTCCAATAAATTGACGGGTCTTTGCGGCCGGTTGAAATGCTGCCTGGCTTTTGAACGACGCTTTTACCTGGAAGAATTGAAGCGCTTTCCTCGCATCGGCGTGGAAGTGGAAACCCCCGAAGGCATCGGCGTGGTGGACAAGATCGACATTTTTAACTCCATGGTTTATGTCCGATACCCCGACGAAGACATCCGACGCATCCACCTGGAATCGATTAAAGAAGTTGAGGTGATTTGAGGCGGTGGGAGCAAAGAAAAAATATTTAATCACCAGCGCTCTGCCCTACGCCAACGGGCCCATCCATTTGGGCCATCTGGCAGGGGCCTACCTACCGGGTGACATTTTTGCCCGCTACTGCCGTTTGAAAAAACGAGACGTGGTGTATGTGTGCGGCACCGACGAACACGGCGTCCCCATCACCATAACGGCGGAGAAGCTGGGCAAAACCCCCCAGGAAGTGGTGGACCATTACTATCAGGATATCAAATCCAGTTTCGAAAAGTTTGGCATGAGCTTCGACAACTTTTCGCGCACCTCCCTTCCAATTCATCATCGGACGGCGCAAGAGTTTTTTCTGACCTTGTACCACAAGGGCTATATGGAAAAAAAATCCCTGGAACAATTCTATTGCGAACAGGATGCCATGTTCCTGGCCGACCGCTATGTGGAGGGGAGTTGTCCCCACTGCGGTTATCCCGAGGCGCGGGGGGATCAGTGCGAAAAGTGCGGCAAATGGCTGGAACCGACTCAGCTGATAGAACCCAGGTGCAAGATTTGCGGGAATCGTCCCGTGTTCAAACAAACCACCCACTATTTTCTGAAACTGAGCAAACTGCAAAAACCGCTGGAAGAATGGATCGGCAAAAAGACCCATTGGCGAGAAAATGTAATCAATTTTTGCAAGAACTGGTTTAAAGAGGGATTGGAAGATCGGGCCATCACCCGGGACCTCCGCTGGGGGGTTCCCGTACCGCTGCAAGACGCCCGGGACAAGGTGCTGTATGTATGGTTCGAGGCGCCGATCGGATACATCTCTTCCACCCGGGAATGGGCCGAAAAGTCGGGGCAACCCGACCGCTGGAAAGATTACTGGATGGATCCGGCAAACACCCGCCTGGTTCACTTCATTGGCAAAGACAACATCATCTTCCACGCCATTATTTTTCCCGCCATGCTGATGGGCCATGGGGGCTACGTTCTCCCCGACGATGTTCCGGCCAACGAATTTCTTAACCTGGAAGGACGCAAACTATCGACCAGTCGGAATTATGCGGTGTGGTTGAACGAATTCCTGGAAAAATACGATGCCGACTCGCTGCGCTACTGCCTGGCAGTAAACATGCCCGAGACCCGGGATGCGGACTTTTCCTGGAAGGACTTTCAGGCCCGGCACAATAACGAACTGGCCGACATTCTGGGCAATTTCGTAAATCGCACCTTCACCTTCATTCAAAAATATTATGGTGGAACGATTCCTCAGCGGGGTCGTCTGGACGAGCTGGATCAGGCCTTGATCGAGCGCACGGCCGAAATCCGCGACCAGGTGGGCCGCTTCATCGACACGTTTCAATTCAAAGAGGCCACCCGGCGCTTCATGGATCTGGCCCGCTTCGCCAACAAGTATTTCAACGACCGTGAACCCTGGCGGACTCGAGAAGCGGCACCGGAAAAGTGTGCCACGACTTTGCATCTGTGCGCCCAGACCACTTATTCCCTGGCCATTCTGATGAGCCCGTTCTTACCGTTCACCGCCGCCAAAATCTGGCGGATGCTCCAGCTGGAGGGAAAGCCCGAGGACGCCGGATGGGATCGGATCGGCAAGCCGGCCCTTCAAGCCGGTCATCCACTGGGTCGGGTAGAAATCCTCTTTCGCAAAATCGAGGATCGGGTCATTCAGGCGGAAGTGGAAAGGTTGCAAAAAATCGCCGCCGAACTCGAGGAAGAGAAACCGCAACCCCATCAGAAACCGGAGGAGCATCCCCCGGTTTCCATCGAGGACTTCCGTAAGATCGAATTGAAAACCGCCCGAGTCCTTCAAGCCGAACCGATCCCCGGATCCAACCGGCTGCTAAAAATACAGGTAGACCTGGGAAGGGAAACCCGCCAGCTGGTAGCGGGCATCGCGCAACACTACTCTCCGGAACAGCTGAAAGGAAAAACCGTCATTGTGGTGGCCAATCTGCAACCGGCCAAAATCCGGGGGGTGGAATCCCAGGGAATGTTGTTGGCCGTCCAAGACGGCGAACGACTGGTCCTGCTCAGCACCGATGGAAACGTTTCCCCTGGTCAAATCGTCTCCTGATATCCGAAAGCTACCGGGAGCCACTTAGGCGTGTTTTGCAAGCTTATTCCCTCGTCCCGCAGGTTGAAACAGAGGGGTGAACCGCGCTCCGGTGAAACGAGGACACCGATATTCCCTCAATTCGCTTCCTGGAGGCAGACGACGGCCCATGGCTTTTCGGCGGAATATTAAGTCAAATTCCAAAAGAAGCGGCGGAGCGTGTGAATGTTTTTATTATTTCAAATTTAAAAATTTTTATCCACATCACGATGAAACCATCTTTTTGTTCGATAATATGGTTGTTTGAGTAAAACGATAAAGGCGGTTAGACATGGATAGTTTTTGGGGCAATATTTTCAAATCCCGAGAAAAGAGAGAAGAAGAGATCACCGCGGTATTGAAGAAGATCCCCATTTTCGAAGAATTAAATCCTCGGGAAGTTTCCTCCATCGAACGCATTCTGCACCGACGCACCTATCGTCCGGGGGAAGTCATTTTTCATCAGGGCGATGCCGGTGTGGGCATGTATATCATCGAAAGAGGAACCGTGGAGATCATTCTGGAGCCGGTCAATCAGGTTGTGGCGGAGATAAAGGACGGTGAATTTTTCGGAGAACTGGCCTTGTTGGACGAATCGCCCCGCAGCGCCACGGCACGCGCCAAAACCGAATGCCGCATGCTGGGCTTTTTTCAATCAGACCTTTTCGGGCTCATCGAGCGCGATCCCCGTCTGGGGGTTAAAATCGTCCTGCGTCTGGCCAGCATCATCGGCGATCGCCTGAAACACTCCAATCAGCAAATGCAACAATTGATGCATCGGATTCATGAATTAGAAACGCAAATCCAGCAGCTCAAAGAGACTACGGCGAAAGGCGGGCGCAAGAAATCGCGTCAGGCCTCCGCCGACGCTCCATCATAAGAACTTTTCTAACAGAAAACGGACAAGAGATCGGTGCCATGGATAAACAATTTGCTCGCTGGATAAAGCTGCTGTTTGTTTTGCTCGCCGCCGCGGCGCTTATCATCTTTCTGGTCAGCATCGGGGAACTGGTACGCCTGGTCATTATCGCGGCCCTTCTGGCCTACATCCTGGAACCTCTGGCCAGCTTCCTGGAATCCCGTGGATTCTCCCGGGTGGCGGCTACGGCGATTATCTTCCTGGGCATCCTTTCCACGGTAGCCCTGTTTATTTTTCTGCTGTTGCCGACCATCTCTCACGAAATTCGATCCATCCAGGCGGGCATCCAATCCGGAAAAGCCACCCAATTGATCCAAAATCTGGAACACTTCATTCAAACCCGTTTGGCCTTTTTGGGCATGCAGAATTTAAATCTTATCGAAAAAGCCCATCAAATGATGGTCAACCTGGGAAACCAGATTTTTGATTATCTGCTCAACATCGTTTCCTTGATTACGAATCTGGTGATTATCCCCTTTATCATCTTTTTTCTGATCAAGGACGGCAGAGAAATCAAGCGCAATTTCATTCGCCTGGTTCCCAATAAATACTTTGAATTTTCTCTGAACCTGCTCCATAAAATGGATATGCAGCTGGGTAATTATCTGCGAGGACAGTTTCTGGATGCCCTGATCGTGGGGATTCTCTCCATCCTGGCCCTCTGGCTTCTGGAGGTAAAGTATTTCGTGCTGATCGGGGCGTTTGCCGGATTGGCCAATCTGATTCCCTACGTGGGTCCCGTTGCCGGCGCACTCCCGGCTATTCTGGTGGTTATCCTGGAATCCGGAGACATGATTCGCATCGTCTACATCGCCATTGCCTTCGCTGTCGTTCAATTGATTGACAATGTACTCGTTCAACCCCTGGTGGTGGCCAAAACGGTGAATATGCATCCGCTGGTAGTGATGTTTGTGGTGATTATTGGCGGCAAATTCTTTGGTGTCCTGGGAATGCTGCTCTCTGTACCCACAGCGGGGGTCATCAAAGTGGTCATTCAGGAAAGCATCGCCAACTTTCGTAAATACCGCTTCGAGTAATTTCCCCATCGGTCGGTACCTCCAGGTGCCGCCTCCCTCCTTTCGACCCGGCCGTTTTCTGAGGAAAATGACGCTTTTTAGTCCAGGAAATCACGAAATTTTTGTGAGTACCCTTTTTAGTTGTTATTTTATTAAGATTCGTAAAATATTTGACGGGAAAACGAAAAGGAAAATTCATGAGCTCCCGCTTCGAAACCGTGCCGCGGAGTACGGTGGTCCGGGACAGCCGCTGGCGGTATCGGTATGCCGCACTCGATGACGATCGGCTACGGCGCTCCATCCACCGGAGTGGCATCCTCACCCCTGTTCTTCTGCTGCGACGAGGAGCGCACACCTATGCGATTGTCGACGGTTTCCGCCGCCTGGAATACCTACAGGAAACCCCATTTTCGCACGTCCCGGCCCGGATCTTCGAACCCGACTCTCTGGATGAAGCCTTCTGGTGGGGACTCCAGATCAATGCCAGCGTTCGGCCCCTTACGGTGGTGGAAAAGGCCCAGGTGGTGCAAATTGCCCATACCGATCTTTCATCGGATACGATCACCCGAATATTGGATTTCCTGGAAATCCCATGCCGGGGATCGATTTTACAAACCTATCGCGAAATCGCCGGGTTTCCGGAAGAATTCAAGCAATATCTACATCAATACCATTTTAGTCTTCGTCAGATCGAGCGACTGAGGGCATTAAAAGTCGAGGCGCTACATCCGTGGATAATCCTGGCCCGGAGGCTTCGTCTGAAAGCCCAGGAATTTTTGACCCTGATTGAGTGGGTGGGGGACATTGCCGTGCGGGAAGACCTTTCCCTCGACCAATGCTATGAACGTCTTGAAATCAATAAAATTCTTAAACCGGAATGGACGGTTCAGCAAAAAGTCTCCTTTTTAAAACAGTTGTTGTATCAACGCCGCTATCCCGTCTTAACCACTATCCGCTCCAGAGTAACCAAAGCGGTACAGGAGGTCCGGCAGCACTCTCCCCTCCCGATAGACATTGACTGGGATTTTAATCTGGAAACGCCGGGCTTCGGGGTGCGGTTCTATCTGGAAAAGGAAGATCAGGTATACACCTTGCAATCCCTGATAAAGAATCCCGCTTTTACGAAAAAACTAATTCAACTGTTTAAGCTCGTTGGCACAATGGAGGAGGATTAGCATGTCCGGATTAAAGCGAAGAGATTTTTTGAGAAAGGCCACCGTGACGGGCCTGGGTTTGCCGCTGTTGTCGTTGTTCCGTCCCGTTGTTGCCCGATCCAGGGGGCGTTTTCAACCCGACCATCCCGTGGTAATATCCAGCGGGAATGGGGAACAGGCCGTTAAAAAGGCGATGGAGCTATTACAGGGAGGGAGCGATCCCCTGGATGCAGTCATTGCCGGTGTCAACCTGGTTGAGGATGACCCGAACGATATTACCGTGGGTTATGGCGGCATACCCAATGAAGAGGGGGTGGTTCAACTGGATGCATCGGTAATGCACGGTCCGACGCACAATGCCGGCGCCGTCGCCGCGCTGGAGAACATTCGCAATCCCTCCAAAGTGGCCCGGCTGGTGATGGAGCGGACCGATCACGTACTTCTTGTGGGGGAAGGAGCCCTGAAATTTGCCAAGGCCCACGGCTTCAGGGAAGAAAACCTTCTGACCGAAAGGGCCCGGAAAATTTGGCTTTATTGGAAGGAAACCCTGAACGATCGGGACGACTGGTTGCCGCCGCCGCCGAAGGAGATAGAAGGAGATGTTCGAAGGCTGGTGGAAACCCATGGTACCATCCACTGCTGTGCCATGGATAGCCGCGGCGACCTTGCCGGAGTGACCACAACCAGCGGACTGTTTTTTAAAATTCCCGGCCGTGTGGGAGACTCCCCCATTATCGGAGCCGGCCTTTATGTCGACAACGCCGTGGGTGCCGCAGGTTCCACCGGGCGTGGGGAGGCCAACTTAAAGAACCTCTCCTCGTTCATGGTCGTGGAGTACATGAGAAGGGGGCTGTCGCCGACGGAGGCCTGCTTGGAAGTTTGCAAACGCATTGCGGAACATACCAAATTACCCCGGTTATTGGACGAAAGCGGCCGTCCCCGGTTTAACGTGAAGTTTTACGCGATTAACAAGAAGGGGGAATTTGGCGCGGGAGCCATCTATCAGGAAGGGCACTTCTGGGTCTACGACCGACAGGGACCGCGAAAGCTGCCCATTCCGGGTCTGTACAAAAGGAGAATGCACCGGAAATGACGCACAAGGGGGCGGGCGTCGCAGTCGCCCCCTTGCGCACCCCGTCCGCTTACAAATTCCTTTGCCGATACCGCACGTGTCCGGAGAACGGGTGTCCGTATTCATCCGGGAAATTCCCATTTTAAAAGTCTTTCCCGGGGCAAATCGGGGTTTTGATTATTTACCAAATTTTTATAAAATACAACCCACCATAAAATAGGAGGAGAACCTGACATGACACGTGTTTGGGCAAGTATATTCACTTTGTCTCTACTATTGGTTCCCGGAAAGATTTTAACACAGGACGCCGCCGGATTCATCCAGAAGGGAGATTCCGCCTATGCGGCCATGAACAATGATGTGGCGCTGGAAAATTACCGGAAAGCGGTGGACATCGAACCCAAGCATTACGAGGCCCTATGGAAACTGTCTCGTGCTTATGTGGACGTTGGCGAAAAGTTGACCGATAAGGACAAACGAAAGGAATATTTCAAAAAAGCGGAGGAGGCCGCCCGAAAGGCGATAGAAGTCAATCCCGACGGCTCCAAGGGACATTTGTATCTCTCCATTGCCCTGGGACGGGTCGCCCTGGATGCCAGTCCCAAAGAGCGCATCCGTTTGTCCAAGGAAATTAAAGCCGAGGTCGACAAGGCCCTGGAACTGGATCCCAACGACGATATCGCCTGGCATGTATTGGGACGCTGGCATCGGAAATTGGCCACCCTGAGCTGGATCGAAAAGAAGTTCGCCAATATCTTTCTGGGCGGAGTGCCCAAAGAAGCCTCTGTGCAAAAGGCCGCGGAGTGCTTTCAAAAAGCGATTGAACTGAACCCCGATCATATTAACCACCATCTGGAACTGGCCATTACCTACGAGAAACTGGACCAAAAAGAAAAGGCCGTTCAGGAGTACAAAAAAGTTCTGGAGCTTCCTAAAAAGGACGCGGATGACGATGAACACAAGGCCTATGCCCAGGAACGGCTGAAAAAGTTGCAGTAGGGGGGGAATCATGAACTTTCTCCAACAAATAACCAATCAGCACCTCTGGATAAACCTTGCCTGGATAGTGGGAATCGCCGCCGTTGCGTGGCTGTCTTTTAAAATTCTGGAACGGGTTTTAAGACGCTTGGGTAAGCGGATTACCGCCATGACCCGGACAGAGGTTGACGATAAGATACTGGAATTGGTCGACCGTTTTCTGGCACGAGTGATATTGATCATCGCATTGTTTTTTATTGGCGAAAGGCTTTCCACGTTTGTTGGAGAAAGAATCTTCCGCATCTTTCAGGAAATCCTTTATGTGCTCATCGTCCTCATCGTCACCTCTCTGGTTATCCGAATTTTCAATCTGCTGATTGATTGGTATTTGAAACGGGTGGCCGACCGGACGGAGACGGAAATCGATCGAGAATTTGGTCCCTTGATCAAACGGATCATTCAGATCGTCACCTTGGTCACCGGTCTGCTGGTCATATTTAACCATTTTAACATCGATGCCAAAGGTTTGATCACCACGCTGGGCGTGGGGTCTCTGGCCATAGCTCTGGCCGCCCAGGATACCCTGGCTAATATGATAGCCGGTTTTGTCATCATGTTCGATCGCCCATTTCGGGTGGGCGATCGAATTAAAATGCCCAACGGCACCATCGGGGAAATTACCGAAATCGGTTTACGCACCGTTAAACTATTGGATTTCGAAAAAAACTTGCACATTGTTCCGAATTCAGAAATCATCAAGTCCATCGTGGTGAACTATTCTTACCCTCAACCCTTGGTCCGGGTTAAAATTGATGTGGGCGTTGCCTACGGTACGGATCTGGATATGGCCAAACACATCATGGTGGATGTTTATAAAAAACATCCCAAAATATTACCAGACCCTGAGCCAAGAGCTTACTTTATCCATTTCGGGGATTCATCCCTGGACCTCACGGTCATCGGGTACGTCTCGCATTACAGCGAAGCCTGGGTGACTGCAGAGGAACTTCGAAGTGGAATTTACAACGCCTTTAATCAACACCAGATTGAAATTCCTTTTCCCCAGCGTGTGGTTCACATCGAAAAAACGGAATGATCATTAAAAAGACACGGCGGTTGATAAAGGTGACGGCATGATAAAAACGGTTTAACGCGAACCAAGAATTTTATTTTACCGGAAACTTTTGGGTATGTTTCTGCATCCGATAATAATTCGGAGGCTTCAAACAAGGAGGGATGATTATGCCCATCTATGAATACCGTTGCCGCAGTTGTAACAGTGTTTTCGAGAAATTTGCTTCTATCTCCAATTTCTCCCGTGAAGTCGATTGTCCCGCATGTGGTGATATTGCAGAATTAAAAATCAGTGGCGGTACAGGGCTTATTTTCAAAGGTTCCGGCTTTTACATCACCGATTACAAACGGAATGGCGATACCTCGGCTTCAAAAGATGCTAAAAACCCATCTACCGATGATAAATCTAAATCATCCATAAAAAAATAATACTTAGCATCATCATTATTAGCGCTGTGGAATCTGTTTAAAAGGGGATCAAAGAGGCGTTTTAAACCGGGAAGAGCGTTCAGGGTGTGTAAGGAGGTTGTAGAGGGCTTGTGGAAAAATTGTGAAAAACGAGGGGTTGTGTAAAACTTGTTTATGGACTCCAACGGCACATTCAATCAGATGCACAGATTTTCAACAAAGATGTGAAACGATTTCAACAAACCGCTTTAGATGATGCGATCCTTGTTTTCCAGACTCAAGGAGTGGGCCGAAGACCGCTGATCCAATACTTTTTCGGGAATCAGTGCCAGGGCTTCTCGAAGGATGTTCCCGCGCCGTTTCGTTGATGGCGCCTGTTGGCTTAGCAATTGTCTCCAACGGCGGGCCCCGGGCTGATGGGCAAAAAGGCCTGACATGTGGCGGACGACGCGATGCGGGTGAATACCCTCCTGCAAACATTGATCCAGATAGGGTATCATTGCCTGGATGATCTCCCTGCGGCTGGGAGGCGTTTGGTTGACCCCGAAAACGACAGAATCCACCAGGGACAGAAAGTAAGGATTCTCGTAAGCGGCTCTACCAACCATAACCCCATCCACGAATCGAAGGTGGTGTTGTACGGCATCGAGATTGCGGATGCCGCCGTTAATGACGATGGTACAATCGGGAAAATCCTTTTTTAATTGGTAGACCATTTCGTAGCGCAGCGGGGGAACGGAGCGGTTTTGCTTCGGGCCCAGGCCCTTCAAGATGGCGATTCTGGCATGGACGATAAAGTGTCGACAACCAGCCCGGCGAACGATGTTTACAAAATTTCGCAGATCTTGGTAGGAACCTTGGGTATCGATGCCCAGCCGATGTTTTACCGTGATGGGTAGGGAAGTGACTTTGCCCATGGCTTCCACGGCGCGGGCGACCACATCGGGTGTGGCCATCAGGCAGGCGCCAAAGCGGGCCTTCTGCACCCGATCGCTGGGACATCCCACATTCAAGTTAATTTCATCATATCCCCAATCGGTCGCCAACCGGGCACATTCGGCCAATTCGTATGGATCGCCGCCCCCCAGCTGAACGGCGAGAGGATGTTCCTCGGGTGAAAAATCTAAAAATCGCCGCCGATCGCCGTACAAAAGAGCTCCCGTGGGGATCATTTCGGTGTAGAGACGGGCGTGACGGGTTATCCGCCGGATAAAATAGCGGAAATGGCGATCGGTGCAATCCATCATCGGTGCAATGCAGAACCGATGGGTGCCGGCGTCGGGCCGTGACAAGGGACCGTTCGTCATCCTGTAACCGAGATTTATAAATAAAAAATATATCAACGGAAAGGATGCAAAACAACGGTTCCCGTAAAATGAAAATAAAGTTTACATTCTTGGGAAGATTGTTTTTAAATTTCGGCAATATCAGGTAAAAATTCTGGAGGGTTTGTATGGAAGACAAAAAGCAACTGGTTTTGAAGGCCATGATTGATGCAGGAAAACCCGTTCGTCCCGGAGATGTGGCCCGGGTGACGGGATTGGATGGCAAAGAAGTCTCTAAAATCATCGCCGAGTTGAAAAAGGCGGGAAAAGTGTTTTCTCCCAAACGATGTTTTTACGCCCCCACCGGGGAGTAACGCATTCGGGTTCCCGAAGAGCCTTCCCTGGAGCCGTCGGTCGTTTGTTCGTACTGGAAGGGAGCGGAAACCGATGAATTTTGAGGAAGAAATGAAGAGTTTTCAACAGGAAAGAGATCGATGAAAGAGAGCGATTTTTATCAGCGGATCGCGCAAGAACTGGGTTTACGCGCCATTCAGGTGGCCAATACCGTAGAGCTGTTGGAGAGTGGGAATACGGTTCCGTTTATTGCCCGTTACCGCAAGGAAGTAACGGGCAAGTTGGATGAGGATCAGATCCGCGCCATCCAGGAGCGCATAAAATATTTGCGCATGCTGGAAGCCCGGAAGGTCACGATCTTACAGTCCATTGAAGCCCAGGGTAAGCTTACTCCGGAGTTAAGGGCCCGGATAGCGTCCACGGTAAAATTGCAGGAGCTGGAAGACCTCTACTTGCCCTATCGGCCCAAGAAACATACCCGGGCGGCGATAGCTCGGCAGCGAGGATTAGAACCCCTGGCGGAACGGATGCTGAAGCAAGATTTGGAAGAGGGGGATGCCCACGAGTATGCCCGCCCTTTTGTGGACCCGGAAAAGGACGTTCCCGATACCGAAGCGGCATTGGCCGGTGCGCGGGATATTGTTGCCGAAAGGGTTTCCGATGATGCCGAGGTGCGCAAGCGCATTCGGACTCTGGTCTGGCAACGCGGCGTTCTTCGGAGCGAGGCCCGAAACCCCTCCCTGCGCAGCGATTACGAACTGTACTACGATTATTCTGAGCCGGTAAAACGGGTGGCCCCCCATCGGATACTGGCCATAAATCGAGGTGAACGCGAAAAATTGCTTCGGGTGTCCCTGGAAATCGAAGAGAGCGTTGCTATTCAGGCCATTGAAGAGCGATATATAAAAAACAGCAAATGCATTTTTCATTCTTACCTGAAGGAAGCCATCCGGGATAGTTATAAGCGTTTGATTTTTCCGGCTATTGAACGGGAGGTGCGGGGTGAATTAACCGAGCGGGCCGATGAACATGCGATTACAGTGTTTGCCCGCAATTTGTGGCATTTGCTCCTCCAGCCACCGGTACGCAATAAAATCATCCTGGGCATCGATCCGGGTTATCGCACCGGTTGCAAGGTTGCGGTCATCGACGAGACAGGAAAATACCTGGAGGGCGGCACCATCTATCCCCATCCGCCGCACAATCAGGTTTTCGAGGCCAAAACGACTCTCCGGCGATTGATAGATCGGCACGGCGTCGATATCATTGCGATCGGCAATGGCACCGCTTCCAGAGAAACCGAAAGGCTGGTGGCGGAGCTGATCCAAGAGATAAAGGACGGCGGTGGCCGGGAACTGGTTTACACCATCGTGAACGAAGCAGGGGCGTCGGTGTATTCGGCTTCCCCTGTAGCCAAGCAAGAGTTCCCCGATCTGGATGCCAGCATGCGGGGGAACATCTCCATTGCCCGCCGATTGATGGATCCTCTGGCCGAACTGGTGAAGATCGATCCCAAACATATTGGTGTCGGCCTGTACCAGCACGATGTGAATCAAAAACGGCTGGGAGAGGCCTTACACGCTGTGGTGGAAAGCGCGGTGAATCGGGTGGGAGTGGATATGAATACAGCCTCGGCCAGTTTATTAAGATATGTTTCGGGACTTACGGCGCGGACGGCGGAAAACATTGTGAAGTATCGGGACGCCCAGGGCAAGTTTCGCAATCGGGAACAACTCAAGGAGGTGCCCGGGGTTGGCGCCATCGCCTTTCAGCAGGCGGCCGGGTTTTTACGTATTCCCGATGGAGACAATCCTCTGGATAATACCAGTATCCATCCGGAGTCGTACGAGGCCACCCGGAAGCTGTTGCAACGGTTTGGCATAGAGGAGGATCAATCGGCATGGCGGCGGTTGCGGCGGCGGATCCGGGAGGAGGCCATTCCGCTGGAAACGCTGGCCCGGGAGGTTGGGGTGGGAATACCCACCTTGGAAGACATCCTGACCGATCTGGAAAAGCCGGGACGGGATCCCAGGGAGGATATGCCCCCACCCGTTTTCCGGAGTGACGTCCTGAAAATGGAGGACTTGCGGGAAGGGATGGTACTGAAAGGGACCGTGCGAAACGTCGTGGATTTTGGGGCGTTTGTAGACATCGGTGTGAAAAGGGATGGCCTGGTCCATGTGAGTCAGATGGCCGAGAAATATGTGAGAGATCCCCATCAGGTGGTTGCGGTGGGGGACACCGTGACGGTCAAGGTGATAAGTGTCGATCTGGAGCGGGGAAGAATTCAACTGAGCATGAAAATATGAACGGCAAAGGAATCGGGTCGTCCCAGGGCCTATGGATTGGGCTGGAGTATGTAAGACTTTATGATTGGCCCGCGGATGAAATGGGGCGATTCGGTAAAACGATAGGATGATGGGTTCCGGGGGAGTAAAGCAGCGAATTCTTTTCATTGCCGGTCTGCATCGGAGTGGAACCTCTATCTTGCACCGGGGTATCCGGCAACACCCTCAAATCAGCGGCTTTTACAATACCGGTGTGCCCGAAGACGAGGGGCAGCATTTGCAAACGGTCTTTCCCACGGCCCGGCAGCTGGGCGGGCCGGGCCGCTTTGCCTTCCATCGCCGGGCCCACTTGACGGAAACCTCGGCCCTGGTAACGGCTGAGAATCGCGATCGATTGATTCGGGAATGGGGTAACTACTGGGATTTTTCCAAACCGGTTCTGGTGGAAAAATCCCCCAAGAATCTGGTGCAGATGCGGTTTTTACAGGCCCTTTTCCCGGAAAGTTATTTTCTGGTCATCTTGCGTCATCCCGCCGTGGTGGCCATGGCAACCCGGAAATGGGCCAAAAGACGGCCCCTTATCTATCTGATTCGTCACTGGCTCCATGCCCATCGGTTATTGATGGAGGACCTGCCTCACCTGGTGCATTGCCGGATCATTTATTACGAAGATTTTGTCCTGAACCCCAAAGACCATTTTCTCCGGATTTTTCAGTGGATCGAGGTAGACCCTTTCCACCCGGAAACCGAAGTGAGGAACGCCAATACGGGCTACCTCGAACAATGGAAAGAGCTAAGCGCCTGGTACCGGAAATGGATCAAGCACCGGTATGAACACGCTGCTCGAGCATTGGGGTACTCCTTCGAAGACCTGAGCCGAGCAATCCGTCCTTCCCTCAACCTGGACCGTTATCGGCTGTGAACCGGTAAAAGGCATTTCCGGTACTTACCCGTAGAGTTCAATGCGCAAGACGTCATTCACAATGCGCAAGACGTCATTCATCCGTCGGATCAATCCAAACGATGGTGTCCACCGTTGAACTCATGAATACAGAGGGCGAATTCTTGGGAAATTACTTGCATTCAAGTTTTTTTAGCAAGGGATTTTTACCACTGATGTTAATCCATATTCCATGAAGGGTGCCCATGAGAGCACCTAAATTGCGGAGTAAGACAAGGCTTCTTATTATTTGACCCAAATAGGACCAATAATGGCAAAATTGATAGTCCAGGCGTTGAGGAAGAAGTTTTTTAAACAAGTAATAATAATTAACCATATACATCTTTTGTTTTTCGTACCATTTTAAACGCGTTTGGGGAGAATCTTTGTAGTAGTGGATTATTCTCGCGTTTGGAGTATAGACGAGTTTATACCTTTTCCCCACCCGATAGGAAAAGTCTAAATCTTCCAGGTAGCTGTAGCCATACATGTTTTCATCGAATGTTTCGAACCGGAAGACCTCTTTCCTATACGCTTGATTAAAACCAGGCAACCATTCGACTTCCGTTAACCGGGACAATTGGTCCGAAATTAAGTTATGAGCACCGGATTTTTTGACCTCTCCCCTTCCGGGCTCACTTAGAAAGAACATTTTCCGTATCAGGATGGAAAACGGATGAAAGTGGAACATGTTCATCAGTTTCCCCGTTGCGCCACCGATCTTACCTTCGATGTCTTCCCGAAAAATTTTCTTGAGTTCACGGATATAGTGTTCGTCTAAAATGACATCATCATCCAGGAATAGAACAAGGTCATCTCTGGATAGAGACAGGCCCTTGTTGCGTTGATACGTCAAACCGGGTTGAGATTTCTCGTATATAAGGTTAATGGAACAGGATTCCCCGATGATGTGTTTAGCGATTTTTTCTAATCCCTCTTTTTTGCTGGCGTCGACGATGATGACCGTTTCGGGGGGTTCGGATTGGTTTGTTAAACTCCTCAAACATCTGGCCAGATCTTCAAACCGATCTTTTGTGGCGATAATAACGGATAGTGAAAGGCCTTTTTCTTGCCCCATGTTACCTCCGTGTTTTCGTTGTAATCAAATGGACGAGCTGTTTTCGACGTCGGTCACAGGAAAAAGCCGTAAACAATCTGTGCGTTTCCCAACCCGAGACGATTTGATCATATCGATGGAATGCTTGAACAATAGACCGGCTTATTTCATCTAAATCGGCCGGGTCGACCAGGAATCCCTTGTCCCCCACAAGCTCCGGAAGGGCTCCCGCATTGGATACAACCGGTACACATAAATTAACCATGGCTTCGATAACGGACATGCCGAACGATTCCGTTAACGAGAGCAGACAATAGACCTTCGATCGCCGGTAGAAATCAAGGAGCTTAGAGTAGGGCAAGGGTTCGATTAGCTGCATGTTACGCGGCACAGGCTTTAGTTTTCGAGAAATGGCGGGGGCTACGCCCACCACGATGAATTGAATGTGAGGCAGTGAAGACGCCACTTTCAACAGGGAGTCGATGCCTTTTAATCGCAGCCTCTGTTCGCTGTCCACCAGCGCCACGGTTAAGACAATGTCTTCTTTTTGCTTTTGGCCGGATTGTTCGTACATCTCCGGGTCGATGCAATTGTAAATAACGGTCGTGTTTTTTTTGAGAAAGGGAAATCTTTGGGTGATCTTGTTTTTAGCGAATTGGGATACGGCGATGTTGTGAGTGGCAAGCGAGGTGGCCATTCGTGTGGTGAAAGTCCGAAATTTATTACTGAATGTACCATATTGCAATTCCGGTAAATGAGCCACATCATATCCCCCCAAAACGATAAAGGATTTCTTACCGGTAAGGCGGGAAAAAAGCACCGGCAATACCGCATGAGTGCTGGCAAACCATATGTAAGTAAAATGCGATTTCCATATGTGTTTCCCCAAGAATGCAAAGAGAGACGCAACGTTTCTGAGTTTCGAGCGGTCCGGTCGGAATTGAAAGGGGGTTATGGAAAAGGAAGAGTGTAATATCTTGAAATCGTTCTTCACAAAGCTGGAATCGACCGTATAGATGAAGAGGCCTCTGAATTTCTTTTTCTCTTTCATTCAACTCTCATATTCGATAAACTAATTTCCATTGGTGGAATTTAATAAAACTCTAAGGGTTTGAAAATTTATTTCACTATTTATGGGATCATGGGAATTGAAAAGCCCCATTTTCATTGTGGGGTGCGAGCGATCCGGGACAACCCTTTTGGCCAGTCTGCTTAACAGGCATCCGGAGATCGTTTCGACACCCGAAACGCACTTTTTTAGCGAAATTCTGCCTTATTATTTCCGTAGAAACAATTTACAGTCCGTTTTGTCTCACCCAAGAATACAGGATTGTTTTCGTGCCGGGGGTTTTACCGAAGCAGAATTTTACGACATTTTTTCTAAAACCCCCCGGAGAGAAATCGATGTGCTGAATGTCATCGGCTCGCTGTTTTTGCAGAAAGAGGGAAAGACCCGGCTGTGCGAAAAGACCCCGTCTCATATCTTTCATGTTGATCAAATACTGGAGTTCTATCCCGACGCCAAGATTGTCCATATTGTGAGAGATGGAAGGGACGTGGTATGCTCTTTGATGGAAGTCCCCTGGACCATTAAAAATATTTTAGAAAATTGCCATAGATGGATGAGAGTTGTAAAAGAAAGCCGGCGTCTTCAGCAAGAATGGGGAAGGGACGTTTTCTATCAGGTAAAATTCGAACCCTTACTCCGCGAACCGGAGGCAACGTTGAACGCATTGATGGATTTCCTGGAAGTTTCTACGATTGACGTGCGTTCGATTTTGGTTCCGGGTGCTGAGACGTCTTCTGTATATTTAGATTGGGAAAGAGACTGGAAGAGCAATGTCCACCATAGCCTGGATACAGGAAAAATCGGGCGGTGGAAACATTGCTTTTCGGATGTGGATAAAGATATTTTGAACATCGCCTTGAAAAGGCCTCTTCTGAGATGGGGATACACGGTCGAACCGACTCGCATATCCTTTAGCCTGGTCCTTCGTGTGTTGCAGTTGTTAATGGGGTTGTTGGTGATAAAATTGCGTAAAAACGCATTGATTTTTTACAGGAAACTCATTTTAAGACTGGACCTATTCCACCATGCTCGATCGGGTTAAGCGCACGTTCCGGCACGGAGCGATATACAGCCTTTCGACCCTGGCGACAAAGCTGGTGGGGTTTCTTCTCCTGCCCCTGTATACCCAGAAACTGGTTCCCGCGGAGTACGGCATCTGGGGCATCCTGGAAATCACCATCATGATTCTGGGCCAGCTGCTGCTCCTGGGCCAGAGCCAGGCCTTTATCCGCTTTTATCATGCAAAAGAAATCGAGGTCGATCGACGCGCCCTGTTCACCACCCAATCCCTTTTTGTTTTTGTGGTTGCCGCATGTGTGTGGACCGTGGGCGAAATGCTTTCCCCCGTTGTGGCCCGATATTTTTCTCAACCCGATGCTTTCCGCCTCTATTTTCGGCTGTTGTTTGTGATCGTCTTTTTCCGAATGTTAAACAACTATTTTTTGGGGGTATTACGGGCCAAAGAACAACCGGTGCTTTATTCCAGCTTGAATATCGCCAAGTTCGGGGTGCTATTATCGGCCAATCTGATCTTCCTGCTGTATTTCCAGATGAAAATCGAGGGTATTCTGTTGGCCGCCGTTTGCGGAGAACTGGTATTGTTTGGGGGCCTGATACTGGCATTGCGGCGTGAGTGGAGCCGCCGCTGGGATGTGCGCATCCTGAAGCAAACCATCCGATTTGGAGCCCCTCTGGTGATAGGAGGCATGGCCTGGATGTTCTTAAATATGGGCGATCGCTACCTGCTGAAACTTTTAACCAGTTATCACCAGGTCGGTGTGTACAGCACCGGCTACAAGATCGGTAACGTGGTCAATATCTTGCTGATTCAACCGTTCGTGATGAGCTTTTTACCCCTGGGATACCGATTCTACCGGAAAAAAGGAGACACGCGCTACTACAGCAAGATGTTTCTTTACCTCACTTTTCTTTCGGCCTGGGTAGGATTGGCGTTGGCCCTTTTCAGCAAGGAGCTGTTGCCCCTGGTCGCCCGTAGACCGGGCTACTGGATCGCCTGGCAGGTAGTGCCCCTTGTGTGTCTTTCTTACGTTTTTGTAGGAGCCACCGCCGTGGTTGGTATCGCCTTCCATCTGAGAAACAAGACCTACTACGGGGCCAATATTACCGTGATGACGGCGATCTTGAATCTTATCTTTAATGTTTTGTTCATCCCCGTATGGGGAATGATGGGGGCCGCCGCGGCGACCCTGCTGGCATTTGCGATCCGGTTTTTTCTGGTCAAGGTGATGGCGGCCCGGCTGCTGACCGTTCCCTATGAGATGCGCAAATTTTTTCTCATGGTGACGGTCTGGGCGGCACTGGTCGGGTTTGGCCTGTGGGCCAATCAGCGGTCGCTGCTGGAAGCGATCACACTCAAAGGACTGTCCCTGTTCCTCTTTCCCCTGTTGCTTTACCCGCTCAAGTTTTATGAACCCGTGGAGGTGCAGACCATTCGCAGGGCGGTGGAAACTCTTTATACCCGGTTCCTGCGTCGGTAATCCGGTGCTCAGCCTTCACAGATTTGGTCAAAGATAGCGGCCAGTTGTTGGGTGAGCCGTTCACGACTATATTTCCGGATACTAGGAATGTGGCCGGAATAGGCCAGCCGCCCTTTCTGCCATTGCCGGATCCAGCTCCGCAACTGCTTTTCGATTCCCTCACGATCGGCATAGTCCAGGACTCTGCCCGCATTCGTTTCCTGAAGGATTTGATCCACCTCCCCGCCGGGAGGCCCCAATGCCAGGATGGGTTTCTTCAGGCGGATGTATTCGAAGGTCTTACCCGGAAGGATGCGGCGATTTTGAGAAGAGCGGGTAATGAGCAGCAATAATGCCGTCGCTCCGGCGGCCAATTGCAACGCCTGTCGATGCGGTACATAGTCAATCCGCTCGATCAGGGATGAGACCCCCTCCTGCTGAATGCCGTGCAGTACGCTTTCGGAAATCGGGCCCACGAAGACCAGACGAAAGCCGGTTGGGGATATGACCGCTTCCGTCAGCAAAGTGCGCAGCACCCGAAAAAGATTTTGGGGATTCCGCTCGCTGCCGGCTGCTCCCACATGCATCAGTACAAAGCGTTCCGGGGGAGGGGGGGTAAACGAAATGGATTGAAAATCGGCTTCATCGTACCCGTTGGGAAGATGCACACATTTTGACGCGTTTACCTTTCGGGAAAACGATAGATCGATGTCTCGTTTGCTGACGAACACCAGCCGATCTGCCTCCCGGAGCACGCCGGCTTCCAGTTTTTCATCCATCCGGCGCGAACAGGGAAGCCGTTTCCTGTGTTCGTAATAATGAATGTCTGTCCAGGGATCTCTGAAATCGGCAACCCACTGTAACTTGGTGTTGCGGACCAGTTGTTTGGCAATGAGATGAACCGTTGGTGGAGGGGAAGAGGAGAACAGCAGGTGGGGTTTTTCTTTCTGGATAATCGCCAAGCCTTTCCGGACGGCAAAAGGCAACCATCCCACCTTGGCGTCCGGGATGAACAGGTTGGTGCGAATCCAGAACGCCACCCGTTTGCGCCAGTTGTCCGGTTTTTCCGCCAGGACGCCGATTTGAATACGGCTTTCCCGGGGCATTCCCACAAATCGCCGGAAAATCGGGCCCGGTTCCAGAGAGGGAGTTCGATATACTTTGCAGGCCGAAGGCACTTCTGCTTCCAGCGTGGGATCCAGCGCGGGGTATTCTCCCCGGCTTACCGTCAGAACAATGGGTTGCCATCCAAATCGGGGTAAGTACCGGGCGAATTTAAGCACGCGTTGAACGCCGGGTCCTCCCGCCGGCGGCCAGTAGTAAGTGATGATCACGACCTTTTTCATGAAGCGCCCCGGAAAGCATACCACCAGTGGCGTAGACGATCCCCATATTGCCGGTAAAGCACTACCGGAAGCCCCAGATAAATGAACAGGAATCCCAGGAGAGAAAGACGAATGCCCAGGTAAAAGGAAGCCGGGCGAAACTCCATGCGCAGGGTATGTTCGCCCCGGGGAATCCACACCGATCGCAAAAGGTGATTGGTTTTATAAATGTCCAGTTCCGTCGAGCCGTCCAGAACGGCCTTCCAACCGCGGGGATAATAAACTTCCGAGATGACTAACAGTCCGGCACTGGAGGTGAAAATCTGGAATTCCACTGTATTGGGATCAAAATGGGTGACCTTTACCCAACTGCTATCGGGTTGCCGTACCGATCGGGAGAGGGGTTTTTCCAGGATAGCCACGCGGGAGGGGTCGAAATCGGGGCTGTTTAACCGACGCAGCCGCTGCACGCCGTCGGGAATGATTTCCACGGTGTCCACAAAAAACGCCCTGGGTAGAGCCTTTCGATTCCGGTACAATTTCAATTTACGGTTGGTGGACCGATCCTCACCCAGAAAAACCAGATCCGGATGGCGAATCGCTTGTGGGGTGACAATGTAGCGGGTATTCAGCATGCTGACCACGTTCAGGTTGAAAGGAACGCCGGGATGAGTGGGTCTCAACAGATTATTGTCGATGATATCCTGAGTCACCTGTAGTTTGGCCGGCGAATATCCACCAATGGATTGATAATAGTAACTCCAGCGGGTATCGTTGGTGATTAGTTCCATTGGTGGAGCGACCCGAAACAGGGTGGTGTCTTTCTCAATGATCCGATCCAGGGCGTTTTTTCGATAAACTTGCTGCTCGATCCTTTTGATATCTCCGAACTTGCCTTTCAGGTAGTTCCCCGATATCCACCCCAGGTCTGTCCCCACCAGAATGACCATGGCGATGGCGTAAAATTCCACGCCCAGCCATTTTTGAAGCACCGCCAGGAGACCAAACCCTGCGAAAGCGAAAAACAGCAGGGTGCGCAGTGTGGATTCCCGCAAGATCTCCAGCCGGATATGGCGCAAGATGTCGCTCCACTGTCGGGCCTGCTGTTGACCCAACTCGGCGGCCAGACGTTGAAATTCCCCCGGGCCGGCCAGGGAAAAGCCGGAACCGAATAATAATGGGATGAGCAGTAGAAAACCCAGGCTTGCACAAACAATCAACAGCTTTTGCTTTATCGCCGGGGCCTCCTGGGGCAAAGCACGCAGGAGAAAGTCCAGACCATAGGCGGCCAGAACACTGACATTGAACATGACCAGGGTCAGGATCATCATGGGCACGCGGAATTTGTCGAAATAGGGTACGTAGTAAAAGAAGAGCTTATAGAGGGTTGCAAAGTGTTTACCCAGAGATAGGAGCAGGGCGAAAACGGTTAGAAAGGTAAAACTTTTAATTACGGGGTCCTTCCAGCGGAACAGGATGGCGATCATCGCCAGAAAGACCAGCAATATGCCCATATATTCATAGGATTGAGTAAAAGGCAGGCTGCCCCAATACACGGGGAGGGTGCGTCCCCGAAGCTGAGGATAAGCATTTCCTGTGTAAACTTCGTTGGAGGTACCTCCGTGAAACCGGGGAATGATCAGATTCCAGAATTCGCCGATAGTGTAGGACCAATTGGTGGCGTAATCGAAGCCCACCCCTTTTTTCTCTTTTTCGGCGACCTGTTTCTGAATGTGGATGGCCTTCCCCCCGCGGGTGGAGTACGGAGTATAATCTCGAATGGGCAATAGAGGTTGCGCCACGGTCAGGACAACGAGCACCAGGGCGGCCATAAAAAGCCCGTTCCAGCGTAAAAATTCCCCCCATTTCTTGTCCAGGGCGGGTTTCAGGTAGGGATACATCCCCACAAACAGCAGCATTAACAGAGTGTAAAAGATGATTTGATAATGATGGGTGCGCATCTGCAGCGCCAGTGCCCAGCTGAACAAAAGCATGCCCAGCAGGTTCCGTTTTTTCAGGAAAAACAGGAAAGTCAGCAGGACGTAGGGCATCCACATGATCGCCCGAAACTTGGTGAAATGACCGACCACGATGAGTGCCTGAAAGTGAGGCATCAGAATGAAACCGAGGGCGGCCAGCATTCCGCTGACGGCCGATAACCCCTGGAATTTAACCAGTAGAAAAATACCAATGGCGCCCGCCCAGAAAAACCATACCCGCCAATCCAACAGCCGATCCATATATAACATGACCCGATCAATAGACCAAACGATGGGACGGTATAAATGGTAGTAGGGCATTCCGCTGAAAATGTAGGGGTTCCAAAGGGCCCATTCACCGGTTTGTTTCTGAAACTGTATGATCTGATGCCGTTTTCCGATGCCCGATACCAGATCGCTGCCGGTGACTTCCAAGCCTTCGATGGTCAAGGGTTTATAAAAAAGGGTGAGAAAGATCAAAAGAGCGACAAAGAAAACAAGGATGTTTCGGGGCCGTTCCAGTTGTTCCAGCAATCCCGACGATGTCTGAGGGGGGATTCGCATGGTCCCCGGCGCACCTTTCTTGCCTTTCTTTTTTTTCGCTTTTGCCATGAACATTCTCCCATTTTATCTGTTCCAAGGATTCCGGTAGATCGGCTTTAAAATGTGATCGGGAAGGGCATTCCTAATGGAATAAAGCTCTTTCCGTGCCCCCGGCGTCGGTTCTGCATGGTCCCGTAAATACCTGTCCACTTCCCTAAGGGGTTCTCCTGGATCTGACTTCAACATCGCGCAACGTTTCAGAAAATCTAATTTATTGAAATTCCCTCGATTTTCAAACGGTTTTGGTGAGTTTTGTTCCCCCTTTTTCTCATTCACAGCGGGAAGGGGGGATTCCATTCCCGGGTATTGACGACAATAATTTCTCGAAAACCCCTTTCGTATGGGGTCGGAATATCGCTAAATTTTCCGGATAAAAGGTCGTATACAGGAGAAGGCATCCAAAATCGGGAAGGGGTACGCTATGCACTTTGAACTCACCGAAGAACAGAAGTCTATACAGGAGATGGTGAGGGAATTCGCCCGGGAAGAGATCGCGCCGATTGTACTGGAGTACGACGAGGCCAAGACGTTTCCCGAACATCTGATCCCCAAACTGGCGGAGTTAGGGCTTTTGGGCATTATTTTTCCGGAGGAATACGGTGGAGCGGGGATGGGGTATCTGGAGTATGTGTTGATTGTTGAGGAGCTCTCTGCCGTGGATCCTTCCATTGGATTGACGATAGCGGCGCATAATTCTCTGGGGACCAATCATATTTTCGCCTTCGGCAACGAAGAGCAGCGGCGCAAGTATGTTACCCATCTGGCGCAGGGGAAATCCCTGGCCGCCTGGGCATTAACCGAACCCTGTTGCGGCAGTGATGCGGCCGCATTAAGGACCACGGCCCGGAAAGAGGGTGAGCGATGGATTTTAAACGGCCAAAAGACGTTCATTACGAATGCTACCTATTCGGATTATGTTGTGGTAATGGCGCGTACCCATCCGGAACGGGGGAAGAAAGGGATTACTGCGTTTGTGGTGGAGAAGGGCACGCCTGGTTACTCGGTTGGAAAGCCGATGAACAAATTGGGCACCCGTGCCAGCGATACGGCAGAGCTGTTTTTTGAAGATTGTGCCGTTCCGGCGGAGAATGTGATTGGGGACGAAGGTGAGGGGTATAAGCAGGCCATGCAGATTCTTTCCGGGGGACGCATCAGCATTGCGGCGTTGTGTGTAGGTATTGCTCGGGGGGCTTATGAACATACGTTAAGGTATACTCTGGAGCGCGAAGCCTTTGGGCAAAAGATTGCCGGCTTTCAGGCGGTTCAATTTCGGTTGGCCGACATGGCGACGGAAATAGAGGCCGCCCGATTGCTGACGTATCAGGCGGCCTGGCTGGCGGATCAAGGAAAAAATTATTCCCTGGCCGCTTCCATGGCAAAGCTGTTCGCATCGGAGTTGGCCGTGCGGGTTGCCGACATGGCCGTACAAACCTTTGGGGGATACGGATACATCAAGGAGTATCCGGTGGAAAAGTTTTATCGGGATGCCAAGATAGGAACCATTGGTGAAGGCACCTCCGATATTCAACGTCTGGTCATCGCCCGGGAATTGTTGAGACAGGTGGGTCAGAATCTCTGATCGCTCAAGACACGGGACAAGCCCTCCACGATGCCTCGAAAAGGGGCACAGTGGAGGGCAAGGAGATTACTTTATCAGCATCATTTTAATGGTTTTCTGAAACGGACCCGCTTTCAGCTGTAAAAGGTAAATGCCGGTGGCTACGGGGCGACCATGCTGATCCGTCCCCTTCCAATCCACTTCGTAGCGCCCCGCCTTTTGCACACCGTTTTTCAGTATCGCTATCCGTCTTCCCCACACGTCATAAACGATTAAGCGCACTTCCTGACGCTCGGGGATCTGGTATACAATGCGTGTGGATGGGTTGAACGGATTGGGATAGTTCTGAAAGAGCCGGTAAGTTAAAGGCGTATTGTCGGTATTGGCGTCCATGCCGAGCACCTGTGGATTCAGCCACCGTACAATATGCTTTAACAGGGTGCGTCGCTGTGCGCTATCGGCAATCGTCTCGTACCCAAAAGCCAGGTACACAACTTTGAAAGTGCCGTTATCCACCTTGAGCCCTGCCGTCCCACTGGAAATGGTGTCCCGCGGCGCCTTGGGGGTTGTGCGAGAGTGGTTAGGAAGACCGGTGCACTCATCGGCGTATCGGGGGAGGCGATTCCCCTCGATGGCGTCCCCCTCTATGGAATCGGCGGGATTATAGATAAAGATCGGTGTTGCAGGGGCAATGGGATCGATCTCGCTGGGCCACCAACCTCCATACACATCTTGCAATTTTAAATGCATACCATCCGTTATGGGATCGCCCCCAACCCCCGCTACACCCCAGAGGTCTACGTTATCCTGAATATATCGAGCGTGCATGTAGTTTTGATACCACCAGTCCGCTTCCGTCGAACCGACCACATTGTAAAGATAATAGCCCAGGTCCTGATCGTTAAAAAACAGCCGACCTCCTTGGTCTAAAAATTGGGCCAGCACTACCCGTTCCAGAGAATCCAGTTGAGGATACACCCAACCGCAGTACCAGATGATCACACCGTCCAGGTATTGATTCAGGGTATCGGCACCAATGGGGCCCCGTACCCAGGTGCGCCAGATGTCGAAGCCGATGCCTCGAGAAAGCAGGTCTTCCATGTAAACTTCGGAAAAGTCTCTGTTCCAGGGGCCGTCGTCGGCCACCAGTAAGACTTTATGCCGTTGTTGAAACGGCCGGGTCGTCAGTCGATCGGTGAGGCTGAAGTATCCGGTGTTTCCCATATCATCCTGGGTTTCGACATCCACCGTCAGATCGGCGGGGATGTCGACTGTGAATTGAGCCTGGTATTCATATCCCAGAAATCGGGCTGTATTGCCTGTGGGATGTAGGGTCAGTTTCGTATAAATGGTACCATCCTCTTTTTTTACAATGCCGGTTACCCGGGTGGTTTGACCGGCTTCTCGGGTCCATACGTTGAACGTGAACACCTCTCCGGGTCCGCCGCTCCTGGGTACGGTTCGAGGTGAGCTCGGCCATGGCGGCGATTGGTCTTTTCCGGTAACCGGAATGAACAGCGTGTCTTCCCCGATCTGTTGGCCATCTCCGTCATAGAATTGGAGAGGGATGGTTAAGACATGCCCCTCGGGGGTACTGGAGGCCACAACAAAATCGAAATCATCCGTCAACCAGACGGTATCTCCCGTCGACACCGATCTGGGGTGGGAAATGTAGCGATCGTAGAAGTATACCGGGTTGGGATGAACGTAAGGATCGGCGCTGGAATCGGGTACGGCATAAATCGAATTATAGGAGCCCGACAATACGGCGACCTGGAGAAACACTTCCAGAAACTCCCCGGGATTCGCCTGGTGATCATTATTGCCTATACTTTGGTTGCGGACATCATCGTCGATTTCATAACCGATCAACCTGATGTTTGGTTCCTGAGGAGGACTCTTTAATTTGACTTTGCCGTAGGATAAGGGAGCGGTCCACACACTTCCATAAGGCCAGTTGGCGGAAAAACCATAATAATGACCCACCGGGTTGTCCGGATCGTAATTGAACATCCATAGGCCGATTTCCTCGCCCGGCAGGGCCGTTAGAGCGCTGCTCCTCAGGTCAATCCGGATTTCGTACAGAACATGACCGCTGGTGAGGGAAGCCGCTGCAGAAACCCCTTCGGGAGAGGAGATTGACGATTCGAAGTGGATGCTGTCCGGGTGGCTTCCCCAAATGGGCCGGAATACAACAGAGGTGTTCCCATTTCGAAAGTCGATCCAGAAATTGCCCTCCGTGGATGGCGAGTCAGCGTCCCAGGTATTGTTGTTGTCGTCATCAAAATAGAGCCCGATTTCGTTAAAATCCGTGTCGCTGGTGTTGTTGGGATCGTCCACGGCGAGGTACAGATAGTTGTTGTCGTTTTTCATGTAAAGGGTGACCGGTTGAGCGACTCCCGATGCGCTGATGTCCAGACGCACGGCATCGTCCCACTCCCCGGATTCCAGAACGCCGTCCAGAACGGGAGATACCTGACTCCAATGGAGCTCCACGTGCATACCATCGGGAATCGGCGTGGCCGACACTTCCGGCGAATAGACGCTTTCGCTGCTGTCTGTAAATACGGCCGTTACCACGTAATAGTAGGTCGTTTCGTTTATCACATCGGTGTCGATATAATCTTCATTGTTCGCATAATTGCGATGGCTGGGATCCACCGAAGCCAGGAAGGTATAAGGCCCTCCGGGGCTGGTGGAGCGATAAATGCGATATAAACGGACGGTGTCGGCCTGGACGTTGTGGGGCGCCTGGGGGTTTGGTGTTATCTTTGACTTTGCAGCCGCTTCCCCGGCAAATTCATGCCGGGTGGCGAGGGTTACCGCATTTTCCGGAGGGTCCCAGGTAAGGGGAACCATACCGTCGAAACCGCTCCCGGCAACGACATTCGCGGGGGCGTTGGGATTTGCGGGTTGGGAAACAATACCACTGACCACAAGCGAGAAGGTCTGGTAACCTCCCTGAAGGCTTCCCTTGTGTTTCACCGTCAGGGTATAAGTTCCGGGGGTGGGTGAGGCAATCAAAACCTGTTCCACATTATCCACGGTATTGTCTCCGGTGGCAGCGGCGGCGGCCGGTTGTTGTGGCGACAACGTCCAAGGAAAGAAGGTCGTATTGCCCCTGGTCAGGCGCAGGTCCAAATCATTCACCAGCATGGGGGTTTGGGGATCCAAAGAGGCCGGGGGTGGTGTCCCCGGGGGATCGGTCCAGCATAGGGTGGCTTTGAGCGGTTCGGTGCCATCGACCTCCAGAGACAGTTGATATGTTGAGCCTTCTTTAAGGGTAATTTCCTCAATCAAATGACCGGATCCTTCCTGAGCAATCAACCGTATGGCGGATTCGGTGTTCAACAACCCCCAACCGAAGCGGTAGTCCGGTCCGGGGGTGGAACCGGCTTCATCGGCGGTATGGATAACCAGAGCCTTCAAGGTAGAAGCCAGAGGGGCCGCTCCTCCGTTTACCTGGAGGTAATATTGGCGAATTAAAGCCATGGAACCCGCCACATTGGGAGAAGACATGGACGTCCCGGAATAGGAGACATAACTGCTGTCGTGGTCTCCGACGCTGGAATAGAGGTAGACGCCGTTCCCCACAATATCGGGTTTGATCCGGCCGTCATCCGCCGGTCCCCAGGAACTGAAGCTGCTCATCATGACATCGGAGGTATCCGTATATCCCTGAGGAATGTCATGCACGGCTCCCACAGTGAGCACGTTTTTGGCAATGGCGGTATGGGAAATACAATCGTAATTTCCGTCGGGTTTTCGGGCGGTGCTGTCCAGCACCCAGCTGCTGGTGCTGTTTTCCCAGATCCAGTAAGATTCTCCGGCTGAAGGGCCGTCGTCATTGCGATCGTTCCCCGCAGAAACCACGATGAGGTATTCCGGCGCATTATAGGCAATGCCGTCCCAATCCTGGGCATGGGAACAATAGAAGCCGAACAAGTAGTCTTCATCGGCGTCCACATCCGGGTCGCCCCACCAGACCCAGCGGTTGTCGTTGAAGTGGTTCCAGTCCCATCCGGTTAAGTATCCGTAGGAGTGGTTGGAGATGCTCAGCCCGTCGGCTGCCGCCGAGGACATTTCGGAATTGTCGCTGTTCCAATCGTAAGCGTGGAGTATCCCTTCGTAGGCCATTCCTTTGGCATTCGCCTGGACCCCTGAAGCAACCAGGGTTCCGGCCACGTGCGTGGCGTGGTTGCTGATACGGCCGGCATCGTCTCTTTGAATGACCCGATCTCCAAATTCCTGATGGGTGTGCCGCACTGCTCCAGCATCCCATTCCCCTATTATTATCCCGTCTCCGGTCAGGTGATACCCCCCTCCACTGCCCGGCCAGACCCGTGAAGTGGAAACCGTTTTTGCCGCATTGAGATTCAGGGTCTGTACGTACAGGGGACGCCCCGATGGTAAAAGTTCCCGTATTTCAATCACTTTCCCATCGGCAAATTCCTGACGAACGGGCCATCCCTTCGATAGGGCGGCCTGAACCGCCTGGTTGTATTGTCGCCGAAATTGCTGCTCGAAAGTGGAAGACAAACGCCGCAGTTCCGGGACGTTGGTTTTTCGAAGGGCCTGTTGAGGATAGGCAAGGGTAATACCCAAAACCATGAAAAGCAGATAACGTTTCATCGGATCAACCTCCCTGAGTTTTGTGAAGGAGATGCATTGAACGTTTTTGGCCCACCAGGTGGTTGAAGAAAACACCACCTGCTAAGAATTTTTTACAAATCCAGTGCCAGGACGGTGTTAGGTACGGAGAACCGGGAATATTAAGCAAATGCCATATTCCAACGTCTCCAGGAACGGTAAAAGGGTTTCCAAATGGCCACATCGGTGTTGCAAAAGGGACTCCCTATTTCTAAGGTGAAGAGATACCGGCCGCTGGATTGCCCTTCTCATTCCCGGAAAAGCGACGGAATCAGGTTAATACTTGGGGCGTTCGTTTTTGTGAGAAAATACTGTTTTTAAAGAAACAAGTCTTATTTTCCACTGATGCGATGGTGGGGAGCGATATTTCCGTTAAACAGGATGGTTGCGGAGGAAGAGCCGCGTTGGTTTACTGGTAATAGCGTTTCCGGAATCCGATGTAGTCGTCTCGCCTGCGAATGATCCGGAACCACACTCCCGCAAGAAATCCCAGGCCATACCCGAGGATTTGGATGGGGATCACAAGGGGGATCAAGAACAGCAGGCGTGCATCCCGGTAGCGTAAGGCACCGTGAACCCCGGCCAACAATAAGGCCGCAAAAGCGCTGCCTATCGCCGCCAGGGTCAACCGGGCGATAAGGGGGTGGATCCACGCTCCCAGAAGGAGCGATGCCAGTCCCAATACCGCCAGGGCGGGAAGGAGGTGGACCGCTTCCAGGAGTCGGGCATCGAGCTGAGCCAACCGAACCCGGGCCACGCCGAAGTTGAATACCTGCCGGAAGAATTGAACCAGGCTCGTCCGGCGTTTATGAAATACGTAGGCTTCCGGGATGTGCAGTATCCGGGCGCCGCTTTGCCCGATTCGATGACTGTATTCAATGTCCTGACCGTGACGGATGTTGCTAAAACCGCCGATTTTCCGATAGATTTTGCGGGATACCCCCATGTTGAAGCTTCTGGGGTGATATTTTCCCATCTTTTTTTGGGCGTGACCGCGAATGCCTCCGGTGGTCAGGAAAGACGTCATGGCGTAATTGATGGCTTTTAACAGCGGTGGGAAGTCGTCCCGATGGGCATCGGGGCCTCCGAAGGCGTCGCCACCGTAAGCATTCAGGGAGGCATCCACCACGGTAAGCCAGTGGGGGGGAACGGTGACGTCCGAATCCAGGAAAATAAAAAAATCCCCCCGGGCTTCCTCCATTCCCCGGTTCCGGGCCGCCCCGGGGCCCTGGTTAAGTTGCCGGATCAGTTTTACGTGGAAGGGAACTTGCTGTTGGTAGGCCACCACCAGCGGGGCGGTGCCGTCGGTGGAACCATCGTCTACAATGATCAACTCAAATCGATCTGCGGGAAAGTCCAGTTGGCGAAAAGAGTCCAGCAATTCCCGAATCTCTTCTTCCCGATTGTATGTGGGCACGATAATCGAATAGAATCGGTATCTTCCCATGGGTCGGTTGTTATCCTAATCGATGCGGTCTTTAATGGAATATTCCATGTTTTCGGCAAAATTGGCCGAGAGCATTTCACCCAGCAATCCCAGCACGACGAATTGGACACCGACGATGATCAAGAGGATGCCCAGAAAAAACAGGGGGCGGTTTCTGATACTATGCCCCATAAACCACAAAATGGTCAGGTACAATTCGATGAAAAACCCCAAGGTAAAGGCACCCAACCCGATCAAACCGAATATATGCAAGGGGGTGGTTTTGTAGCGGGTTAGAAACAACACCGTGATCAGGTCAAAAAAGCCGTTAAAAAACCGGGAGAAACCGAACTTGGTCTTTCCATATTTTCTGGGATGGTGCCGAACAGGGACTTCTCCGATACGAAAGCCCTGCCACTGGGCCAGTACGGGAAGAAAGCGGTGCAACTCTCCGTACACCTGAATGCTTTTGATCACCTCGGAACGATAGGCTTTGAGTCCGCAATTGAAATCATGAAGGGGAATGCCTGTTACCCGGGCGGTGACATAATTAAACAGCCTGGAGGGAATGGTTTTTGTGAGAGGATCGCGGCGTTTCTTTTTCCAACCCGAAACCAGGTCATAGCCTTCTCTCAGTTTTCGGAGAAGAGAGGGGATTTCCTCCGGATCGTCCTGCAGATCGGCATCCATGGTTACGACAATGTCTCCCCGGGCCAAGCGAAATCCTTCGGCCAGAGCGGCGCTTTTTCCGTAATTGCGGCGAAACTGAATGGCCCGCAACGCCGGAAAACGCGACTTCAGGCGTCGCAATGCTTCAAAGGTACCGTCTCGACTGCCATCATCGACGACGATGATCTCGTAGGAAATCTTCAACCCCTGTAACACCCGGTGGGTTTTCTCCAATAACTCCGGAAGCGATTCCTTTTCGTTATAAGCCGGTATAACAACGCTCAGCTCCATTTTCTCCTTACAGGTTTAGTTGTTTGGCCTTCGCTTTTATGGTGATGGTGTAATGCTTCGGGGGGATCGGTCGATTGATTTGAATGGTTTTGTAAAACACGGTAATGCGTTCCTGGTATTCGGGACGGGTGAAACGAATGAGACGGGGCAGATAAATCCCATCCTGATTGCGATATCGTTGAAAGGCCATCCGGGCGACCACTCTTCCCCGACGTATCATTTCCCATTTTTCAAGGAGTCCGGTTTGAGGATCGACCACCAACCGGTATTTCACTTCTCCCTCCTGGCGAGTAAAAATCCCGCGGCTGGTATCTGCCGGTTGCAAGCCCGAAAGCGGGATCGGGGGTTTCCCTAAGAGAGCCGATTGCAGGTCGTGCAGACTAAAATCGGTATCCAGGAAACGGGCCAGGTATCGATTGCTCAATTCCCCGGCAATGTATTGATTATCGTATTCATTATAGATGATAAAACGCTGTTTGCCGATAAAGATTTTCCCCACGTTTATACCCAAAGCCCCTTCGGCCTGAACAAACAGGGTGTCCGGCGCAACCCAGATTACCCGGATGTTGACATGCCCGTTTACCCGAGGCGATTCGATGGTGAGTCTGGCTGTCCCCTCAAAGGTGTGGATCCGGCGAAAGTTGTTCTGGTAGGCTTCCGGCCAGCGTGCCGGTTCTCGAACGAAGGGGGCAATGGTTTGCCGTTTGAGCGGTGCCGCACAGCCGGCTATTAAAGCGAGCAGGGCGATCGTCCTCAGGGGCCACGTCATAAATTCTGAAGTTTCTCTTTTAGCTGTTGATTGGATGGGTCTTTTTCGAGCGCTTTTTCCCAGTATTTTCGGGCCTCCTCCGTATTGCCCAGTTTGTAGTACACATCGCCCAGATGCTCGATCACTTCCGGGCTGTCTTCCCGCAGTTCGATGGCTTTTAAAATGTACTTTAACGCCGTCTGGTAATCCCCCATTTTGTAATAGATCCAACCGACGGTATCCAGAAAAGCGCCGTTTTCCGGTTCTTGTTCCAGGGCCTTTTTGGCCATTTTTAAGGCTCGTTCCAGTTGGATTTCCCGCTCACACAGCGAATAGCTGTAATTGTTCAGGATGAGAGGATAGTCCGGATACAGGAGAAGAGCGGCCTCGTAAAGGGAGTCGGATTTCTGATGCATTTTCAAACGGTCGTAAATAATCCCCAGGGAAACAATGGTGTTGAGGTTCTTAGGATCCAACCGGTTGGCGCGTTCCAGAATGTCCAGGGCTTCCTGGTCTCGTTTTAATTGGCTTAATGTGGAACCGTAAAGGCCCAGCAGATCGGCATCGTTCCGGATGTTTTCTAAGGCCGTTTGGAGAACCCGTAAACTTTCCTGAAAACGTTTTTGCTGATTGTAAAGAAGGGCCAGATAAAACCACCCGAATTTGTTTTGGGGATTTATCCGGGTGAGTTCCTTGAAATAGTTTTCGGCTTCCGGGTAGTTTTTTTCGTCGGAGGCAATGCGTCCCAACATTTCCAGGGCCTGTTCCCGGATGTGTTCATCCCTGGACAGGGGCCGCAAAATGCGCTTGGCATCGTCATACTGTTTTAAAAACAGATATCCTTCCGAAAGAATCAAGCGCACCTGTACGTTGGTCGTATCGATGCGGTAGATTTGCTCGAAGGTCTGCACCATCCCTTTCCAGTCCCGTGTGGCTCGGTGGATGCGATACAATTGCAGGATGGCCTGTTTGTTTTCCGTGTTTAATTGGAGGGCCTGACGGTACGATCGAATGGCCGCGGTGGTGTCGTCTTTCAGTTCATACAAATTGCCCAGCAAGAGCCAACCATTGGGCAACCGGGGATGTGTTTCCACCAATTTGCGCGCCAACGCTTCGGCCCGGTCGTACTGTTCGGTCTTTAAATACAAACGATACAGCTGAAGAACCGCTTCCTGGGAGAATCCGGATAATTCCAGTTGTTTTTCCCGCAATCGGATGAGTTTATCGGTGTCTCCCAGTTGAGTATACAGATAGGCCAGGTTATTTTGCACCATCAGGTTGTAGGGGTCGATTTCCAGATACTTTTCGAAGTAGCGGGTGGCCGCGAGGAGGTTTCGGTTGTTGAAATGTGCTTCGGCCAGATAATAGATGGTTTCTTTGTCCTGGGGATTATAATGGTAGGCCTTCTTCAGATATTCGATAGCGCTTTCGAAGCGTCGGGTACGAAGAAAGTCTCGGCCGATGGCCTTCAGGATTTGGGCGGAGGTGGAATCGTACACCAGTGCCTGGAAATATTCCAGCAGAGCGCGTTCGTATTGATCCTGGAAGTCGTATAAGGCCCCGGACAGGTAATAGTCGGCCGCCTTTTTCTTATTGGCATCGATCGGGGGCGGGGTTTCTTTTTTCAACCTGGGTGCCGAAGCGCAGCCCCCCAGCCAGAGGGTGATGACCAATAAACCAACCGTAAATCGAGCGGTTTTCATAGAGCTTTCTCAACCATTCTGATGAAAGAGTCTAAAAATTAAAGTTAAAGTCCCAATATTCCTGAACACAAGTAGAAAATTCTTAAATCCTTTAAAAATATTCAATTTTCCCTCTTTCGTTCTCAAATTGCGCTTGCATTCAAATTTCGCAGCTCCTAATTTTTGATTTCCTGTTTATACTGTATATAGCTTCGAACCAAAAGGAGTTCCAGGCGTATAGATTCCCGAAAATCAAAACGAAACGATTGTATGAGTCCGAACTCCCAGCAAGCCGAACCCCGTCCCCGCCGTCGATCGGTGCTTTCTTTTATGTGGAAGCATCCGCTCGTGAGCGGGGTGGTCTTTTTGACCCTCTTTGCCCTGGGGTATATTGCTTACTTAAGCCGGGGCATGCCCAGCCTCACGGAGCTGGAAAACATCAATCCTGCATTGGTAACCCGCATTTATTCGGCGGATGGACAGCTCATTCACGAATTGTTTACCTTTAAACGCATTTATGTTCCCTACGAGCAAATTCCCGAACATACGGTTCAAGCGCTTCTGGCCACCGAAGACCGCGAATTTTATGACCATTGGGGCATTAACATCAAGCGAATCCCCAAAGCCGTGTTCGTGGATATTATTACCCTCAGTTTTCGTCAGGGTTTCAGTACCATTACCATGCAACTGGCCCGCAATCTTTATACCAAAAAGATCGGTTTCCGGAAAAACATCAATCGAAAATTGCGGGAAATTTTAACGGCGATTCAAATTGAACGCACCTATTCGAAACAAGAGATTTTGGAGATGTATTTCAACCAGGCCTATTTTGGTCATGGGGTATATGGGGTCGAAAGTGCCGCCCGGCGGTATTTTGGTAAACATGCCAGTGAACTGGCGGTGGAAGAAAGCGCCATCCTGATCGCCCTGTTGAAATCGCCGGCCTATTATTCTCCCATCAATCATCCCGACCGGGCCCGGCAACGCCGCAATCTGGTGCTGTACAATATGAAGGTTTGTGGATATTTGTCCGATGCAGAATACGATAGCTTAAAAGCACTGCCGGTAACGGTTCATCCCATCGAAGAGTATAGCAAGGTGGCCCCCTATTTCACGGAGTATGTTCGTCAGCAACTGAATGATTTGCAGGATTCACTGGGAGTGAATGTGTACGAAGACGGCCTGAATGTTTACACGACCCTGAACACGGTGGTCCAGGCCTGCATGGATTCTGCCGTTGCCGGGTTTATGCCGGTTCTTCAGGAGCGGGTGCGGAAAAATCTGTGGAAATGGAAACAGGAACATGAAGTGCCCGATTCCGTCTTCGAGCGCAAGTCTCGGGTGCAAATTGCTTTTGTAGCCATCGATCATCACAATGGGCATATTCTGGCCATGGTGGGGGGTCGGGATTTTACGGAGTCGAAATTTAACCGGGCGGTTCAGGCCCGCCGTCAGCCGGGATCGGCCTTCAAGCCTTTTCTTTATACGGCGGCCGTCGATAACGGGTATTCCCCCGCCTTTAAGTTGCTCAATCAACCGGTGGTGGTCAACAATCCCGATGGAACACGCTGGGATCCGGAAAACTTTGATCGTACCTTTGGGGGGCCTACCACGCTGAGGGAAGGGTTGCGCAAATCCATTAACTTGATTGCCGTTCATTTGATTCTGGAAATCGGCCCCCGGGCGGCGGTCGAGTATGCCCGTCGGTTGGGCGTTTCCACTCCACTACGGCCTTTTCCCAGTTTGGCGGTGGGCAGTTCGGAGGTCATCCCCCTGGAACTGGTGAGCGCCTTCGGGGTGTTTGCCAACCAGGGCATTCGGGTGGAGCCTGTGGCCATTACCCGCATTGAAGATCGGTATGGAAATGTGATTTACGAGACCCATCCTCGTCGGCGGGAGGTGCTCAGCCGCGCCACGGCCTACATTATGACCAACATGCTGGAGGATGTGGTCAACCGAGGAACCGGTGGAAGCCTGCGCTGGCGGTTTCAGTTTTATGCGCCGGCCGCCGGGAAGACCGGAACCACCAACGATTACACCGATGCCTGGTTTGTGGGGTTCACCCCGCACCTGACGGCGGGGGTGTGGGTCGGTCTGGATGATCCGGAAATGAAATTGGGACCCGGACAAACCGGTTCCGCGGCCGCACTGCCATTCTGGGCCAATTTTATGAAATGTGTGTACGATACCCTGAAACTGACCCACCAACCCTTTAAACAACCACCCGACGTCATCCGGCTCTCCATTTGTGAAGACACCGGCCAGATTGCCACCAATTTTTGTCCCCGGGTCGTTAAAGAGGTGTTCAACGTTAAATATAAGCCCACGGAAACCTGTGAAGTGCATCAGGGTCCCCGAAAGCGATCGAAGAAGAAAAAGATCTTTTTCTGAGGTGTAATGGGAAACGCATCCGTTCAGCTGAAAACCGGTAAGGTCTTAAAGGTTACCCGAAAGACTTATGATGTTTTCGTCGAGGGTCGGATCATTCCGTGCGTGATTCGGGGAAGGTTGGCGGCCGAAGATACAGAATATTCGGTGGTGCGGGTAGGCGATGATGTTACCGTGGAGTTTGTGGGGGAAAATGAGGGGGTCATTCAGGAGATCCTGCCCCGTCGGTCGCGGTTGTCCCGCAGCATCGAAAGCCGGGCCCATCAAGAACACATCATTGCCACCAATGTCGACCAAATCTTAATCATCATGTCGGCCAGACAACCGACGTTTAAATCGGGATTGCTGGACCGCTACTTGGTCATTGCGGAGAAAAATCGACTGCAGGCCCTGGTTTGTATCCATAAAATCGACCTGGCCTCGGCCGAGGCGTTTCGGGCCTATTACGATTATTACAACCACCTGGGTTATCCCACCTTTTTCACCTCGGCCGTTCAAGGAGAAGGTTTGGACCGGGTGAAGGAGGTCTTAAAGAATCGGGTCACCGCGCTGGTAGGGCATTCCGGGGTGGGAAAAAGTTCTTTAATCAAAGCCATTGAACCGGGACTGGACATCAAGGTGCAAACGGTCAGCCGGAAAACCGGGAAGGGGCAGCATACCACCACGGTGGTGCAGCTTTTTCCCCTTTCCTTTGGCGGCTATGTCATCGATACGCCAGGAATCCGTGAATTGGGGCTTTGGGGTATCTACAAAAAAGATTTGAAGAAGTATTTCATTGAATTCCGTCACTACGAAGGCCGATGCCAATTTGCCGACTGCCTGCACATTCATGAACCGGGCTGCGCCGTGAAAGAGGCGGTGAAGAAAAACAATATATTTCCCGAGCGGTACCGGAATTATCTGAATATTTACACCAGTTTAAAATCGGCTCCCTATGAATAACAGGGAACCGGATAAACCCGGACGACTTATGCTGGACGGCTTTTGGTTTCTGATATACAATTGGATGATAGCACCGGTATTGATCATTTTGGCTCATCTGGGAGCCCTGTTTCATCCGAAAGTTCGGGCGGGGGTTCTGGGCCGATACCGTACCGCAGGGAAGATCCGGCGGTTTGGGCAACAAGGTTCTTCTCAAAAGGCGCCGCTCTTTTTGTTCCATTGCGCCTCGATGGGCGAGTTTGAACACGTTAAACCGCTGATAACGGCATTGAAGGAAAAGGATGCCCGCTGCCGAATCGTGGTGATGTTTTTTTCCCCTTCGGGTTACGAAAACGTCCGGGAGTTTCCCGGGGTCGACCTGTTTGTTTATGCCCCTTTCGATATCTGGTGGCCGGTTTACCGAATGTTCCGCAGGTTATCCCCTTATGCGTTGCTAATTTCGCGGCATGATGTTTGGCCCGCTCAAATCTGGGTGGCCCGGCGACTGGGAATCCCTGTCTTCTTAGTGAATGCCTCCTTGCATGCCGATTCGGGGCGTCTGGGTTTTCCTATGGGGCTGTTCAATCGCAGGGTGTATCGGCATTTTACCCGTATTCTGGCGGTTTCCCCTCGGGATGAAGAACGTTTCCGGCAATGGGTGGATCGGGACAGAGTCCAGGTTGTAGGGGATACCAAGTACGACCAGGTGTTGTACCGGGCGCAGGAGTCCCGACAAAAGGCGCTGCTTCCGGAGGTGATTTACCGCAACAGGCCCGTTTTGGTGGCGGGCAGTACCTGGCCGGAAGACGAGGAACATCTGTTGCCCGCGCTGGTTTCGGTACGTCAGCAAGTGCCCGATCTGCTGAGTATCATTTGTCCCCATGAACCCACCCAGGAACACCTGCGGCGGATCGAGGCCGTTTTACAACACCATGGGGTGATCCGGTTCTCCCGGTTGGAGCACTATCGGTCCCAACCGTTTATTGTAGTCGACCGCATCGGTATATTAGCCAATTTATATTCCCTGGCCTGGGTGGCCTATGTGGGGGGAAGCTTCAAACAAAACGTCCATAATGTGCTGGAACCCGCGGCGTATGGTATCCCCGTGCTGTTTGGTCCCGTCCATCAACATTCTCACGAGGCGCAATTGTTGAAGGCCGACGGTGCGGCGGTGGAGGTGCATAATGCCGCGGAGATAGCCTATTGGCTGAAGGAATTGTTGACCAACAGCAATCTCCGCACAGGCAAAGGGCGGCGTGCCCGAGAAATTGCCCGGGAAAACAGCGGAGCCACTCAAAAAATCCTGCAGGCCGTTTGGAACGACTTAATCCACCACTATCAAAGAGGAGCGTTACACCCATGAAGATAGTCCCTCGAGCGGTCCTCGTTATGCTTTTGCTTTTCCTGTTGGATGGGACGGCGCAAAACAGTCCGGACGATAAATTCTCTCCGGTTGTAAGGCAGGCCCTGCATACCGGTTTTTCGGATTCGCTGATAAAGGTCTGGATCTTTCTTCGGGACAAGGGCCCTCATCTGGAACAGCGATTGGCGGCTGTGCAGCGGCGGTTGTCGCCTCGTGCCCGTCTACGCCGTTTACGGATGCGAGACCCCCGGCACCTGGTGGACGTCTATGATTTACCCGTCTATAAGCCCTATCTATCCCGGGTGCGTGAACAGGTACATAAAATACGGCATGCCTCCCGTTGGTTAAACGCTGTTTCTGCGGAAGTGACCGCCCAACAATTGAGGGCTCTGGCCCAACTGCCCTTTGTAAAAAAGATCGACCTTGTGCGGCGGTACCGGTTGCCCCAACCGGAACTTCAGCCCTATCCGCTCCCTTTGCGAAAGCCGGCCGTTTCGGACAGCGGTCTGGACTACGGTCCTTCACGGATTCAGAATCAGCTGATCCAGGTACCCGCGCTGCATCGATTGGGCTATAATGGCGAAGGCATATACATCGCCATGCTGGATGCCGGGTTTGATAATTTTGAACACGAGAGCTTTCAGCATTTGAATGTCCTGGCTACTTGGGATTTTGTGAATGACGATGCCGATGTGACCACTACGAAAGGGGAAATGGGTGAGGGCACCCACGGTACACTGACGTTGAGTGCGCTGGGCGGTTTCGCTCCGGGCAAACTCATTGGTCCGGCTTTTGGAGCAACTTTTTTGTTGGCGAAAACGGAAAATACCGATTACGAACGGCACATTGAGGAAGACAACTGGGTGGCCGGAGCCGAATGGGCCGACAGTCTGGGTGCGGATATCATTTCCAGTTCTCTGGGGTATCGAGATGGCTTCACTCACGGGGAATTCGATTACGGCTGGGGAGATATGGACGGCAACACCACAGTGGTGACCCGGGGGGCCGATCTGGCGGCCAGCCGGGGCATTCTGGTGGTGAATTCCGCCGGCAACGGGGGATATGCCTCGGTGAATACGCTGGTGGCCCCCGCCGATGGCGATAGTGTGATGGCCGTTGGGGCGGTGGACTCCAACGGTGTGCGCGCGAGATTCAGCTCCGTGGGGCCCACGGCCGACGGCCGCATCAAACCCGACGTCATGGCCATGGGGGCCGCCGTATTGTCGGCCAGTCCCTACAATACGGATACCTATGTGCGGGTTTCCGGGACCTCGCTCTCCTGTCCCCTGGCTGCAGGGGCGGCCGCCCTGGTGCTGCACGTTAATCCGCGGTTGAGCAACATGCAGCTGCTCCACGCCCTCAGGCGAACCGCTTCCCAGGCCGGGAACCCGGATAATCTGATGGGATGGGGCATCCTGAACGCCTACGAAGCGGCGTTCTATTACACCCCACGGATTCGCCATTCCCCCTTGCCCGATACCCTCCTTTTACAGTCGGCATACCAAGTGCAGGCCTATATTACCAGCCGTTTCCCTTTAAAAGAAGACTCGGTGTCCCTTTTTTACCGATACCAACAGGGGCCGTGGCAAAGGCAGCCCATGAAACGGGTGCAGGATTCCCTTTTTATCGCCCAGATCCCCGGACCCGGGGATTCCGGACGCATGGAATACTTCATCAAAGCGGTGACCGATAGCGGCATCGGATATTATCCCTCGTTTGCACCCGAGGAAACGTTCCGGTTCTATGTGTACAATATCAATGGAAAGCCACCCCCTCGGGATAACGAGACCTTTGAACTGTATCCCCCTTTTCCTAATCCCTTTAATGCCGTGACCCGCATTCCCTTCTATTTATCCCGGGACGGCATTGTGCAGCTGGTGGTATTTAATAATCTGGGGCATAGGATTGCCACCCTGGTAAAAGGGCATTGGAGAAAGGGGTTGCATATAGTCAATTGGAATGCTCGATCGTTCCCTTCGGGAGTATATTTCGTTCAGCTGGAAGCCTATGGGCAAAAACGGTTAAGAAAAGTGGTGTTCAATAAGTAGAACCGTTTGGAAATGTTGCGGGCCGTTTGTATGTTCCGCTCCGGAACGGAAGCGCTGTACCGGTTAAAGCCTCCCTCGATCGCCCGACGACGTGTTGCCGCTTAGAGCCGGCGACGGATCCGGAAGGGATTTCCGTATGGGGCCGCTCTTATCATGGTGGGACCTTTGTTAATTCAACCGCCTCAGGCCTGGGATCGGTCTGGAATTCCACCCGAGGAATGCTCCGGAGAGTTTCCGAAGACCTTCCTGCAAAGATTGTAGGCGTTCAATTTCTGCAGCCAGGGCAATTTGACCTTCCGTTGTGGAGATGTCAACAGAAAAGTAAGGATTGATTTTTTGAACCTCTTTCAGACTGGCGGCGAAGTCCCCCAGAAGAAAGAAATTCTCCGCCTTCAGAAGCCACAGGTCCAGCACATCCAGAGACAGGCCGTAGGGAAATGTCCAGTTGGAATCCAGGGAGACGGTTTGATCCACCCGCAGGTTGGATTCGGCGAATTCCTGGAGGGCGTTTTTCAGGAAGGCCCAACCGGCGTAGGCATGAATATCGACCTCGAACTGAGAGGTGGCCTCCCGAAAATGAAAGTCGGCCTTATCCAGTTCGTTCATCATCATATACGTCCATCCCAGCCCGGTATGGGGAGCGGCGGCGGTGGGATTTTTGACCCGGGCGCGGGAAAATTTAGACAGCGCGGAATCGTATTCCTGGCTCTGAAAGTGAAGCCAGCCCTCTTCCAGCAGTTGAGCATAGATCAGTTCGTCCAAATACATGGGATCAAAAAGACGCATACATCCCGACAGACCGATTACCCCCAACAACCAGAAGATCAATCCCTTAGACAATCCTTTCATGCATATCTCCCTTGCTTATCTGATCAAGACCATCCGCCGGGTAAGAACGCTTTCCTGCGTCCGCAGTTGATAGTAATAAAGACCGCTGGGCAGGCGTTGACCGCGGTCGTTTTTTCCATCCCATTGAATCCGATAACTGCCGGCCGGTTGCGATCGATTCACTAAGGTGCGAACTTTTTGCCCCAGGGCGTTGAAAATGGTCAGGCTTACCCAGCCGTCCGCCGCCAGATGATACTCTATCGTGGTTATCGGATTGAAGGGATTGGGATAATTGGGCATCAGGCGTACCTGCAGGGGAACCAGATTGGAGCCCTGATAATCCGGGTCTTCTTGTACTCGAAAATCCCCGAGTTGAGATATTGAGCTGCGCACGACCTTGTGATCGGGGTGTACCACGCTGGGAAGGGCGCTCCACGATTCGCCCTGCCGGCGGTAGATGAACAGCTTGCGGGCCTCCTGGATGGGGAGATCGTCATAGCGCATTTCCAGAGTGAAGGGTTGATCAAACCGCCGGGTGGGGGAGAATCGGTAGACCGGCTTTCCCTTTAAAGTATCCGGAAAACAGACGACGTAAGTCTCCTCGCTCGGGCGGGTTTCGGGGATGATCAAGCGGGCGCGGGCGTCGGGCGATTCCAGGACGGCCTTTCTGTGAGAAGGGATTTTTAGCACGCTAAAGTCCCTGCTCTGGGTGGAGGTGGTTCCGTTTAATCGCACCGCCTGCGCCACTACCCGATACACGCCGGAGCGACGGAATTCTATTTTGCCCCGGTACAGGCGTTGGGTCTCTCCCAGGGAGGTCATGGAGATGGTGGTGGTATCTCCGGGAGCGATGAGGACGACGTCGGGAGCCTGCTTCAGCAAAACGTCCGATGCCAGCACAAGCTGTGCGTGGCGGGTCAGGGCGGGATTTTGCAGTAAGGCGAAAGTGAGTTTCGGAGGATCGGGGTTAATGGCAACGGTCAATGAAAAAGCCAGAGAATCGCTTAAAGGCGGAATACCGGTATCTTTTATGTGGATCATCAGCAAGTAGGTTCCCGTGTCGGACAGGGAAGGGGTACCGTGTAACCGCCCTGTGGGCGATAAGGACAGCCATTCCGGTATGGAAGTCGCCCAAAAGATCACCGAGTCCCCTTCCGCATCGGAGACCTGAATCTGGAATTCGTAGGGTGTATCTTCATATGCCGTATCCAGTCGGGTGGTCAGAAACCGCGGAACGCTGTTCCCCAATGTAACGGTCAGCGGATGGCTGAGGGTGTCGGCCAATGGAGGAATGCCGTGGTCCTGTACGGCAATGGTGATCGGGTTGGTGCCGGTATCGGCCATGGTGGGTGTGCCAACCAGCCAGCGGCCTTGCTCCAACCGAAGCCATCCGGGCAATTGTAATGCGATAAAGTTCAGCGAGTCGCCATCGGGATCGGCGGCATTCAATTCTACCCGGTATTGGCGCATTACCAGGGCGGTATCCGGTTTCGGGGGGAGCAACCGCGGAGGCCGGTTCCTGAGCACCACCACCATTTCGGTGTCCAGGGTGTCTCGAAAGACCGGGGTGCCGTTGTCCAGCACCTCTACTTGGAGGGGATGGGTTCCGGTATCGGCGATGCCGGGAATGCCCCACAACAGGCCGTTATCCTGCAAATGCAACCAGTTTGGCATTTCGATGGCGGCGAAACGGAGGGAGTCTCCGTTGGGATCGGTTGCCTGAAGCAAATGACGGTATTCGTGGGCCACTGCAGCGGTATCCAGCGTCTGGGTTAAGAATTGGGGCGGACGATTTCCCGGCAAAACCCTCAGCACCAATGGCTGGGAAATGAAATCGGTTATTCCGGGTCCATGGTTCATATTGGTTAAGGCGGTACCGTATACCCGCACCCGGTACGTTCCAGAATCCGACAGCTGGACACTGGGAAGAGTCACCTGAGGGGTATGCCAGTCCGGAATCCGGGTGCCGTTTTTGTACCATTCATATTCCGTTGCGGAATCCTGTGGGCTGATGCCAAATTGGAGGGGGAAATATTCCACGGTGACCACGGTGTCTTTTCGGCCGAAAGGCTTCTGAGGCGCGTATTCGAAAACCAGCAAGTTGGGCAGGCGATCGATGATTTTCAGCTCTCGCGCGTCGGAAAAATCCAGTCGGTTCTGCTGGCAGTACATATACTCCAGCTGTTGACTGGCCGATAGATCGGGCAATTGGTTGATTTCGTTATTCCGTACATCCAGGGTGCGCAGATGGGTCATTCCCGTTAAATCCCCCAGGCTCTCCAGTTGATTGTCCGAACAATCCAGGTAAATCAAATTCTTTAGGGCCGAAATTCCCGGTATCTCCGTCAGGTGGTTTTGATAGCAGCGCAAATCGGTCAGGTTGATGTTCCGAGACAGATCGGGCATCCGCAGCAATTTGTTTTCGTAAACCCATAAAACCGAAAGCTGGTTCAGGGCGGAAAGGTCGGGCAACTCGGTCAACTCATTTCCGGAACTGTATAGCTGGGTTAAGTTGGTATTGTTGGATAGATCCGGCAAAGAGGTCAAACGGTTGTTGCTGCAATTCAATATCTGCAGTTGGCTCAGATTCGACAGATCAGGAAGTTGTTCCAGCTGATTGTTACCGCACCAGATACCGGTGAGGTAAATGAGGTTTGAGAGGTCCGGTAACGCGGTCAACTGATTGCCCTCGCAGAACAGGAATTTTAGTCCCGTGATGCTGGAGAGGTCTGGTAAAAAGGTGAGCTGGTTGTAACTGCAACGCAAATCGGTGATATTGATAAAGTATTCGATTCCCGTCAAGTCCCGAATGCCCTGGCCGCTGCAATCGAAGGTTTCTTTCACAGTGGCTGCGGAGTCGACGATCAAGCTGTCGCCCACCATGAACCCCGGGTAGTTGGCCTTGATAAAGGCCCGGAAATTGGGATCGGGGATATAGGCCAGTTGCTGGGCGAAGACGGGTATATGGCCGAGCAACAGGAACCAAAATAAGGCCTTCCGGATCATGAATGGCCTCCTCCTCTTTTGCCTTTCTAAAAATAAGCGATCTCGGTACAGAATCTGTGAGAAAGATCGATTCGGTTGGCTTCCCTCGGCCAGTCGGACCAGCTATTCCATTAGTTGGTATGAAAAGAAATCCAAATAAAATCAAAAGCTTAGACTTTTAAAATTTTATAAAAAAGCCTCCGGTTGTCAAGCTAAAAAACGTTCCCGGCGATATTTTGTGGTCCCCCCGCCCGCCCGGGGCAATTCAAATGTCTTGATTAATCGGGTTCTGGATGTTATTTTAAATGGCTTAAGGTTAAACAGAAAGTTTGATCCAATATGTGCGGAATAGCGGCTTATTTTTCCCGTTCCGAGGCCGGTGCGGCGGCCCAGGTGATGCTGGCCCTGTATTCCCAGCAGCACCGGGGACAGGAAAGCAGCGGTATCACCACGACCAATGGCAAGTTTCTCCAAATGCACAAGGCCATGGGATACGTCAAAGAGATTTTTTCTCAGGATGTTCTGGAACAATTGAACGGTTTTGCGGCCATTGGTCATGTGCGATATCCCACCCGGGGAAGCGCGGTGCTGACCAATGCTCAGCCTTATATTATCGAGACCCTGAGCGGACCCATTTATGCCATTGCCAGCAACGGCGATATTGTCAATTACGAGGAAGTTGCCCTGGAATTGCAATCGCGGGGTGTCCATTTTACCTCCACCAACGACGGCGAATTGCTGGGTCGCTTTATTGTTTACCATCACGAACGAAAGGGTTTGGAAATTACCGAGGCCATTCAACTGTTGATGAAGCGCGTTCGGGGGGCTTATTCGGCGGTCTTTCTGACCCGCAACCATCTATACATCTTCCGCGATATTCAGGGATTCCGCCCCTTGTTGATGGGAAGGGTGGGCGACGACATTGCGGTGGCTTCCGAGTCCTGCGCCCTGGATATTTTGCATGCCACCGAAATTCGAGAAGTCCAGCCCGGGGCAATTATCGTGGTAACACCGAACACGACCTACGAGGTTCCCCTGTCGCCCGCTTTATTTTCCGGGGTCGGCGAAGCGCCGACTATGCGGCAGTGCATTTTTGAGCTGATTTATTTTTCCCGGCCGGATAGCTATGAATTTGGAGAGTATGTTTACGAAGTGCGTCATAAAATTGGGGCCAAACTGGCATCCTACGACGATTTTGAGGCCGATGTGGTCATCCCGGTGCCGGATTCGGCCAACTTTATCGCCCTGGGCTACGCCGATGCCAAGGGAGTCCCGTTTCATATGGGCTTGATCCGAAATCATTATGTGGGACGAACGTTCATCCGTCCGGATCAGTATTTGCGGGATGAATCGGTGCGGCAGAAGTTCAATCCGTTAAAGGATTTCTTCCGGAACAAGCGGGTGGTGGTGGTCGACGATTCCATCGTGCGCGGGACGACCATTCGCAAAATCATTCGCATGATCCAGCGGGCCGGTGCCCGAGAAGTGCACCTCCGAATCGGTTCACCGCCGGTTCGGTTTTCCTGTTTTTATGGAATCGATACCCCCACACGCCAGGAATTGATCGCCAACAACATGACCCTCGATCAGATTCGGGAATATGTGGGAGCCGATTCCTTAAAATACCTGAAAATCGAAGATCTAAGAAATTGTGTGAACCAACCCAACCACTTCTGCTATGCCTGTTTTACCGGGCAATACCCGGTACCCAAACACGCGTACCTGAGGACTTCAATGGAAAAAGAACAGATTTAATGGACATTATCCGTCTAAACAACATGATTTTTTATGCGCATCACGGCTACTATCAGGCCGAAAGGGAGTTGGGGCAGAAGTTCGAAGTCGATCTGGAAATGGAATGCGATCTAAGCCGGGCCATTGAAACGGATCACCTTCAGCATACCATCAACTTCGAAACGGTTTACCATCGGGTGCAGGAGATATTCAACAGTTACAAATTTACCTTGCTGGAGTCTGTGGCCGATAAGATCGCCCGCAGCATCTTGGAGCACTTTCCGGTGCAGTCGGTACGGTTACGGGTGCGAAAACCCCAGGTGCCCTTGCATGGTTTCCTGGATAATGTGGAAATCGAAATTGTACGATCTCGTCCCGCAGGAAGAATGGGCAGGTAGAAGGTGACCGGAACATAGGCGGGGAGACCATCGATCATGCCCCATGTGTACCTGGCCTTGGGCAGTAATATTGAACCGCGGGAACGCTATTTGCGTCGGGCCGTGGATCTGCTTAAACAAGTGGGAGCGATAGAAAAATTGGCGCCACTATACGAGACATCCCCTTACGGAATCGCTCAGCAGCCGTATTTTTTGAATTCCGCCCTGCTGTTGAAGACCGTTCAAGAGCCGTTGGCCCTGCTGCGCACCCTGAAGGAACTGGAACTTCGCCTGGGTCGGCGGCATCGGCAACGCTGGGGCCCCCGGGAGATTGATCTGGATATCATATTTTATGATCAGCTCATCCTCCTGTCGGATGAGCTGATCATTCCCCACCCGGATTACCGGAATCGTCGGTTCGTGCTGCAACCGCTGGTCGATATGGCGCCCTCCTTTGTCGCCCCCGATGCCGGAGAGCCCCTGAAATCCCTGTTGGCCCAATGCCCGGATCAAACTCAATTGCGCATGTATAAAAAAGATTGGATGCCGAATGAAAGCGAAAATGGATCCATTGCACTACATTGCCATTGAGGGCGTTATCGGTGCCGGTAAAACCTCCCTGGCCACCCGATTGCACAAAGAACTGGGAGGACGACTGGTGCTGGAAGAATTCGAGGAAAATCCGTTTTTAGAAGACTTTTATCGTGATCCCAAGCACTACGCTTTTCAAACCCAAATGTATTTCTTATTAAGTCGGTTTCGACAACAGGAGAAAATTCTACAATACGACCTTTTTGAACCGTTGATTATTGCCGATTATATGTTTTACAAAGATAGAATTTTTGCGACATTGAATTTGAATGCAAAAGAGTTGGCGCTCTATAATATGGTGGCCCGGATTCTGGAAAAAAAGATCGTCAAGCCCGATCTGGCCATCTATCTAAAGGCCGGTACCGATCGATTGATGCAGAATATTGCCCGACGAGGACGACCTTACGAAAGGCATATTCATCGGGAGTACATCGACGCCTTGAACGCCTTGTACGATGAATTCTTCTGGAACTATTACGAAACGCCTCTGTTGATCATCAATACCGATAATCTGGACTTTGTCCACAACGAAGGCCATTTTCGACAGATTTTAATGGAAATCGGTAAGCATCGGCGAGGTAAAAAAATTATCAATTTCGATTTTCAAAAAGGATTACTTGGATGATTCGCCTGTTGGTATGGGGAGTGGTGATTTACTTTCTGTTTTCCCTGGTGCGGAACCTGATACGGGGGATATTCCGCATACCTCAACAACCTCCTGAGAGACAACGTCCCCCGGATCCTCCTCCATACGATCCTTCGATGGTGGAGGACATCGATTACGAAGAAATTCGGAGGGACAAATGAGCAGCGTGAACCAGATCGATTTGATGGAGAAGCTTCATCGGCTGGAAGAAGAAAACGCGCGACTCCAGGTGTTATTACACATTGCGCAGAGTTTGCAGGAAGAGCTCTCTCTGGACAAACTGTTGTTGAAGATGATGGAGGAGGTGGCTCAGATTCTGCATGCGGATCGTTGTTCCGTGTTTTTGCTGGATGAAGAAGCGAACGAGCTCTGGTCGATAGTTGCGATGGGGTTAAAAAAGGGCCAGCAAATTCGATTTCCGGCCGATAAGGGCATTGCCGGTTACGTGGCCCAAACGGGCGAAATTTTGAACATCCCCGATGCCTATAAAGACCCCCGTTTCAATCCCGATATCGATAAAAAAACCGGTTACCGCACCCGTTGCATGCTGACCATGCCCCTGCGCAATAAACTGCACGACATTATCGGGGTGTTTCAGGTGCTTAACAAGACCGACGGCCCGTTTACCAAACAGGATGAGGAATTGCTGGAGGCCATTTCCCAGATTGCCGCCACCGCCATCGAGAATGCCCAGCTGTACGAAGATCAGGTGAAGAGTTTCAATAGTTTTATCGAGACCCTGTCTACCACGCTGGACGCCCGGGACTACATCACCGCCGGGCATTCCCGCCGGGTGACGCTGTACACCCTGGCCCTCTCCGATGCCCTGGGACTGGACGAGGATACCCGCGAAGAGCTGCGGTACGCGGCCTTGCTGCACGATATCGGCAAGCTGGGTATTCCCGAATCGGTGCTTTTTAAAGCCGGCAAATTGACCGAGGAAGAATATGCCCTGATCAAATCGCATCCTCAAATCACCCGGGAGATTCTAAGCAAGATCTATTTTCATAAAAAATTGCGCAACGTACCGGAAATCGCGGCCACCCATCATGAGCGAATCGACGGGAGGGGGTACCCCTCGGGACTGAAGAACGGGGAAATTCCATTCGGCGGGCGAATGCTTTGCCTGGCCGATGTCTTCGATGCATTGACCTCTCGCCGCCAATATCGCGATCGAGAGCCTCTGGAAAAGGTCTGGCAGCTGATTGAGAAGGAAACGGGAACCGCCTTCGATCCCCGGTGCGTGCAGGCCTTTCAATTAATCCCCGCGGGTCGCCTCATCGAGATCATGGAACAGGAGCGGCTCCAGGAGCTGGACGAGGAGGAGATCGAAAAACTTTACACCGTGCCCTTGAAAAGTATATTAGAATGGAAGCGCGACGGTGCCGAGAATCTCGCCCCGGCCGAGCGAGAGCTGTTGGCCTTGTTTGATAAATATTATGAGCGTCGATATTGATCCCGTTGTTCGGGCGACTTGGACCGTGTTTTCCGGAAAACGGCTCCCCCGCCGCGCCGATTTCGCGTTTCCCCTCAGCGAGGCGTTGCCGTGTTTCAGGCGCCGTTCATTGTGGATCCTTCTTCCCGGCACACCTATCGGCGCCTGCCTTGACTGCCCCGTCTGTTAAAGGGGTTTACCGCAGTACCTGGAAATCGGAGTTTACTCCGGGCATCTATCATCCCTCGGATGTGGTGATCAAAGGACGCTATGGGTTTGACGCCTGCCGGGGAAGCAACCTGTTGTCCACACTGAGACAGTCTGGCATAAGCCTGATTATTTTCTGTGGATTTACCACGGATCAGTGTGTGGCTCGAACCATGAAGAGCCTTTCCCGGGAAGGGTTCCGCTGCTTTCTGGCCAGCGATGCCAGCGCCACCATTTTCCGCCGGCAGCAAAAGCGGGTGGAAGCCCGGTTTCCTTATCTGCCGGTGGCAGAACTCATTCGGTGGATGAGCGGATCCGGGTAACGAGGTTCCCCGGATCTACAGTGAAGAAAAATCACTCGCAGTTCGCCGGGCTTGAAATGGAAGCGGGGATATCGGTTCCCGGCAACGGACAGGGTGAAGGAGGGGCGTGGGAAGGTTGATTGGCGGTCGTCGTCACCCCCTTTTTGCCGCGAAGGGCTTCAGGCGGGGTGATCTCTTGTTTAAGGAAAAGAACTCCGGCAGAAATCGTTGCTCTATGGAAACGCTCGAAGAGTGAGGGGCTGCAACGCCCCTCGCAGCGATTCCATCAAGGTTTGGGATTATAGGGTTTGGAATCGAATTTCCCGGCGGCGCAAATTGAGTAGGGCATACCGGCCCTCTCGTAAAGCGCCCGGATTGACCACATGGGTGGTTCCGATGATCTCCTCGCCCTGTTCGCTGCCGGAACCCACGAAGGCAAACGTGGGATCGTAGGTTTTAATAAAATCTTCGACCACTTCGGAGCCTGTATGCCGGCCCTCTTTTAAATCCAGTTTCCCGCCATAGGGTGGGGTATAAAATACCATGATCAACTCCATGGGACGGAGGTCGCGAATGATTTTCAGATGATACTCGACTTCCCAGCGAGGATATTGTAAAAGGAACCGTTCTTCCCGGGTTTTTTCGGAAATCTCCCCGCCAAAGCCGACCAGCTCATAGTGATTTCGGTAAAAGGAAAAGCTTTTGTGAATGTTGCGGATGTGCGGGTAAACAAGCTCGTAATTAAAGGCCTCCCGCAGGTAACGGTCGATGGGGGCGTCAAATTTCCCCGGAATATAGAACACCGGGACCTTCAGTTCGCCCATCCCTTTGAAAAAGAGCTCGTAGTCTTTCCAGGTGCCGGCTTCTTCATCGGACTCTTTTTCCAAAGAAACCGGCCGTCTGTCTTTCTCGGCATCCTCAAATGCTTTTACCCGTTCCGGGCCCTTTACGATGCCGCCGGCAAAGACGATGAAGTCCACTTTTTCACCTTCCACCAGCCTTTTCAAATCGGGTAAAACGCGGTCTTCACCCCGGTAGTTTGCCAGAGCCAGCACCTTCATGTCTGCTCACCTCCTTGCCATTTTTTCCATCCCCATTCTATTCCGGAAAAGATGCTCAGTTTCTGCATTTTTAAAAAGATAGGTCGCTTTTTGGAAGCGTTTTCGGCTCCTGCCTCACGGGGGGTTACCTCCGGGATGGATGGAGGCGAGGCAGCAGGTGGGTCTGGATGGTGCCGAAGACCCGTTCAGGGGTCAGCTCTCGCATGCATCGAAAATGCGATTTTGGGCAGCTGGATCGGCCGATGTGATGACAGGGCCGGCAGCTTAATCCCTCGTTTTCAATGATGATGGCCTCCGGATTCAGGGGGAAAAATCCCAGTTCCCGGGTAGTGGATCCGAAAATGGCGACCTGGGGTTTCCGGAAAGCTGCGGCCATATGCATCAGGCCGGAGTCGTTGCTCACAAACAGGGTGGCCTGTTGGATGTAGGCAGCCGCCTCCATTAGGCTACACTCGCCCGCCAGGTTAAAAGCGGCGTTGGGAGGCGCCATGCGAATGATTGCTTTTGTCAATTCCTGCTCTTCCGCGCCGCCAATCAGCAGGGTTTTCCACCCCAAGCGCTGGAACAGTCGTCCGATGAGTCGGGCGTAGTATTCCGGGGGCCAGCGTTTGGTGAAATGGCGGCTGCCTGGCGCCATTAAGACGCGAACTCCGCGGGAATACCAGGCTTTCCAGCGGTCGGCGATTCGCTTTTCCACATCTTCGGGCAGGAAACAGTCCAACGAAAGATCGCTGGTATCGATGCCCAACGGTTGGGCCGTTTGCAGATAGCGTTCGGCCACCGATTGAGACAGACGGCTCCGTCCGGCGTACCGATTGATGGTCGTGTACACCAGGAACCATCGTCGCAAATAGTATTTGCGAACGGCCAGCGTTGGAAGCCCCCGGCGCAGATAAAGGCTACGCCAGTTGCGATGGACGTCCAGGATCACATCGTAATTGGCGGCGCGGATTTGCCGCCGAAGTCGATGTAAACCGGCCCATCCCGTGGCGGGAGAATAGATCAGGATGTTCGAAAGGTAAGGGTTGTGGCGTACCAGTTCGGCAAACTCCGACCGTACCAGAAAGTCGATATCGGCCCCGGGGAATCGTTGCCGTAATGCACGGATGAGCGGAGAGGTTAAAACGATGTCCCCGATGGAGCTCATGCGGATGATCAGGATTTTCCGGGGAGGGTGTCGGGTCATATGGTCCGCTGGAATTTTGTGAATACCGAGGAACGGGTAACCGCCATAGGGAGCGTGGTGCTGAAACAGAGGGCGTCACTTGTTTCGGGAAATGGCAAATTCGGCCAACGTGGCCAAAGCCTCCCGTGCCGCGGTGGCCGGCAATCCCTCCAGCGCCTCCAGTGCCCGATCCTTATATTCCATCGCTTTTTGATGGGCTTTTTCCAGCCCTCCGTACTCATTAACGAACCGGACGATGTTCATGATGTCTTTTTTGTCGGCCCCGTTCTTTAAGGTACGGATGATTCGTTTGCGCGATCGCCCCGAGGCATCTTTGAACGCATAAAGCAATGGGAGGGTGATTTTTTTCTCCTTTAAATCCAGTCCCACAGGTTTTCCCAGAATCCCGATGCTGCCCTCATAGTCCAGCATATCGTCTTTGATCTGGAAGGCGATGCCCAGATATTCGCCGTAGCGCTTTAATCGTTCCCGATAATCCAGGGGGGCTTCCACGGTCACGGCGCCCAGTTCGCAACAGGCCGATATCAGCGAGGCCGTTTTGTCCGAAATCATCTGGAAATATTCTGTTTCCGTGATGTCCAGATTGCGCGACTTCTGAAATTGCAACAGTTCTCCCTTGCTCATCCGTTTGGCCACGGTGGCGATGATGTTCATGATTTCCAAATTACCCGTTTCAGTGGCCGCAATCAAAGATTTGGCCAACAGGTAATCCCCCATAAGGATGGCCGCCTTGCTTTTCCAGATTTTGTGAATGGTGGGAAAACCCCGGCGCAACTCCGCATTGTCTACGACGTCGTCGTGGATGAGGGTGGCGGTGTGCAACAGCTCCACCACTACCGCAGTCACATAGGTCGCTTCCCGAGGTTCTCCACTGGCCCGGGCGGAGACTAACAGTAGAGCCGGACGAAATTGCTTTCCCTTGTGAATGACCAGATACTTAGCGATGGCGTCTACGATCCGCACATTGGAGCTCATCAGGCGCTTGAAGTGACGGTCGAATGCTTTCAGGTCGGTTTTAAAGGGATGGAAGATTGTTTTTAACTGGCCTTTCATACCGGTAATTTCCTGATTGTCCATAGGTCCCGCACGTTTGTTTACACTTCCGGGGTTTTGGCGGCTTCTTCCGCCTTCTGCGCTTCGGCTTCTTTCAATTTTTTGTTCACAACCAGCTGGGAAATCCAGATGGATACTTCGTATAAAAGGATCAGGGGAACGCCCAGCATCACCTGAGTGATGATGTCCGGAGGGGTCAGCAGGGCAGCCAGCACAAAGATGGCCACCACGGCATGACGCCGATAGCGGCGCATAAGAACCGGCGTTAGCAATCCGATCTTGCTAAAAAAATAGCTGATGACCGGTAGTTCGAAAATAACCCCAAAGATAACCAGCAGACGGATGGCAAACCCAATATAAAAGTCGATGGCGATGTTGGCTCGGATCTCCGGGGGGGCTAAACCAATAAAAAAATTCAGGGCAAACGGTAAAACCACAAAATAGGCGAACGCTACCCCGGCGATGAATAGTGTGGTGGAAGAGAACAATAACCGAGGAAAATACCGCCGTTCGTGCTCCAGTAATCCCGGAGCGATAAACAACCAGAACTGATGCAAAATGTAGGGCAAGCTTAATATGATGCCTCCGAATAATCCAACTTCCAGGGTAACCAGAAACATGCCTTGCACTTTCAAAACCTGTAAAGAAAACGGATGATCCAGTTGTGTGGTGGGATACAAAAGCACCTGCAGAATCTTCTTGGCAAAGATCAGACAGATGACCATGCCGATTCCCATAGCAATCAAGGAGCGGATGATGCGCTGCCGCAATTCTTCCAGATGTTCCAGAAGGGGCATCTCTTTGTCTTCATACCTCGCCATCGTTATCGATTCCTTGTTCCCTCATTCCACCGTCTTTTATCAGCTAACCTTTTGATAACCATGAAATTTAATTCTTTTCATGTTAAAATAAAAATATTCATTATTTTTGGGTTTCGCTTCCCCGATCGGGAAACTATCCCGATGAAACCCGAATTCAACGGAAGTACCGTCGGTTGTGGGCAGTGGTTCCGGGGACCTGCATGGAGATAAAGGCACGCTTAACGGAAGGGGGAGAAAAAATGAGGCGGTCGCTTTTCAGGATCGGAATGGTGCTTTTTATTCTGGGGTTGCAGATCGGGTGCGACACCCGTACCACCGCAGTCTCAGTCGATGAGGGTCGGAATTTACTACAAAACAGTTCGTTCGGAGAGGATGGAAAGCCCAGTGGAGACTACTGGCGGGTGGCGAATTATCCCGGTTTCCAGTTCCACAACAGCGCGCCGGATGGTGGGGGGAAATGGAGTGTCTGTTTACCGGGGGATGGGTCTCCCGGGCAGGAGCTTGCGGTGGTGTATCAGACGGTTCCCCTTCCGGGCGGTGGCGGAGTTCGACGAGTTACGCTGGATTTGTGGGCCCGCAAGTCGCTGTTCAATCGTTCCGTGGAGCTGCAGCTGATTGGAGCGGACACGGTGCGGCACATGGCCGCCGTCACCATCGATTCCCAGAACTGGGCGCGCTATATCCGGGCCTTTTCTTTTATGGCCGAGGCGGGGGATAGTTTGCGGGTGGGTGCTATTCCCCGGCCGCTTTGAATGGGCCACCTCCAGTACCTGTTACGATCTGGTGCCACTGATTTATCGCTGAATGCCCCCTGGCGGTTGCCGATTGTCAAGGCCCGGAACGTTTCGGCCTATGCTTCCAGTCGATCCAGAAACTCCTTGATAACTTCTTCCAGTTGACGGATGAATCGGGTCAAATAGTCTTCCTCAATGTAATCCATGGTCAAATAGGGCGTCAGGATACAGCTTCTCAGTAAAAAGATATCGGCGCCCCGCCGATATTCTTCGAAGGAGGCTCCCAGCGCTTTCAAGAAGGCACGAGGGGCCTCTCGATAAATGGCATGATTCAATTCGGTGGAAGAGAGGATAAAATCGGTGGAATGGATGGGTTTACCCACCCGGAACTTAAACCGATCTTTGATGAATTGATTGAACACGTTCATCTGTTGCACCGAAGGGTTCCACCGGCCCTTATGGGCATAGTTGAAAGCGTAGCAAACAATGTTGAGATCGGGTTCCGAAATGGCCTGTCCAATCACCCGGTACTGTTGGTAAGCGAGTTGAAACGAATTGATGGCGCGATAAAAGCGCAAAGCGCCTTCGATACTTTCGCCGATGAAGGTACCATAGCCGTACCGGTTCAGCGGAACCACCTTGTGGGCCAGATAAGTGGCCGCGGCCGCCGCCCCGGGCTTGGAACCTTCCAGGATGTACATGCCGATGAAGGGATCCGTTCCCGAACCGCCGGATTCCCGGAACACATAGGGGGCAAAGCAGGCAATCAGATCTTTGAGTCGACCGTCTCGGAAGACCACGGCCCCGCTGGGATAGGGGATGTAGCCTAACTTATGGGGATCGACGGTTATGGAATCGACCAAAGACAGTGCCCGAAAGGCATGAAACACCGCTTTGCTGGGCCAGTGGGAGACAATATCGCTTTCGGTTAAATCTTGGCGTATTGTTTCGTAAGATTCAAATTCGTTGTCCTCATTCAGGAAAAGGGTGCGCGCGTAACCGCCATAGGCCGCATCCACATGGATGTAAAAATCCTGGCGCAACTCCTGTCTGGCCCAGCTGCGCAATTCCACAATCTGATCCACCGCATCCACGGCCCCCTCTTCCGTGGAGCCTGCTATGCCGATCACCGCCAGAACAGGAATCCCTTCCCGGTGCAAGGAGACCAACCGATCCTTCAATTTGGCGATGTCGATTCGATAGTGCGCATCCACTTCGATCACCTCCAGTGCCTGACGCCCCAGCCCTAAAATTTCGACCCCCTTTTTCCAGGAATAGTGCATACTGGAGGCAACCAATACTTTGCCCAGGTTCCCCTCACCCAGCCCCAGATGACTGATATGATGGTGGTAAATGCCGTCCTGCACTTTGCGGGAGTTCTGGTCGTCCAGCTCTTCCAGCCATTCGTAAAACAGGTCGAAAACGTCCATGGGGTTTGCCGAGATCAGAAGCTCTCTGTCGGTAACCTCCACAAACCGGGATTTCTGAAACACCTTTTCGGCATACGGATCGAACCGGTTTGTGGGGAAGTGACCGGTTAAAAGAAATCGTTTAACGGCCAGAGGGAAATCTTTTAAATTGCGGGCAACCCAGAGGGCCTCGTAATTGGCGGTTGTGCCACCAGAGGTGATGTGTCCCCACGCCTGTTGGGGATCAAATCCCATCAAGCGGGCCAGTTGTCGGCCCACTTCCAGCTCCAGCTGTGTGGTGGCCGGGGAAGCTTCGAAAGCCACATTGTTGGGATTGTAAAACAAGGTGGCGATATACCCCAGAAGTCCCGGGATGAGGAGATCGGAAGCCATGTGGCCCAGGTAGCGGGGGCTGGGAAAGGGTTGGGAGGAGTTTTTTAACAATCCCAGCAACCGATAGAGCTCTTCTTTGAATTTTGCTAATGTCCGGGCGTAATCGGGGTGAGCTTTATCCCGTTCGGTGATGCCGAAAGGATCATCGGGATGAAAATTGCGCCGCCAGAAGACATGATCTCGAAAGACCTCCAGCATCAATTTTTCGAACTCCTCGGCGTTCTCGGCCTTTGGGCCTAAAAACATGGACTCGAAATATATGCTTTTACTCATGATTCCACTCCGGTTTTGGAAACGTCAAAATAGGAGATTTTGGCACCGGTAGGAAAGCATTTTTTGAAAAGGTGCGGGCGTTTGGGATGCAGGAATGTCGAGCACTCCCTTCCATTGGCTGCACCAGAGGCCCGGAATGGAAGCAATTTTCGGAAAACCATGCCGGGATGAAGGGATGTTGCGACGGGGGGTGTTCGCCTGGGGGGGACGGGAATGCCCTTGGGTCGAAATCCCGGCGCCGGTATGAGGTGCGGGAAAGATTGGGGAAGCTGATTTTGCCATTGGCCATGTAAAATATTTGAATTTTGAAATGGAATCGTTATATTTTGGCAAAGGTTAAAACCCCAAAAATAAAACGGAGGAAATATGGCACGTGGAACGGTGAACAAGGTGATTCTTATCGGTCGTTTGGGTGCCGACCCCGAAATACGCTATGCACCCAGTGGTGCGCCGGTGGCAAACTTTAATCTGGCCACCAACCATGTCTGGAAGAATCGGGAGGGCAATACTCAGGAAGAGACGGCCTGGCATCGCATTGTGGCCTGGAATCGGCTGGCCGAAATTGTCAAGGAGTATGCCAAGAAGGGCCATCGTCTGTACGTCGAGGGCCGGATTCGGTATCGGGATTGGGAGGATCAGAGCGGGCAACGCCGTTTTACCACCGAGATCATTGCTACCGCCATTCAGCTGTTGGAGGCCGCCCCCGGTAGAGAAACCCCGACCCCTGATGTGGAAGAACCGGGAGAACTGAGCTCCCCGGAGGATCTGGATGCACCGGCAGATGACAACGTGCCGTTTTGACGATCCGGGAGGGAATTTTTCCCACCTGTTTCGGGAGCTTTCTGCCCCCATTGGGCGTGAAAACAATGAACCGGTAACGCGAGGACGAAATGATCAGGATTATTGTCGGGTTATGGCTTGTGATAGGATTTTCCCTCCCCGGAGGGGCCCAGATATTTGTCGAGGACGAGAATCCACCAACCCACAACAATCAAAGCGGAATGACGGTGGTATTGTCCATGTCGGGTTTTGGAATCGGTGGGTTTTATCGTCTGGCGTTGCCCGATTTTATTAACGTGGGGGCGAATGCGGAATTCTTTATCATGCGCGGCGATCGGGAATATCAATATATTGACCCATACTACGGATTCGCCTACTCGTTTAATCGATATAGCCAGTTGTTTTTCATCCCGGTGAATCTGGAAGTAAAGAAGCGGCTTTTTGCCCATACCATCGAGGACAATTTTCGTCCTCATCTCATCTTTCAGGCAGGGGCTATTGTGGGTATTAATGTGCCTGATAAACGGTACTACGAATTTTTCCGTTTGGGCGATCCCAAAACCGAATACGGGGTCACTTACAACCTGGTGGCGGGTTTTGGTGTGGAATTTATCAGCCGGGAGAATTATTTTGTCAGTATCCGTCCCCAATACCGTTATGCCATTTTTCCCAAAGAAATTGCCTTCAAAAAAAATCATTCCGCTTTTGAGATCAATATCGAGTTTGGGGTGAATTTAGGCGATAAATCAAAATAGGGGGGGTGACCCATGGCTGCCTTCTTCAAGGGGAATGAGAAGCAGCGTATCCGGAGTATCAACCGAGGGGTGTTCCGTAATCCCCAATTTACCCAGGCATGGAGCATGCAGCATATGAAGATTTTGCGTCATGCCGGAGTAGGGGGTAAAAACCACACCTTCGAAAAAGGGCATGTCTTCTGGAATCGCAAGGGCCGATGGTGATGCCTTTGAAGATAAATGGCTCCGTACCGAGGCTCCTCACCGCGAGGAGCCTTTTTTTATGGTGCGCCCGGCAGGGCGCCATCCCTGGGAGGTGGCCGGCCCGGCAACGCCTCCTCTGCTGTCATTCTAAGTCCCGCCGCGGGCGGGGTTCGTGATGACGCAACCGCTCTGCCGCCTGGCATGCTGAGCGCAGGGCGTCATGTTTCTCTGGGCATCCCATCGCTTCGCGAGGGATTTTTAGAAAAAATGGCATTTCAATCCATCCCGCAAGGGAACTGTTTTCTGTCAAAAGACCTTCTTTTTTGGGAGAGGGGGTTGGGGAGGCCGTCGAACCGGGTTAAAATTTAAAAAGCTGGAAAATGCCCTTCTTCTTTTCTTTCTTCAATTCGGTAATGTATTTTTCGATCACGCTGGGTTCAATATCGGCCGCTTCCAGTAGATCCCGCAGTTTTTCCGGTGCCAGGTCCCGATTGGCAATGAATATCTGCCGGGCGATCTTTTCGTCGTGTTCAATTTTCTTCCGCAAAACATGATCTTCCAGATGATTGGCTTTTTTCAGGTGTTCTTTTAATCGACTAAGGGAATGGCGATACTGTCTCAGTGCCTGGTGGGTGTCCTTTACCTTTTCCAGGGAATGCACCTTACGGGATACATTATCCACCGCCAGCTGCAAATGCCGTTGCAACAAACGGGCGTATTTCAGGCTTTCGGAGTAATGCTCCAACCGTTCGGTCAGGTGAATAATCATTTTAAAGGTGTTGAACATCTTCGAAAGTTGATTATCGTACAATTTGTAATGGATGACGTCCTTATAAAACTGAACCGCTTTGGCAATGGCCTCCGACTCCGTAGTCGGTAAATCGGGCCAGAAATTCTTAGCCTCTTCTAAAAAAACACGAAATGTTGGGAATCCGTGAAAAGGAAGGTTTAGAGGGTTTTTATGCATTTTTTCGTATTCTTGTTGCAGCATTTTACCCAGGGTAAAGTATTGTTGCACCGCCGCCAGGATCGGATCCATATGATTGGTAATGGTTTGATAGATTTCCTGAAATTGTTTCCGATGCGATTCCCACAAGTTACGCACAGCCGCGGACCTGCCATTCCGCACCTGTTCGTCTATCCACAGGTTCATATTTTCCACATTGTGCAGCGTATTCATCAAGTGCGATTGGATCAGCTCGTGTTGTTCAAAATAACTCTTGATGGCCGGCTCGGCATCGTAATCGGTCTCGTCCTGGTTTGCCATCCGATACAGCCAGGAGATGCGCAGAAAAAAGCGGGCGATCTTTTCCGGGTTGCGGCCGTATTCTTCCGGAATAAGTTGAATATAGGTAGCCACAAAATGCAGGTTGAGTTGATGGGGGATGTCTTCTGCAGGGTATTCCATGTGTTGTTGTATAAAGTGAAGAAATCCCGAGTGGGGGGCGTGTTCCAGGTATTTGTTTTTTAAGTCGCTAAAGGCTGCAAGTTTCTGCTTTTCCGGGGGGGTTAAAAAGAGGCGTTTTTCTTCCGTGAACATGCAACGGGGGCAATGCCAGAGGTAAAAGAAGTAAATATTGTATTTTTCGAATTCTTTCTTTCGCCAGTGATATTTGGCAATGAACATATCTTCTTCCTGGCGGTCCACAATGTAGGTATAATCTCTCAAATAGCGATGCACGGAGGGCTGCCCGCAAATGGGACACCGCACCTCTTTTTCGAAGAAAGGACGTTCGGGTTTTTGGGTGGTATGTTTGGGTACGTCCATAGGAACTTCAACTTTTTTGTTCATTTCACAATCATCGAAAGGTTTGATTAAATCTATAAATCAATTTCACAAATTCGGGGACTGGAACTCGCCGGAGCGCCCCGGTCGGGGTGGTTGCCGGGTGTGCTGGCAAGCCCTGCAAACCCGTGGCTCTGTTGGGGAAGTTGTGCCGGTTCGGATGGATTACAGGTTCAACTGGCATTGCAAGCGGAGATCAAAGATTCGATTGTCTGAAATTTGCTCCCAATGGCTGCCCAGGGTAGAGGCATCTGGATAGAAGCGCTCTCCTATTTTCAGATACCATCGCATTCGGGCGCCGGATTGGCATTTTAGGAGGAGGAACCAGCGGTAGCCTCGGCCGTTCCAGAGAGAGACCCGAAAGTTATCAGGTAAATCGGGTTCATATTCGTATTGTCGAAGGGAATAGTCGGGGATATGAAATTGGGACCATCGCAATTCCAATTGCCACCCTCGGGTGGGGCGGAAGGAGAGATGCTGGAAAAAAGAGATGCCGTAGCCTTTCTGAAATCGTCCCCGAATTTGCCAGCGGGTGATTTCCACCCGCTGGGAGACGGTTACCGGTGCGGCCGGCCGGGCCCGCCATTGGAATCGCCATTCATGCCGTTGTTCCAGGATGGGGGAGCGGGGGGTCGGATAAGGCATCCTTTTCACCGTCCACCGCAATAAAAAATCGGTTTGCTGTAGGGCATAATTCCACTGCATTTGGAGGGTTTTCCGCATTTGACGGAAGGTCTGGAGAGGACGAACCGGCTGATATTGATGATACAATGCGGCCAGGGTGGTTCCACCCGTTGGCTTCCAGCGGGTTTGTAGAAAAAAGCCGACCCGGTTCCCGGGCGCGCGGGACATTTCTCCGAATTCTCTGCCATGGAAGGCCCAGAATTGGGGGTGGGAATAGTAAACCGCCACGCCATAAGAGAAAGCATCTTGCTGCAGCAAGAATGCTTGCCGGAATGCCGGCACCTTTCCCTGGAGTAAGACCGTTTCGCCTGTCCAGCGGGCCGGCGAACGGGTTAGTTGGTGCGCCAGGGAGGCATACGTCCAGCGGCCGGCGGGAATCCCCCACGTCCGCATTACCGGAAGGGAATAATGGATCGTGGTTACGGCGAAGATAAGGTGCCACTGGCGACCCAGCAGCCGCAGGGCTCCCCCCGCGAGAGTCTCCCGGAGGTTGTTTTCTTTGGCTCGCTCTCCGGGGGTTCGGTGAAGCCCACTGGTTTCGATGCGGCGAATTAAGCGGGTGTCCGTCCCTATGGTCGCATCCCGCCGCAGGTCGGAATAATAAGCCAGAAGCCCCGTCCTGCCTGTCCGATATTCCAGCAGGCCGCCCCGGAGATAGGCCCACTCATTGACAGAAAATTTGGGGGCCCAATGATATATCGATTCTCGAAAGAGTTGAGCACTCTCTGCGTACAGGGGGGACCCATAGGCCCGGTTGAGCACCAGTCCCTGTCCCAGCCGAATGTTGTAGTCCCCTATCAGGAATCGCCAGTTTTTCCTCCGGGGATGGTAGTACAATGAGAAGGAACCGAAGTCGAACCAGTTGGCTTCTCCGGCGTCTTTTTCCCACACCAGTCGCAATTGCCAGGTGTCGCCGGAATGGTACCGGAACTTGTGAAAAACGTAGAATGGATTGCCGGCATAGTATTGTTCCCGAAATCCTCGGGCAAGCGGCCAATTCTTACGAAGTTGCAACCGATAAGTCAGGCGTGGTGGGGTAGAGGGACTGTCCAGGCGCAGGAAGGGACGCAATAATTTGAAATACGATGATGAGATCCCGGGTATGCGGCTGAGCTCCGCAATGTCCCGGATGCGGCCCTGGCGCTCCCGGTAAGCCAGAATCGCCAGGGCCGTGGAAGCGTCCAGAAAGGGAATTCGCATGAGGTCCTGAAACCGCGCTCGATTGACATCCACCGGTTGCTCCATGAGCTCCTGTAACTGAAGGAGCATATCGGATTGGGGCAACACTTCCACCTGGAAGCTTTCCAAGAATTGCTCGATATTCAGGCTGTCCTGACCCTGGCCGGAATGGAGTCCAAAAATTAACAGAAAGGGTAACAGATATCCCCGTTTCTGGTACATGAAACCCTGGCCGATGTTTTCCCGAATAAGGGGCTCTATCCCGAGCGTTATGCTTCCCTGTATGGTAAAGGGTAGAACCATTGCGATAGGCTGCCATAATATACGAAGGCACGACGATCGGGACAATAATCGGCCGGTCTTTTTTGGAATTTTGTGGTAAAATCGGCGCCTGCCTTCCTATATTTGAAAAATCATGGGAAGATGGTACAACAAGGATTCGCCCCAAGAGATCCGTGCCCTCCGGGGAATTCGATGGGTTACCCTCCTGGTCCTCGGGATGGGCCTTGCCGGCGTCGGTTTGGCGGATCAGCACCCTCCGGGGAATCGGCCCTTGCCGGGGCCGGATTATTTTTATTCGTTCATCACCCGGGAAGAATATCGTTTTTACGGGAGCGATTTTCTCCCCTTGTCGCTGGCTCAGAAAGGTCGGTTTTACGTCAGCGGTTTTCGGGGCATGCCTCCGGGTTTTCTGAAACAGGGTTATAATGGTTTTTCCCTGGAAAATCCGGTGTTGGGGATGTGGAACGAACAGACCACCCCTCATCATCGGATTCAAAGCGATTCCCTGATGTCCGGATGGGGGAGAGGGGTATATCGGAATGAGGGGCCCGTGAGCCAGGCTCCAACCTCGATCATTACCTATTTTCAGGACTATATTACTCGCCTTTCGTATATCGATATCGATTTTACGGAATATTTTCGTCCGGGGCAATTTTTTCAATTGGCGGGGAATAATTTTTTAAGGGATGGGACGGAACCGGGGGATTATTCCAAAATACAGGTGAATACATATCAGGTTCGTTTTCTGTTTCGGTTGCCGTATGGCTGGCGGGCCGATGTGAATTTCTGGCAGTTGCGTCATCGGTTTAATATGCCTCCACAAAACCTTTTGGTGTTTCGTACCGACCGGTTCAAGAGTGTTACCAATTTTTTATGGATCGATTTTTCCCGGAAAATGTTCGCAACCGATTCGCTGATCTGGACGCCCCGTTTGCGCTGGTATACGGATCAATACTGGGAAGTCGGTCGATTGCAGCGGGATTTCCGGGCCACCGTGTTGGGGCAATCTCTGAAGTATTTCCGGCATTTTGGCGGGGGAGGGCTGCGATGGGTCCTGGAAATGGAGGGCATTCAAAGCCGGGGGCGGCGATACTGGCGGAGGCATCGAGAATGGCGGCAATGGGGATGGGTGGAGTTTTTCCAGAAACGTTCCTGGATGGAGACCCGGTTCCGCTATGGACTTTTTTATCATAGCGAATATCGCTGGGGGAAACAGTTTGCCGTCCATGTCGTTCTGAAGACGAAACGAGTGCGTTTACATGCCGCCGTCTTCGAGCAACCCCGACCCGCCGCTCTGCTCTGGCGAACCTTTTCCGGGGATTCTTTCCCCAATGCCCCCACAGGCCGCTTCATTGTTCAGAAAGGGCGGCAACTGACGCTCGAATGGCGGGGGCGGCATGTTGCCCTTCGAGCCGAGGGGTTTCGCCTGTCTACCCAAAACTATCCCGTTTTTCTCTCCAGCTCCGATGTCTGGCGCCGGCGGTCCTTTGGCAATCAGGGGTTCACCCTCGGGCTTAACTGGCAGCGGCCTACGTTGTGGATTCGGCAGCACATTACCTATAACGATGGCTTTCGCACGGCTTTTGCCCCCCGCTGGAACTGGGTCGCCGAAATCGGATTTAAACGGTCGTTCTTTAATCAGGCCCTGAAAATGAACGGCATCTTTATCGCCCACTGGATAGACCGTTTTCCCGGAATCGCTTTCGACCGGCTGTTGCATCAGTTTCGTATGCAGCGGCAAATGAAGGGTCCCTATCCGGTTTTCGATTTCCGATTGCTTGCCCGAATTCGATCGGCAACCCTGTATTTTGTGTGGGAAAACATGTTGTCCACCGATTATGTCATTGTGGAAGGAACCGGGGAGTTGTATCGGTTGTTTCGCATGGGCATCCGATGGACGTTGTTTGACTGAGGGAAACCCTGGGGCAAACGTCTAAAACGGGGAACTCGAGATGCAAACGGGCGACACGCTTCGTCACCGGCTTACCTGGGTGGAGATTTCCGAATCTGCCTACGCCGGTAACTTGCGTTTTTTCCGGCAGAAGATTGGTGAGAGGGTGGAGCTGGCCGTTGTGGTAAAGGCCAATGCCTACGGCCACGGCTGGGAGCCCATCGCCCGTCTGGCCACAGCCCATGGTGCAGACTCTTTTTGCGTGCATTCGCTGGAAGAAGCTTTAAACCTTCGCCGGGCGGGATTTCAGCAGAACGTTCTGGTCATGAGCCATGTTCCTCTGGTACGGATGGAAGAGGCCGTTCAGGGCGGTTTCCGCCTGGTGGTCTTTAATCGGGAAGACCTGGCGGAGCTGGACGCCGTGTCCCGCCGCTTGCAACAGACGGTTTCGGTTCACCTGAAATTGGAAACCGGTACCTATCGCCAGGGAATTGATTCGGAAAGTCTTCCCGGTTTTCTGGAAGCAATCCGACGAATGCCATTGGTGCGACTGGAGGGCGTATACACTCATTTTGCGAATATTGAGGATACCACCAGTCATGAATACGCCCAATATCAGTTGCAGCGGTTCCGGGAGCTGGCGGCGTTCATCCGGCGACATGGATTTCCACGTTTCAAAATGCATACCGCCTGTTCGGCCGCGGTTTTACTGTTTCCGGAAACCCATTTCGATATGGTGCGGTTAGGAATCAGTCAGTATGGGCTCTGGCCTTCTCGGGAAACGTTTCTTTCGTATAAAATTCGGTTCACCGAAAATGGAGAGGATGTGTTGCGGCCGGTGTTAAGCTGGAAAACTCGGGTGGTGCAAATAAAGGATGTGCCGGCCCGAAGTTACATCGGTTACGGATGCACCTATCAGACCACTCGTCCCTCTCGTATTGCCATACTGCCGGTCGGTTATGCGGATGGATATGACCGGCGTCTATCGAACCAGAGTTATGTGCTGATCCGGGGAAAGCGGGCTCCGGTGCGGGGGCGCATTTGTATGAATCTGACCATGGTGGATGTGACCGACATCCCGGAGGTTCAACTGGAAGATGAGGTGGTGTTGATCGGCCGGCAAGGGGCGGAACAGATTCGCGCCGAGCATCTGGCGGCTTTAATCGGCACCATCAATTACGAGGTCGTGACCCGCATCAACTGGAACATTCCCCGAATTGTCGTCCCCTGAGGGGGGAGGGAGAACTTCTGACGGCCATAACCCGCCTACCCTATAAAGGTAGGTCCTCCCCGGGAATAGGGCCTGTACCGTCAAAAAAACACATCTTTATGTAGTTGACGATTGGATCGAGTTTACTGAAATTATACCCACAAGTGTGGAGTTCTCATGAATTATCCGGGAAGAATGGTTCTGGAGAGTTTAGAGAAGTTGCTGGCTCTGCCGGAGATCACTCCGCAAAGCGTGGGATTTGCGCTTCGTTGTAAAGGGGGGTATTCGAACTCCGGAGCGGAGATGTTTTCTCGCAGGGTGTGGTACTGGTCCGGACAAAGGGAACAATTGGGAGTCATCGAAATTCGAAGTCTGGAACCGGTAACCTCCCTGAGCAATTGTTTGGTCGTCTTGACACTGGATCGGGGAGTCGTCTTACGGGGAAAAGAAATTCTGCTTCGCTTTGGGAAGCCCGATGAGGTCACAACATCGGGCTCAGATTGTCCTGTTAAGGGTCAAATATATCGTTATAAGAAATCATCTCACCTATGTGCTTTTAAAATCGATGAAGTGACCGACAAGGTAACCCATGTGATTCTGTATTCTGGGCTCCACTTCCGTCAATGATGTGTTCGGGGGAGAACACGCTGGAAGGGGGTGCCGGGGCGAAGGGGCTCCGGCACCTCTGTATGTTGCCCTTTGCATACTCCTGGGGCATAGGGGGGAGATTTCCTCGACCCGGTCGTACCCTTCGAATGGTGCCGGGCTAAACCCGTGTTACACAAAGCGCGCAGGTTTGGGGGGATTCCACGGGTTAGAAGCGGCCGAACCATCATCCATGCATGCCTTCAGAAAAGAACCCGCACCTGCCGGAAATTCCCGGCTGGGGGCGGCGAATCCGGGTTCTGGGTGGCTCGATCGATGGACATCGGCCGGATTTACAGACCGGTTTTCCCCCGGCGTCGGCGGAAAGGTTGGCATATTTCAGCCGGATTGGCGAGTCAAGTTTTCCAAGTCTTCCAGATGTTTGATGACCACTTTCTTAAACCGAAACTGATGGTCAAACAAATCCAGGGCGCTGCGGGGAGTAATCCGGGCGCCCAGGTGGAGGTCGATCCGTTCCTGCAGGTTCATGAGATGTTGTTGAATCAATTCGCTCTGCTTGCGGATTAAGAAAATTTCCGGGTCGGCCAGGGGATTCGTCAGACTCTTGGAAAAGAGGCGAACATTTTGCAGGAATTGTTCCTGCAAATCTCTTATACGGTGGAAAATGGCTTCGTCCGGTTGCTTGAGGAGTACTTCTTGCAGGGCTTCCAATTGGGTGAGGAAAAGGTTGCCTATGCGGATAAATTCTGTGGCCGTCATGGTTGTTCCCGAATTTTCTGCCAGATGCTTCGGTGACGAGCTTCCATGTCGGTTAAGGGCTTCTCTTTTTCCCGGTCGGGGACGCACTGATCCAGGGATTTAAACAGAAAATAACGATCCCGGGCATGGTGGTGATCCAACAAGTCTTTCAATTGGCAGTGCTCTTCAAACAGAGGTACCCGCCGAAAGGGGGTTCCCCCGGGGTCCAGGACCAGCTCCCCCATCCATCGCATGAGCGAAGATAAGCACTTCACTATGAAATGGTGTTCTCGGACAAACAACAGCACCGCTCCGCCCTCCGGGATCGGGCGAACATGTTTCTCGTACAGGGGCAAGAGTAACCGATCGGTATCCCGTACGTGTTCCCGGTAAAGAGCAAACACCAGTTCTAAGTGGGCCAGCGCTTGTTCCCACTCATCTTTCATCAAATGGATTTGGTGGGCGAGAAAATTTTCTTCCATAAACAAATTGAATCGATTCAGATCAGTAAAATTCCGGTAGGCAAAATCAAAATCCGGCAACATGATCTCAGTTGCCATACGTCTTGGAAAGATTTAGTGTCATGTTCGCTGGTCCCGATGCTTTTCCTAAGAAATTGACATGGGTACAGGCGACAGGCCGACCTGTTTGTATGTTTCGACGACCGGAATACGGGATCGAAACATGCCTGAAAATATAAACAAATTTGCCCGCCAATCGAATAGTTTTTTTATGGAAGGGATATTTTTATGATTGAAAGGGTGAACGCAGGTCGATAGACGGTTGTTTTTTTAACATCGCTTTACTTTTTCTGTCCGCTTTTTTATTTTCTCCCCATGATGATGGTTAGACCAAACGCCCCCATCCTGCTTATTGTTTACGTCGTCTTTATGGGAGCTCCGGCCGTTTTAAAGGCGCAATCGCCGCTCACGGTTACGCCGCCTCGTGTGGTACTGTCCGGAATCCCGTTTGAGATCAAAGTGAAGCCTGACCTGGGGTATTTAATCCGCCATGCCGGAGATACCCTTCGCTATGCTGTGGTGGATCCTCAGACGGGGGACATACTCACGGAGGGCGAGTGGGGGGTGACAGGCGGTACGGGTGCCGAGTGGACGGTGGCGCAGCTGGTGACCCATTCTACCGGACGGCAGGCGCTGGAACTGCGGGTGGAAGAGGTCCGAACAGTATTTTATTTACGGGCCATTCCGGCCGTACTGAGCATCCTTCCACCGCTGCTGGCGATTGTTCTCGCACTGGTCACGCGTCAGGTCATTATTGCCCTGTTTTTTGGAATATGGATGGGGGTAAGCTTTATCTATGATTACAATGTATTGCAGGGATTTTTGCATACCCTGGATACCTATTTGGTCCATTCTCTGGCGGATGCCGATCGGATCTCGATTTTAATTTTTACCCTGGTACTGGGAGGCATGGTAGGGGTGATTACGCGTTCCGGTGGCACCCAGGGAATAGTGGAGGCGCTTTCCCGCTACGCCCGCAATTCGCGTTTGGGGCAGCTGGCCACCTGGGTCATGGGGGTGCTTATCTTTTTTGATGATTATGCCAATACCCTGATAGTAGGAAATACCATGCGGCCATTGGCCGATCGATTGCGCATTTCCAGAGAAAAACTTTCTTATTTAGTCGATTCCACCGCGGCCCCCGTGGCCAATATTGCCATCATTTCTACCTGGATTGGTTATGAAGTCAGCCTGATTGCCCAATCTTTTCAGGCCATGGGGATGGAGGGCAATGCTTATTGGACCTTTATTCAAACCATTCCCTATAATTTTTACCCGCTGTATGCCTTGTTATTCGGCTTTGCGGTGGCTGTAACGGGTCGGGATTTCGGTCCCATGCTCCAGGCGGAACGACGGGCACGGGCGACCGGGCAGGTGCTTCGGGAGGGGGCGGTGCCTTTAATGGATTTGTCCTCTCTGCATGTGGCCGCGGATGAGGCGACCGAAAAACGCTGGTATAACGCTCTGGTTCCCATCGGAGGGGTCATTCTGGTGGTTAGTGCCGGTCTGTTCTATTCCGGCTCTCAGAATCTGCAACAAGAAAACATCCTATTATCCGGGAAGTCCGGGTTTCAGCAATTGAGCTTGATTGTGGGGAATGCGGATTCTTTTGCCGTGCTCATGTGGGCTTCCTTTACCGGTAGTATCATCGCCATCGGGATGGCATTATCCCAACGATTGCTTAGTTTGCACCAGAGTATGGATGCCTGGGTCATGGGCATTCGTTCTATGATCATGGCGGCTGTCATTCTCACGGCGGCGTGGACCATCGGTACGATCTGCCAGGAACTGTTCACCGCCGATTACGTGATCCATCTGACCCGCAAGTTTTTGACTCCCCACTGGTTGCCCTTGATCACCTTTTTAAGCGCTGGAGCCATCAGTTTTGCCACCGGCACATCTTGGGGAACAATGGCCATACTCATGCCCATTGCCATTCCCCTGGCGCATAAATTTCCTTTGGTGGATCCTGCTATCGACGCCGCCCACGCCATGGGGTTGTTGTTAAGCACCACGGCGGCGGTACTGGCCGGAGCCACCTTTGGAGACCATTGTTCTCCGATTTCGGATACCACCATCATGTCTTCCATGGCTTCCGGGGCCGATCATATCGATCACGTGCGAACGCAGTTACCCTACGCTCTGAGCACGGCGGGAGTCGCCGTCTTGTTTGGGTATCTGCCTACCGGATTTCTGGGTTGGAGTCCTTGGCTTTCCTTGCCTCTGGGCGTTCTGGCCACTCTATTGGTCATCCGGATATTGGGTAAGAAATCCCATAATCACTCACTTTAAACCCTGCTCCATCGTTCCCATAGCCGGCGGTTCAGAAGAGCGGATCGCCCATCGACAGGGGTGCTGCCAAACGACTCAAACTTTTGGATGAGTTTCGGCTGGGGAAGTCGATGATGGGAGAAAAGCGGAGAGACAAGGGCGGTTTTGATTTGCTGTAACCCCATGTATCACAAGGGGTTGAAAGATTTAAAAAACTGTTTATTTCATTCGGACGAACAATTATATTGCAAATAGGAAAGAAGTGTTGCTGGGCTGCGGAATTCATCGGATCAGTGTTTGGTGCAATTTAAGGAGGTGTTATGACCAATACAATTCCATGTGAGGGGTTGACCTTTTCTCTGTATAAAGATGCCCACCGGATGATGATGTACGAGAGTTATTATCGGAATGATGTCTGGGATGAGGGGCGGTTGGTCCCTTTTCATCCCATTGAATTGTCGCCTGCGGCCAATGTTTTGAACTATGGGCAGGGCATCTTTGAGGGAATGAAAGCCTATCGCACCGTAAAGGGCAAAATCGTGTTGTTTCGGCCGGAGAAGAATGCGCAGCGCTTTGTTCGCAGCGCCGCGAAACTGGCCATCCCTTCCATCAGCGAAGGCCAATATTTGCAGGCGGTGAAAGAGGTCGTTCTGGCCAATCGGGCGTTTATTCCCGATAGCCGGGATGGGCGTTGCAGCCTGTATATCCGGCCGGTATGCATTGGCATCGAACCACTGCTGGGAGTGAGACCCTCTCGGGAGTACTTGTTCTACATCTTCACCAGTCCCGTGGGGCCTTATTTTGAAAAGGTGGGTGTGGTGCGGTTGATGGTCATGGATGTTCATCGGGCGGCTCCCCATGGCACCGGGGAGGCCAAGGCTGCCTGTAACTATCCGGTCACCATGCGTCCCAAGCTGGAGGCCCAGAAACGCGGTTTTGACGATGTCCTGTACCTGGATCCGGTGCATAATCGCTTTGTGGAAGAGGCCGGGGCAGCAAATTTCTTTGCCCTGATGGACGACGGCACCCTGGTGACACCCGAACTGGGAAGCATTTTACCCGGCGTGACCCGGGAATCGGTGATTCAACTGGCGAAAGACAAATTCGGCCTTATGGTGCAGGAGCGGGAACTGGATGTCCAGGAGGTGTGTGACAGGGCTAAAGAATGTTTCCTGACCGGAACCGGGGCCACCATTACTTCCGTAGAGACCATCCACTGGAAGGGAAAAGCGTATGGGGTGAACCGGAACGGATTTGAGCTGGCGCACCGGCTGTACGAGGAGTTATTGGGCATACAATTACAAAAGAAGGAAGATCCTTACGGTTGGATCATGGAGCTGACATAATCCGGAGGATTATCTATGCCGAGCGATATAGCCAAATTGATCTGGCATAACGGGAAATTTATTCCCTGGGGTGAAGCGAAAATTCATGTGATGGCCCATGTGGTGCATTATGGTTCGTCTGTGTTCGAGGGAATCCGTTGTTACAAGACGCGCAGGGGAAGGGCCATCTTTCGGTTGCGGGAACACATTGAGCGACTCTTTCGCTCCGCAAAGATTTACCGCATGGTGCCGGAAGAGTTTACCGTGGACGAGATCGTCCAGGCCTGTGTCGAGAGCGTGAAACGGAATGAGTTCGATGAATGCTACATTCGTCCGATCATTCTGCGCGGATTGGGAGAATTCGGGGTGAATCCTTTCAATTCCCCCATCGAGACCTACATCGTGACCTGGTTCTGGGGCAAATATCTGGGGGCCGATGCTCTGGAAAAAGGGGTGGATGTGAATGTCGCCTCCTGGAATCGGTTTGCCCCCAACACTTTACCGGTCATGGCCAAAGCCGGGGCCAACTACATGAACTCCCAGCTGATCAAAATGGAAGCCATTGTGAACGGCTATGTGGAAGGCATTGCGCTCGATGCTTATGGATATGTGTCCGAAGGGAGTGGGGAAAACATTTTCGTGATCGTGGACGGTGTGGTGTACACTCCGCCTCTGTCCGCGGCCATTCTTCCGGGCATCACGCGCAGTAGCGTCATGCAGTTGTGCACCGATCTGGGAATCCCGCTGCGGGAAATCCCCATTCCCCGGGAAATGCTCTATATTGCAGACGAGGTGTTTTTCACCGGTACGGCGGCCGAGATCACCCCCATTCGTAGCATCGATCGTATAGCAGTTGGACAGGGAAAACGCGGTCCGATTACCACACAGCTGCAGGAGGCCTTTTTTCAAATCCTGACTGGCGAGGTGGATGATCGTCACGGGTGGCTTCACTTTGTGGATGCTTGAGTAACTTCGGGCCTGTTTTTCTTAAATCTCCGATTGACAGGCGTGGAACTGTTCTCTAATTTCCAAAATCATAATCAAACGGAGGGGGTCTATGAATCGCATCAAAGCTCAATGGATTATACTCCTCTCTTTTCTGTGGATCGCAACGGCCTCGGGGCAGGCGCCCTATACCGAAGTAAAGGTCGGCAAGTTCAATCCCAAATCGGTAAAGCCGGGCTATCTGGTCGGCGTCCACCTGGGACGAATGATTGATGAGAGCCTGAGTTGGGGACTGGAGATCAATTACTTTCAGCGCAATTATCGCAGGGATGTGGAGATTGCAGCAGAGATGACCCAGGGCGGCACCCTGCCCGAAACCAAAATGCGCCTGCTGGAATTTACTACCCATATCGTCCCGGTTCTGTTGAAATTGAACTACGAACGCCCCATTGCCTACAAGGCCCCGTTCTTTCTGCGGGCCTCGGCCGGTGCCGGATGGGAAATGGTCTGGAACAGCGAAAACAACTACCAGGAACAGGTAAAGGATAATCGCTTTTACAGTGGATTCGGCTGGCAGGTCAGCGCCGGTCTGGGTTTTGCCATCAGTTCCTCGGGAAATCTGTTCGTGGATGCTTTTTATAATAATTCCCGGGTAAGGCGAAATCAAAACGTGGTGGAAAACCTGCCCGTGTGGGAAGAACTGGATATTTCCGGGATTGGGGTGAAGATTGGGGTAAGCATTGTTGGGTTCGGCTGGTAACGGTTGGCGACGGTTTTTGAAACCTGAAGAATCCCCTGGACGGTTCAGGGGATTTTTTCATTGGAACCTTCTGCGCCGTTTCAGCGCTATGCTGTTGGTCGGCTGTATCGGATGTGCCCCCT
>WFTQ01000088.1 GCA_015485355.1 bacterium | reverse complement strand
CATCAAACGGGATTCGATTCTCATTCTCAAGGCAAACCGTGCTTCCAGACCGATACCCATCCGCGTGCCCGTTCAACAGGCTTCAAAAACGGCGCCATTGTTCCGGTAATGGGATCGCCGAAAACATCCGGAACCGCGAAATCAAAAAACCACTGGAATCATGAAACGGGAATTTATTTGTTTTATTGCTTATCTCCCATCCTGATCATAGTTTAACTTGTGCCGGTTTGGGCACTTAAACATCCAAACAAGGAGAGGCTCGCCATGAACAAATTGTCGCCCTGGACTGTTGCATGGCTGTGTTTTTTTGTTGCCGGCCTGGGTGCGCAAAAACGCGCCTTTCAGATTGCCGACCTGTATCGTATTAAAAATGTTCACAGCCCCCGCATTTCGCCCGATGGAAAGTCCATAGCGTTTGTAGTGACCCAATACACCCTCGAAGAGGGCAAGAGCAATTCAGAAATTTATCGAATGAATCTGGATGGGAGCCAACAGCGACAGATGACCCATCATCCCGCGGCCGATTTTTACCCGGTGTGGTCTCCGGACAGCAAATGGATATATTTTCTTTCCACCCGGAAAAACGGGGTTCAATTATGGCGCATGGCCGTTGACGGCGGGGAACCCGAACAGGTGACCGATTTTCCCATGGGAATCAACACCCCTGATATAACGCCCGATGGGCAATCCATTCTATTTTCCACCACCCTATTTCCCGAATGCGGGGCCGATCCCGACTGCAACGACGCGATTCAGACGTCGCTGGAAGAGGGCCCCATTCAAGCCCATATGGCCGATCGCTTGCTGTACCGGCATTGGGATTTCTGGAAAGACGGAAAGCGCACCCATACCCTACTCTTCGATCTGGAGAAAAAGACCTATCGTGACCTAACCCCGGGGGATTACGACTCCCCCTCCTTTTCTCTGGGAGGCGGCGCAGGATTCGCCGTTTCTCCGGATGGATCGGAACTGTGTGTGGTTTCCAATCGGGACACCAATGCGTGGGAAACAACGAATAAAGACCTATGGATCGTTCCTCTCTCCGGAGGCCGTCCCCGCAACCTGACCGACAGCAATGAAGCCTACGACGGAGACCCGCGTTATTCCCCGGATGGCCGATATATCGCCTTTCGCAGGCAAACGATCCCCACCTATGAAGCCGATCGCTTTCGGTTGGCCCTGTACAACCGGAAAACCGGGAAGGTCCGTATACTTACCGAAACGTTCGATAACTGGGTAAATGATTTTCGTTGGGCTCCGGATTCCCGCAGCCTGTACTTTACGGCGGATGTTCAGGGGCATGTTCCTCTGTACCAAGTCGACCTCAACAACCAACGCATTCGTAAAATTCTGGATGTGGAAACGATTGATGATTTTCAGATCACCCCGGACGGCAGGTGGGTCATTCTGGTTCGGCGTTCGGTGGGGGAACCTCGGGAAATCTGGCGGGCCAGTACCCGAGGGGACCGACAGCAACGGTTGACCTTTTTCAACAAGGCCATCGAAGACAGTGTGGACATTCGCCCGGCGGAAGCCATGTGGATCGACTCCCCCACGGGCCGAAAAATTCACACCTTTGTCGTCAAGCCCCATAACTTCGACCCCACCCAAAAATATCCCCTTATTCTCAACGTTCACGGGGGTCCCCAGGGAATGTGGGCCAACGCTTTCCGGGGCGACTGGCAGGTGTATCCCGGAGCCGGGTATATTGTGGCCTTTCCCAATCCCCACGGATCCACCGGATACGGCCAGGAATTTACCGCGGCGATCTCTAAGGATTGGGGCGGTAAAATCTATCAGGATATTCTGGCGGTGGCCGATTCTCTGGCCAAACTGCCTTATGTGGACGAAAACCGCATGGGTGCTATGGGGTGGTCCTACGGAGGATATATGATGATGTGGCTGGAAGGCCGTCCCCATCCCTTTAAAGCCCTCGCCGCCATGATGGGGGTGTTTAATCTCACTTCATTTTATGGTACCACCGAAGAACTCTGGTTTCCTCAATGGGACTTGGGAGGTACGCCCTGGACCTCGGACCTGTACCGGAAATGGTCTCCTCATAACTTCGTCCAAAATTTTAAAACTCCCTGCCTGGTCATTACCGGCGAAAAGGATTTTCGGGTATCCTACACCCAAAGCCTGGAATTTTTTACCGCCTTACAAAAACAGGGAGTACCCTCTCGCCTTATTGTTTTTAAAAACGACGGGCACTGGCCCAATTATGTAAAGTCCATGCCCCTGTATTACAATGCGCATCTGGACTGGTTTGCCCGGTATCTGGGCGGTCAACCGGCACCCTACGATATGAAAGCACTTATCCGAAACATGGCTTTTCAGTAAGGGCCGCCGGTTTTCGCTTTCCGGTATCGGGCAAGGCATTGCCCGATACCGGGATCATCCTCAGACTTTCCTGTCAAAGGGAATCTTACCCAGGCCGGTTAAAAGAAAATTCCCCATAGCACGATCATCGTGAGGGCCAGAAGAATGCTCAGGGCTACGTTCCACTTCCTCCAGCGGGGATGCTCGCGGGCATATGCTTCCGGTGGTTGTACTTCCCGGGCATGGCGAAAGGTCACCCCCCGGATTTTTTCTCGAGAAGGGGAACCGGTGAGACGACTGACCACGAGCAGGACCAGCGTACAGACAATGAACAAAAGCACCGCGAAATGCAGAAAATTCACCTCGGCAAACCACCGTAACGGCGTCCACGAAATAGGATTTTGCTTATGGATCAGTTCCAGCACCAACCGCAGAGTCCCCAGCAACAATCCCGTGATCAGGGAGGCAATGGCCCCCTTTCCGTTGGCTCCGGTCCAGATGACCCCCAGCAGGAACACGGCCGCAATGGGCGGACTAATATAGGCCTGCACACTTTGCAAATAAATATACAATTGGGAAGAAATATATCGGATGAAAGGCACCCATAAAATTCCCAGAACCACCAGCACAGCCGTAGCCAGACGCCCCACCAGCACCAGGTGGCGCTCGCTGACCTCGGGTTTCCATTTCCGGTACACATCGATGGTGAAGAGGGTAGAACTGCTGTTAAAACAGGATGCCAGGGAAGACATCAACGCTGCCAACAAGCCGGCCACGACAATCCCCTTCAACCCCTCGGGCAATAATCGGGTGACCAGGGCGGGGTATGCCTGGTCTCCGGTAATGTCGGGATACAGGGCCCGGGCGATAATACCAGGAACAACCAGAATAAAAACCGGCAATATTTTTAAAAAACCGGCAAAAATTGTTCCCGAACGCGCGTGGTCGATGCTTTTGGCAGACAGTACCCGCTGCACAATAAATTGATCGGTGCACCAGTACCATATGCCCAGAATGGGAGCGCCAAACACAATGCCCGTCCAGGGAAAATTGGGATCGCTCATGGGTTTGAACATATGGAAAAAATCCGGCGGAACCGAGGCCCTCAGCCCGGAAAAGCCACCCACTTCGAGAAGCCCCAGAATCGTGATGATCACAGCCCCGGCAATCAATACAAACGTCTGAATCAATTCCGTGTAGATCACGGCCCCCAATCCGCCGGCAATGGTATAAACCCCGGTGGTAAGGACCATAACCACAGCGGAGGTATACATATCCCATCCCACAACCTGCTTTAATAGCAATCCTCCTGCAAACAGAGTGACCGATATTTTCGTCAGAACGTAAGCCAGGATCGATACTGTGGTCAGGTACCAACGGCTGGCGCTGCCATAACGACGTTCCAGGAACTCGGGCATGGTAAATACCTGGGAGCGCAAATAGAACGGCACGAATACCCAACCCAGTATCAACAAGACCAGGCTGGCCAACCACTCAAAATGTCCCACCGCCATGCCCGTAGCTGCACCGGATCCCGCCAACCCGATAAAATGCTCGCTGGAAATGTTGGAAGCAAACAAGGAAGCACCAATCGCAAACCAGCCCACATGGCGCCCGGCCAAAAAATACTCCGTGGAGGTTTTCTCCCGGCGAGAAAAATAAAAGCCGATGCTAAATATGATCCCAAAATAAAGAAAAATAATCAGCAAATCCACCCAGGATAGATTCAACATCATGAGCGCTCCTCCAACGAGTGTACCTCAGTCATGCAAACGATTCCGGAAAATTATTCGATGAATCACCGGCGATATTCCATTACCCCTGTTTTCTTCACAGTGAGTGTCGCCCCCGATCATGGCCGGCGACCCGCCCTTAGGGAATGGAATCCGAAAAATAACCATAAGAAAGATTACGGAAATTTTAGTAAAAAGAAAACTCTTTTTCATTGCACCGGGTGTTCAGAAGCCTCCGACACCCTGCACCCGCGGTTTCCCTGGAATTGTATGCCCCGCCGTCGTTTATCATCCAGATACCGCTCCTTCCGCTGACCGGAGCAGGGTCCACTCGGCACCGGGGTTTTTGGGGTACCTGGAAAAGCGGGGTGGGGAAATCTCCTCAACAAAGAAATATATCCCTCAGTCCATCAGCGGTCCTCCCCCAAACACGGATTTGTCCGGCGAACGATTTCGGGTTTCGAAAGGCAAAGACGGAGGGGAAAAAGTATCCCCACTCCTGTGGGAGTGGGGATACCGGCAAACAGTGGTGGGCTGATCACTTCCAAAATCGATCAGCGCAAACAGCATCATCTTGCTGTTAAATGTGTATTGTTTCCCTTTTTCGCTGATGGCGGTCATGCGATAGATATAAACACCGCTGGCCACATTGTTTCCGGCGTCGTCCTGTCCCTTCCAGACCACCCAATGGGTACCCGGATTTGCGTAGCCCTCGAAGAGTGTTTGGACCAGCTTTCCGTTGACATCGAAAACCTGGATCGTGACCCGGGACCGCTCCGCCACGGAGAACGGGATACGGGTTTCCGGATTGAAGGGGTTAGGATAATTCTGGGCCAGACCAAAGGACAGGGGCACCTCCCCTTCCGTCAACAGCCCTTCGTCATGAAAATCGGAAAGACGAACCCGTTCGCCGTATTCCCAACGCCGCGGCCGAATTTCTTTCATATCAATGGCGGTACGGCCCAGATCATCCCCAATCTGCAATTCTATGGGCACGTCCTCCGGTCCCCGGGCATAGGTGGAAGACATGTCCATGCCGACACCCGCATAACCGAACAACCCATTGATGCCATCCACAGTGACAATATACATATTTTCTTTTCCGTCGGCGCTCTGGTACAGGTATATGGTCGTATCCTTGGCTCCCAGTTTGAACCTGCGGTAACCTTCCACAATCTGGAAGGAATTGGGCGGAATAGCGGTGACAAAATCGCCCACTTTAAAGACCACGTCTTCGTTAACCGGGTTAAATCCATTGGAATTGTCGTTCAATACGAAATTGCCCTGCACATAGACTCGATGCTCGTGTTTAAACACGATGCGAGCAAAATCGATGTTGAATTCCTTCATCACCAGCACTTCGGGGACGTTGTTGATTACAGTGGAAAATTCTTCCACCCGAACAAATGTAGGTACCTGTTGAGGATCGAAATCACAACCTTCTTCTACGAAGGGCAGGTTGCTTTTATCGGACTCCGTGCCGCGATCGTTATGGATGGTCAGTTTAAACGTATAGGAACCGCTGCCGGCGCCGGCGAAGTCGTTAAAAACGGCCGAATAAATGCCGTCTCCGGCGGTTTCATCGCCATTGGCCGGATCCCCATTATCATACAGTTGAATGGTCGTGGTTGTATTGTTCGGACGCACCACTTCTCCGGTTACCTTCACCCCGGTCACCGGCTCCCCGGCGTAGACCGATGCCCGAATAATCACCGGTTCCGGGTAAGTAAAGGTGCTTTTCACCAGACCCGCATAGGTGGAGACTTCATCGCTGTTACCAAAGGCAAGCATACTATACGGGGTAGCGGTATTAATATTTTCTCCCTTGACAGTGGCCAGCCATTCGCCGACCTCAGGATCGACAATGCGATAGTATTGATGGGCTGTCCCCTTTACATATTCCACATTCGGTGCCGAGGTGGAGGTATCTATCACATCGCCAGAAGGGCTGACCCGAGAAAAGGTTAATTCGCTGTTCGAGGGATAGTTCAGTTCGAAGGTGATTTCGTTGGTGAAGACGTCCACCATGGTAGGGGAAGTTTCCACTTCATTGGGACCAACCTCTCCGGACTCGGAGGCATACAGGTCCTCGGATCGTGCTTTGGCCTAAATTATGGTAAAAATCTGAGCCAGATCTTGTTCACTATCGGCAAAATGGTAGGTGCCTCCCGTCTGGAACGCGATATCGGCCATTAAATCGGCATCGACATCATTGCCTAAACCAATCGTGTACCCTTTGGCGCCCCGTTCGATGATGTCGGGCAACACATCGTAAGGCGACTCGCCATAATTATGGCGTCCATCGGAGAGCAAGACGATCACTTCGGTACAACCGTTGGGATTGGTACCGTTTCCGGTAATTTCGTTCAGCGAAACCCGCAAACCGGAACCAATGCTGGTCGCACCACTGGCCACCAGTTGATCGATGACCGCCTTTGCATCGTCCTTATCCTGTTGATTCACCAATTCTTGCATGGGATATTCCACCGTGCCGCTGTAGGCATAAGAAGTCACCGCCAGGTTCTTGCCAAAATGTGCCAGGTCGACAAAAATCTTCGCTCCCACCTTGGCCAGCTCAATCTTTTCCCCATACATACTCCCGGAACGATCGATACATACCACCAGGCGGCTGACCGGATCGACCATGACAAACTCAATGGGCTCGTATCCGGAGATGTCGTCATAAGGCACGGTGTCCGGATAGCTCAGGTTCGTATGACGAACAATGGTGGACCAGCTATCTTCTCTATTCAACCCTTGTTGTGCGGTTTCGTAAAAATTGCCCTGCGCATCCCGATAGCCGGTTTGATGAGAGGTACTCCACCCCAAAGAAGGATCGGTGCAAAACTCCAAGCGCTGGTTTTTCATCAAAATTGAGGCGCCTCCGTCCATCACCGAAGCGATGGGATCATGGTCGGAAACACAGAAAAAATTATCGTTCCACACCCAGGGACCGCTTCCATTCACCTTACCCCGATGTTCATCATACAGACCGAAGGCGTAATGGGCAAACGCTTGCAGCAACCCAAAGGCTCCCATTAGCGAATCGGTCAGGCTTTTGTGGGACTGATAGATGGTCATGTGTACGTTGGGTACCCCATACCCTAACACCGGGGAATGGGAACATCCATCGCCTTCCAGAATCCAGATGTCCGCCTGTTCCCGGGAAAAATTGCAACCCGAAATGAACACCTTTCCAATTTGCAATTGCCTTTCTGTGGCGTTGTACAGGCGCCGGGAAAATTCCTCAAACACAGGCCGCCAGGAAGCCAGATCCGGTTCATTGTAATGGACGTAAACCACCAGATCCACTTTACCGGGATTGATCTTTTCCTGCCCTGGAAGGGGGATAACCATCCATACCAGAATGCCAAGAACCCCAAACACCTCCCACAAACGAATGCGATTTCTCATAGCATACTCCTTTTTGTTTTAGGTTAAGGGAAGGATTTTATAAATAAGATCCCGCATTCCTTTCCCTGCCCAGGAGGGGGTTGTCGCCGTGACGGCAGACAGCGCCATGGGACCATGGGTCACCGCCCGACCGGACGCCCAGAGTGCCTGTTCGCTCATCCATGGAACCATGAATAACAGCCCCATCATTCCATGGCATTATGGTTCAGAATCCGTAAAGAAATGCTCGGCTTCCGGCAACCCTCTCCTGAGCCACCGGTTCATGGTCTTCCCTGAAGTCGTGTTTCCTAATAGAAGATGGGTCTCGTCCTGAGGCTCTCCCCTCCGTGTCCCAATTATTCTTGCACAATTATCATGCCACATCGCTATTTCCGCCAAACCAAGGCCGTTTTTCCCATATTGTGGCAATATTTGCATTAAATTGGGGCCGCGACATGTGGTGACTTTGCAGCCATCGGACAGTGTCTTATGAACAAGGGCACGAGAAACCCAGCCGCATTTCGATCGTGGTAACGTATCGGAATGGCAGGCAAGGGGCGATTGTTTACCGAAAGGGAAGCCGATTTTTCTTTACCGAACCCCCGATCTATCGAGGAATCGGCAACTTTTTCGGGTGGCCCGGAGTACCATAAATGTATTGTTTCACAATTGTCAAAAAAATTTGACAGCTAAAAAAGGGGGTTGTATGCCGATCAAAAAGCGTTTAACCGAGTTCCTGGATGAGAAGGGTGTCAAATATGTGATCATGGTACATTCCCGCGCTTATACGGCCCAGGAGCTGGCTGCCACCCTGCATGTTCCCGGGAAAAGGTTTGCCAAAACAGTCATTCTGAAGGCCGACAGCGAACCGGTAATGGCCGTTATCCCCGCATCTTACAAAATCAACCTGAACCGGTTTAAAGAGGTTGCCAATGCCAACGATGTGGAACTGGCCGGCGAAGAAGAATTTACCACGTTATTCCCTAATTGTGAGCTGGGAGCCATGCCACCCTTCGGCATGTTGTACGGATTGCCGACATATGTGGATACTTCTTTAACCGGGGAGGAAGAAATTTACTTCAACGCCACCACTCACACCGAGGTCATCAAGATGCGCCTTGCCGATTACCTCCAATTGGTGGAACCGGTCATCGCCTCTTTTGCCGAACACATCTGATCCCGGTTCGAAGGGTTAAGCCGGGGAAAGGAGGGCAAACACTCTGAGGCATCGTCGGTCGTTAAGCGGGAAGAACCGTGCCTGGGTTTCCCGTTCAAAGCTGTCCATTTCCTTCCAGGGTAATCCGAAAAACCCGGTAAACTTTCTGAATCGCCTTCAGCTCCGAAAGAACCTGGGGGGTTAAAACACCCTCCACATTAAAAATGTTCAACGCCCTTTTCAGGGCCTTTTTGCGTCCCGATGAAAGGTGGCTGATGTTAATGGTATGAGCGGCGAGTATGGTTCCCGCCTTCCCGATGATCCCCGGCACGTCTTCGTTTTCAATAATGATCATGGAACCCGACAAATCGGCGTCCACGATATACGTCCCAAACTCTACCAAACGGTAAATGTTGCGCGCATACACGGTTCCGGCCAGATGAACCGTTTGCTTTTCCGTCTCCATGTCGCAGGCAATCAGGTTGGTGTGGCTGGTTAAGGGCTGCTCCTTTTTACTGATTTCAATCTCCATGCCCCGTTCCCGGGCCACGGCCATGGCATTCACGGGATTAAGGAATTCTACCCCGGGTTCATCCCCTCCCTGCAAGGCCCCCATCATTAAATGGGCGGCAATAGGATCCACGGGCAGCTCCAGAATATCTCCATAAAACCGGATGCGAACTTTCTTTAATCGTCCGGCATTGAGTTGGCCGAATACCCGCCCTATCCGGTGGGCCAGCTCGAAATAGGGGCGAATCAAGGGCACAATGTTCTCATCAACGGAAAGAAAATTCACCGCATTTTTGGCAACCTGAGTCCTTGCGTAATGGTCGATTTGCTGCAAAATCTGTTCCGCAACCTTCTGTTGGGCTTCTTGGGTGGAAGCGCCCAGGTGCGGTGTGCCAATAAACCGCGGATGATCCACCAGGGCCCAACTTCGTGGCGGTTCATCGGCAAACACATCCAAGGCGGCACAGGCCACCTGTCCGGAATGGAGCGCCTCCAACAGGGCCTCCTCGTTTACTATGCCCCCCCGGGCGCAGTTGACTATCACAACCCCTTTTTTACAGAGCGACAAAGTTTTTTCATTCAACAAATTGACCGTTTCCGGGATTTTGGGCGTGTGGATGGAGATGATGTCCGACTCCCGTAACAGGGTATCCAGAGAGACCAGCGTGACGCCCAGGCGATCGGCCAACTCCGGCGCCAACAAAGGATCGTATCCCAGCAAACGACATTCAAAGGCAAACAGCCTCCGGGCTACCTCGCGACCGATCTTCCCCAGGCCGATGATTCCCACGGTTTTCCCATATAGTTCGCTTCCTGTAAACGGTTTGCGCTCCCACTGATGCTGTTTCAAAGACATAAAGGCCTGCGGAATGTTCCGTATAGCGGCGATCATCATTCCAATGGTATGTTCGGTAGCGGCGATGGTGTTCCCCCCGGGGGTGTTCATCACGATGACGCCCCGCTTGGTGGCCTCGTGAATATCAATATTGTCCACCCCGGCACCGGCCCGACCAATGATTTTCAAGCGCTGCGCCGCCCGGAGCAACTCCGCCGTAACCCGGGTACGGCTCCTGACCACCAGCGCATCGTATTCCCCAATGATCGCCTTCAACTCCCCGGCCGATATCCCGGAATGATCGTCAATTTCAAACTCACCCGGCCGATTAACAGCCTCCAGAACCTTTGGGGGAAGATTATCCGCCACCAGTACCCGAAATGGTCCCATCATATCACCTGTTTTTGGCGGGGAATATAATAGGAATTTCCCCCTGGATAAAGGGTTAATTATTCCCGGGTGTGAATGCCGCCCCCTGCTAACCGCACAATTCTGCATAAAGTTAAAACATCTCCAAATCCGAAGAAACGGAGAAAACGAATAAGAGCCATGCCGGTCGATGCGGGAACGGGATTACACTTTCAAATATTTATTCACCGACAACCAGCTTCCCAGAAATCCCATGACGATGCCGAACCCGATCAGCAAGGGATAAAAATGAGGCGGGCGTCCAATGGTTTCGCTGATGAATAATTGCGCCAGATCGACCAGAGCCCATAACCAGCCGCAGGCCACGGCACCGCCGATCATTCCCTGAACGATCCCCTCCACCATAAAAGGCCCTTTAATAAAAAAATTGGTAGCCCCTACCAGGCGCATGATCTCGATCAAATTCCGGCGTCCATGGATGGTCAGTCGAATGGTGTTAAACACCAATAAAATGGAAATCAACAGAACCAGAGTGCCCAGCACCAGGGCGATAGCCAGCGCCAATTTAAAATATTTCTGAAAAAAGCGAACCAATTCCCGCTGAAAGACAACTTCGTCCACTTCCGGGAAACTTTGCAATTGTTTTACAATCGTTTCCACGGTAGGTAAATCCCGAAATTCTTTTTTCAACACCACCCGAAAAGACGGCGGCAGGGGATTCCGCTTCAAAACGGTGATCAAATCTTCACCAAACTCTTCTTCAAACTCTTGTAAGGCCTTATCGGGAGGAACATACCACACCCGTTCCACCGCGGGAATCCGCCGGATGCGCGATTGCAAAGCGGAACGTTGCGCCTCCACCAGGGAAGGATCGATAAACACCTCCAAATGGACGGTTTGATAAAACCGCTGAAAAAGATCGGTCAAATTGTAGACGGACAGACCGAATAAGCCCACCAAAAACAGCGCCAGGGCAATGGCCACCATGGCAATGGTCGTTGCCAGAGGGGCCCGTTTGAACCCTTGCAGACCCTCCCGAACAATGAAGATTATACGCATAAAACCGCCGACGTTTGCTACACCGGTTTTCAAAAGGTTGTTGGGTGTCGCCTACGCTGCCGGCTCATCCGGTATCGGCCACATCCATCCTTTCAAGCTTCCTCCAGAGGCAATTCCTGCAACCTTCCCTCCTCCAACATCAGCGTGCGATGCGGAAACTTCCGAATCAACTGATAATTGTGAGTGGCCATTAATATGGCCGTACCGCTACGGTTAATATCCTCCAGCAACTCTAAAATATCACTGGACGCTTCCGGATCGAGATTGCCCGTGGGCTCGTCCGCCAGCAGAATAAATGGTTCATTCACCAGAGCCCTGGCTATCACCACCCGTTGTTGCTCGCCGCCGGACAGGCTCTGCGGCATATGATAACGTTTATGGTGCAGGCCCACCCGTGTGAGCACGCTTAACACCCGGCTCTTGATCTCCCGACGATGTTCTCCCACCACCTGAAGGGCAAAGGCGACGTTGTCGTACACATTGCGGTCGGTGAGGAGTTTAAAATCCTGAAAAACCACCCCGACCTTGCGCCGAAGATAAGGAATTTGACGGCGCCGAATGGTGGAAGAACTGAAGCGATCGATAATCACATTGCCCCGCTGGGGGAATAAGTCCATATAAATCAACCGTAACAGGGTGGTTTTCCCCGCACCGGTCTTTCCAACCAGGTAAACAAACTCGCCCTTGTCGATGCGCAAGCTGACACTATCCAGCACTTTGCGGGACCCGATATGAACCGTGACATTAAAAATCTCGATCATGGCCGTGCCGTTTCCTTTGCTAAAACAAAATGGGCTCTTCCACTGTCGACCTTCACCGGACGAAAGGTGAAATCTCTATAAACGTCTTGAATTATAAAACGGGTTTCCCGGCGGATCAAATCAATTATTTCCGTAAAGTCATAAATCCGCTGCTGATGCACCTCTTCGAAAATGCCGTCGGGAGTAAAAATCTTAATTCGGTTCCATTGAAGTTGTTGACGAGCATCGTAATGGCTGCGCCGTTCAAAGGCATATCGTTCATTCAGGACTTCCCGCTCCACATAATCCCGAAAATATTGTTGACAATGGAACGAACTGACCATATCGAAGATGAACAAGCCGGGGGAATCCAGCTTCTGGTAAATGATCTGGATGGCCTCAAGCAATTCCCGCTCCTGGATGAGGTAATTCAAGGTATCGTACAAGCAAGTGATTACGTTGTAATTATTGCGGGGGACTTCGTCCAATTGGGGCAGCCGGCAACAAAAGCTGTGGTTTTGAGGCAGGCGCTTCCGAAAGATTTTCAACATCTCCGGAGAGGCGTCGCAACCATCCACGGAATAGCCCAGTTTTTGCATTTCTCGAGCAAACTTTCCGGTGCCGCAACCCACATCCAGCAAACGCACCCGGGCCAATTCCGCCCGAGAAATGATCCGGGAGATATACGCCGCCCATCGGCGGTAGTTTACATGAGCCATCATTAAATCGTAAACCGGAGCCAGCGCGGAGTAAGGAGGTACCTTGCTCACCATATCACCCATTTCAGTGGCACGATTCAGATTGTTACGGGCATCCCTCTCCCAACCCGTTGGCCTACAAGTCTGAAGCACGATCCCGGTCAAAACCCTACCGGCAAAAAAAATTCGCTTTCTCCCCGGGGCAAAACCGATCTTCCAGGGAGAACCATTGCCGGACGGATGCCTCCCTTGCTTAGGCTACGGGGTCCTTGTCAAAGAATGCCACACCCCTGCGGTAGAAGATATTGGCTTCCATCATGAAGGAAGAAACACCCCCAGTAAGTTCCTGAGGATGTTGCTGCAACCCCTGCCAGGGATATTTTGGGGACGCCTGGAATCGTCCCCGCGTTTTATGAAAAATTGTCTATGATCGCCCGGGCAAATTCGGACGTTTTTAATGGTTTAATGTCGCCTTCCATCTGACGGGCTAAATCGTAGGTCACCCGCTTTTGGAGTATGGTCGTTTCCAGAGCATTCTCTATGAGATCGCACACCTCAATCCAGTTCAGGTATTGAAACATCAACACGCCGGAAAGGATCAGCGAAGAAGGATTCACCTTGTCCTGCCCCGCATACTTGGGCGCGGTACCATGGGTCGCTTCGAACACACCATGCAAATCCCCGATATTGGCCCCCGGTGCCATTCCCAGTCCCCCCACCTGAGCCGCACACGCATCACTCAAGTAATCTCCATTTAAATTCATGGTAGCAATGATATCATACTCGGCGGTACGGGTGAGAATTTGCTGCAGCATATTGTCTGCTATGCGATCTTTAATCACCTTCTTGCCTTCTGGAACCTCACCGTTATACCGGCTGTACAACTCTTCCTCTGTAATCAATACATCGCCAAATTCCTCCCGCGCCACTTCATAGCCCCAATCTTTAAAAGCGCCTTCGGTAAACTTCATGATGTTCCCTTTGTGTACCAGGGTGATGCTGCTGCGTTTGTGCTGGATCAGGTATTGAATGGCCTTTCGAACCAGCCGTTTGGAACCGGTTTCACTGATGGGCTTAATGCCGATTCCCGAATCATCGGCGATTTGGACTCCCATATCGCTTTTCAAAAAATCGATCACTTTTTTTGCCTCCGGTGTTCCTCTGGCCCACTCGATTCCGGCATACACGTCTTCGGTATTTTCCCGGAAGATCACCACATTCATTTTTTCCGGCTCTTTCACGGGACTGGGTACCCCCTTGTAATACTTGACCGGACGAATACACGCGTAAAGGTTCAGCACCTGGCGGATGGTTACATTCAAGCTGCGGAATCCTCCGCCGATGGGGGTCGTCAGCGGCCCCTTGATGGCAATGTAATATTCCCGAATCGCATCGATCGTTTCCGAGGGTAACCATTCCCCGTAAAGTTGATAGGCCTTCTCCCCGGCATAGATTTCCATCCAGGAGACTTTCCGCCGGCCCCCGTAAACCTTTTCCACGGCCGCATCGAATACCATCCGGGCCGCTCGCCAGATATCCGGTCCAATCCCATCGCCCTCGATGAAAGGTATAATCGGCTGATTCGGGATGACGTATTTCCCGTTCTTTACCTGAATTTTTTCACCCCAACTGGGCACTTGAATGTGTTTATACATATTTTACCTCCTCGATCCTTTAATTTAAGGTTTATAAATCCGGCATCCGCCAACACCCCGCGCTTGTTCCCTGGCAATCATTGCCCGGTAAGCGTTGCTCGTCTTTTTCGCCCCGTGTACCGGTCAATCGATACCGAAAAATGCGGATGAACCATCCTTTTCCAGGGCATCGGTTCCCCGACTCCTGAGGGGTCGGCCGGTTTAACAATGGACGTTGCCGGTGTTGTGCCCCCATGGCATCGTCCGGCAAAACCTGTGATCCCAAAGCCGCGCCCCTGGACGATGATTCCTATTTCTTCAGGAACCCATTGCTCTACGGTTCCACCCCAGGGCGGGCAGGCCATGAAAGGCACTTCCGTAACGGACGGTACGTCTTCCAAATTCCCTTCCCAGTTCCGACAACAATCGGCATACATTGGCATTGAATGATCCCGCTCAATGCTTTAAGTTTTCCACCGCTTCCTTGAGCGCGGCGATACCTTTGAGCAATTCGGACTCCCCGGTGGCAAAGGAGAGCCGAATATAGTCGGGAGCTCCGAATCCTCGACCGGGTACCGTGACCAGATGTTGGGTTTCGATCAGATATTCGCACACATCCAGGCTCGATTGCAGAGTGCCCTTCTCCCACGTTTTATGAAACAAGCGGGAGACGTTAAGGAACAGATAGAAAGCCCCTTGGGGATAAATGAAGGAAAGTTCCTTTACCTGTTGCAGTCCCTTGGTAAGAATATCCCGGCGTTGCTGAAAGCTGCGGCGCATCGCTTCCACGGGGGATTGGTCCCCGGTCAAAGCAGCCAGAGCGGCTTTCTGGGAAATGGACGGGGGAGTGGTGAAGTGGCTCTGCAGCCGGTTCATTGCCTGAATCACCTCTACCGGGCCGGCGGCATACCCAATACGCCAACCCGTCATGGAATACGCTTTGGAAACACCGTTGATGACAATCGTTTGATGGTATAAGCCATCCAGTTGTGCCGGACTCTGATGCACCTGATTGTCGAAGACAATTTTCTCATAAATCTCATCGGAGAGAATCCAGACGGAGGTGCCTTTAAGCACTTCGGCCAGTGCCCGAAGTTCTTTTGGGGAATAGACCACCCCGGTGGGGTTGCAGGGGGAATTAAACAAAAAGGCCCGGGTGCGGGGGGTAAGGTGTTTTTCCAGGGCTTCCGGGGTGATCTTAAATCCACTCTGCCGGGTATCCACAATCACGGGCACCCCGTCGGCCATGCGCACCTGTTGCGGATAACTGACCCAGTAGGGAGCAGGGATGATGACCTCGTCCCCAGGATTGAGGATAGCCATCAGGGCGGTAATGAGAGCGGGCTTGGCCCCGACGGTAACAATAATCTGCTCCGGGCGATAGCTGAGGCGGTTTTCGCGGGATAATTTTTCCACAATGGCTTCCCGTAATTCCGGGATTCCGGCACTGGCGGTATATTTCGTAAAGCCATCCCGGATAGCCCGTTCACCGGCGGCACAAATGTGTGCCGGGGTGTGGAAATCCGGCTCCCCGGCGGTTAAATCGATCACATCCACCCCCCGACGACGCAACTCCAGCGCCTTTTCCTTTACCCGCAGGGTCTCCGATTGTTCAATTCGCTGCACTCGATCGGCTATCTGCATCAATGGCCTCGATTGATGACCGACGTCGCCCCCCCATGTTAGGCAAAAATTTAACATATTTTTGCCTTTAAACAATTCGAAAATCAGAAAAGCCAAGGACGGCCGATCGACCTATTCCCGGGTAAATTTCTTCTTCAGCTTTTCCTGAACCATGGCGGGGACAAAGGTGGAAATGTCGCCCCCAAAAGAGGCCACTTCTTTTACGATGGTAGAATTCAGGTAGGTATAATTTTCGTGGGGCATTAGAAACACGGTGGTAACATTTTCATTCAAACGGCGATTCATCAGTGCCATTTGGAGTTCATACTCAAAATCGGAAATGGCCCGCAGGCCGCGGATGATCACGTTAGCTCCGCACCGGCGGGCGCAGTCGACTACCAGTCCATCAAAGGCGATGATCTCCAGCCGGGCACCATTCCGAATATGCCCCACCGCAGCCCGAATCATCTCCATGCGCTCTTCGATGCTAAACAACGGCACTTTGGCGGGATTCCGAGCCACGGTAATATAAATCTTATCGAATATCCGAGACGCCCGCTCTATGATATCAATGTGCCCGTTGGTGATAGGATCGAATGTCCCCGGATAGATAGCAACTTTCGGCATTACACCACGCCCTTTCGTCCAAAGAACGTTATCAAACTGCGATCGAATTGTTTCTGTTGAATCACTTCGTACACGTTGGTCTCCCATTCGATATCATGGGTGCGTTCACTCTCCAGCACAAAAATACCAAATTCGGTAAGGTTTTCCGGTAAAAACACTAAGGGCAACAATTCGATGTAACGATTCCATTTGAAGGGGGGATCGGCGAATACCAGGTCGAAGGGTTGTTTGTTCTGCCGAAGGAAGGTCAGGACATCTTTTTTCACCACGGTGTAGGGTTCCATGATTTTCAACCGGTGGATGTTGCGACGGAGCACCCGTAGAGAATTCTGGGATTTGTCCACAAAGGTCGCCGATTTGGCTCCCCGACTAATGGCTTCCAGCCCCAGGCTGCCGGAACCACAAAACAAATCCAGCACCAGGGCATCCAGTACAAAATCGCTCAACACATTAAAAATAAATTCCTTGATACGATCGGTAGTGGGCCGGATAGACTGATCCCGCGCCGCATAAATCTGCTGTCCCTTATATTTTCCGGAAATGATTCTCATATACCTTACGAAGATGGAATCAACAGGCTACAGGTAATCCGCGCGGTTACCCGACCGTTGCCGATTTCCTGCAAGTTTTCCGATCCAATAGCCACTTTCAAAAACTTGATCGACGGATACGGCTGTGCCAACCGTTTCAAGAAACTCAAGATTTGATCCGGTGTACCCGTCACCCGGGCATAATGATACACGGTACGCAACATTCCTTGACGTTCCTGAGTACCTTTGCGGAAGTACCCCACCCGGACCCCGCTTTGACGGGCCGTCTGCTGAAATAGGGAAGACAGTTCCCGGCTGGTGATCCACCGCCCGGCGTTTCCCTGAGAGGCGGCCACCCGGGTTACTAAAGGAACGGAAAAGTCCACCAGCAATTTGTTTTCCCCGTCGACCATTTTGGGCTCAATGCTTTCCAATTCCAGCTGCATACCCGGCATGACTTCTTTAAAACGAATCCGAAAACCGGCGATGGCGTTCCGGGAATCGGCTGACAGGCTTAACAGAATGCGTCCGGGCGTGGCCACTGCCAGCGTGGGAGCCGCACCGTCCACCCGCACATTGAGAATGTTTTGCAAAATATCCAAAAGAAATAGATTTTCGGCTTTATTGGCGGCCAGTTGGGTCTGCAGTAACAAATCCTCCTGGGAAGGGCGTTCTTCAGGACCGGGGGCTTCCTCAGAGGCAGCCTTCTGTTCGGCCACCGGGGGCATCACGTCTGTTTCCCCGGGACGGATCAGCCAATAGACCAAAAAGGCTCCCAGGACAATGGCCAAAAAAATTCCCAGAATGATCAGCAATCGTTTTTTAGGAAAGGTGCTTTCAAAAGACGTGTCATCCTCTAAGTGCTCCGCGGGGGTATCCAGAGAAGGGGATTCTTCGGAGGGTCCGCCCAGCTCCAGACGGGGCTCTTCTTCCGTTTCCGGCATTTCCTGAACTTCTTCCGTCTCCTTGCGCTGGATCAAATTCTCCACATCGTCCAGAGAAAAAAATTCTTCTCCCTCAGGAGGGCTCTCCTGATCCGGTCGAGAGGTTTCCTCTTTTCGGGGAGAGGAAGGTTCCTCCGGAATGTTCATCATATTGAATCGAACCATAACGGGCCTTCTCGATTTTTATGAAAGTAAATTTGCAAATGGTTCGATAAAACGATGCGCGTTGTAGACATCCAGTTCCGTGGTTTGTACCTCAACCTCCCGGCGCGACGATTCCAAAGGATTGAATATCTTTACCGGAACACCCGCCCGGGCTTCCAGATGATCCAACCAATTGTTCTGGAAAAAATACCCGAATACCATCACCTGGGAGGCCGCATACAGGGAATCCCCTTCACCACCCAGGTTTTTAAAATCACTCAACATGGACTCAAACGCGGCAAAGACCTCTTCTTCATTAATTTCCTGAATACTCTGTAATTGACCGGTATAGGGGAAAAAACCCGCATGAACAAAGTCCTTCTCATCGGAAAGGACAAATTCGAATCCGTATTCCGTAAAATTGACCAACAGCACCTGGCCAATCTGATCCCCGTACAATTCTCGATACAGATGATCGATCGGAAAGGCATTCAGAGTCATCACCTCGATCTGGAAACGGGCTTCCTCGGCGATTTTCTTGAAAAATTGGAACAGGCTCTTGCGGACCGCAACGGCCAGCACCTCTTTTAACGGCTCCGCCGGTCGTTCATAGGGAGGTAAATAAATATAGAATTCCTCCGCCGGGGAGGTAAGCACATAGGCGAACTCCCCATGAGCCATTTGTGCATAATGGGTTCGGGGAATGGATTCGTCCACCAGTAATTTACGAATCAGCCCCAATTTCGAGGGCAGGGTCAACCGGGCCGCCGTCAGCGGAATCTCGTTGGCCTTCGCCAGGTAATTCAAATGATTGGCAATTTGTAATGGGCCTGTCTTTTTTTCCAGATTATCGAAATGAATGGGTATTGGAAGCGAGCTTTCCAGTACCCGTTCGATGACCAGGTGATTCTCCTCTGCTCGTCCCTGTACCCAGGTGAGGGTATTATCCTGGATACATATGCTCTGGATTGAATCAGCCATCCGTTTTTACTCTAACTCCCAGCTTTTCAACCGGTCTTTGATATAACCGTGATTCATATGCTTTTTATAAAAAATCACATACATGCGTTCCCGGTAACCGTTCAGTACTTGCAGCAGCGATTTTTCGATCGCCCGGGCCGCAGTGCGCAGGGCCTCCGCTTCTCGGGAATCCCCGGCCGTCTTCAACTGATTCAAAATGTCAAAGATGGGCGCAAATACCGGATAAAACTTCACCACCTTTGCCCGTACTCTTCTGGGTAATTTAGTATTTTCGATCAAAGAATCCAATTTCTGAATCTTTGTGCCCAAATAATTTAATTTTTCCTCGATATCGGAAAAATTATGGGTTTCCAGCCGGGTGGCCAGGGTATCCATGGGATTCAGGATGTCCTCGATTAACGGTTTCAATACCGAAAGGCGCTTTTCCACCTGAACCGTATCCACAAAACGTTTAACATCCTTGGTATACTGATAGGAGTTCACCTTGAAGCCCTGCAATTCGGCCATTAATTCCTTCATGTCCAGCAGGATGTCGGTATAGCGCCGTATCAGGGGCCGCACCTGATCCATGCTCTGAAAGGTAGAATCCAGAAGGGTATCCACCTCGCTTATGAATTGGAACACCTGTAAATCGGCGATCGGCGCCACTTCCTGTTGCAATTCCTGCTGAAACTCATCCAACAAATTGGGACATTCAATGGTCAAATGCCCGCCCCGCACCACCACGATATAAGGTTTATGATTATCCGGGCAGATGAAGTTTTTCTCGTTAAAATTCAACAGAACGGAATCCACTTCGCTCAACTGAAGCAGCCCCCGCCGTTGACTGATGGAAAACATTTCGGGAGAAACATAGCGTTCGTACACGCTCTGAATATTTCCGGACACTTCGGTCAAATGAGCAATACTCTGTTGCAAATCGGCGTCCATCAATCGCTTTACGGCGTTATCGCCCCGTGAAATAAACTTTTTGAGTCGATCGCTCACGCTGGATACTCGCACAATGTCCGTCTTATCCACAGCCTTGATGAAGGCATTGATTCGGGAATACAGTTGGGTCCAGTAATCATAGACCGCCGCCTTCTCGATCAAGGGCAAATACACCGCAATCGAATCCACATATTTTTTAGTATACAGGGCACCGTTCTGCAGGGTATAACTGGAGATATTGTTCTTCAAATTGGTAAGCGAGTCCACATAATTTTTCAGAAAACTAAAGTTGGTAAATAGGGCGCTGTTATCCACCCGGGAGACATCGGTGCTGATCTCATCTTTTTCCATCAAAATGTCTTCATATTTGCGGAAGTAACGTTCATTGGCCCGCAGATCGCCCTGAATTTCCCCCAGGGCCGAAGACAGGGTCGCCACTGCCTCGATGGTAGGATTATCCTGAACATTCTGAATGACACTGTATAAAGAACGCGTCAACTGAACAATCTTATTCCGGGTTTGCAGGCTCGAGTCGCCCTGAATAAAGGTTACCAGTTTCGGCAGACTATCGGTATACGCTTCCTTCATACGGAAATGGTAGCGTTCGGCTTCATAGATGGCATTAATGTTATATCGACAAGTTTTGGTAAGGAACTCTTCCTCTTTCCAAATTTTATCTGGAATTAAAATTACTGCGATAAGTAACAGCGCCAGTAATACAATCAATAATTCCAGTATGATGGATCCCTGATAACCCTTCTTAGCCATTGCTCCTCCAAACAGATTGTGATTATGTCGATGCCCTTATTTTTGTTATTAAACGGAGAAGTTTAATAAAATAACCTAAAAATGTCAACGGCTTTTTGAAAAGGAGGGAAGCGTAAAATGCTTATAAATTATTGCTTTTTTAAGATTTTTGAGCCCCTCTATCCAGGGCGGTGACAATTTATCGCTCCCCAGCGAGTCGAATCCGGGATACCTTCCACCCCCGCAGCAGCTTCACTTCCCCCAAAAACCCTCAAATTAACGGCTTCAAAAACCGTTCCATGGCTTCAAAAACCTTCTCTTTATCATAATCCACGCTAATAATGTGGTAGGAATTGTCGACCGTCAGCCTCTGTTTGATTTTAGAGGAAACATGATTAAAAATGTAATTCATGTTTTCGTAAGGCACCACATGGTCCTGGCGAGAGTGAATCAGAAACAGCGGAACGTGAATATCCATCAGATCGTCCCGAACGTGCTCAATTAAACGCATCAGTTGCACCACACTTTGTACAGGATATTTCAGATAACTGACGCTTTTGCGTTTCGCCTGTTGAGAACGGATATCCGGCCCTTTGGATTTATACTGATAACGAATAAAATTCCGTGCCATGGGCAGAAATTTAAGACGCCAGTCACTCAAAAATACGAAGCCGGCTAAAGTAATCAGGGCATCCACCTGATTATGAGCCGCCAGATGGAGGGCCAGGGTCCCCCCCATGGACTGCCCCACCACCACCACCTTTTTGCATTGACGCTGCATGCGAGCCAGTTGCTCCCGGGCCTTCAGGTACCAGTCCTGCCAGGTGACTTTCAATAAATCCCTGGGATGAGTGCCGTGTCCGGGCAACAAGGGGACCCATACGGTAAAGCCTTTTCGGGCAAAATATTCCGCAAAATCCCGGCCCTCATAAGGGGAACCCGTAAATCCGTGCAAAAATAAAAATCCCTTATCTCCCTGATTCACATATATCGGCTCGGCTCCCGGCATAACGGGCGCCGACCTTTTGGGGACAGGTTTATCCCTTCGTCTGGGAGCTCGCATCGATTTTTCCCATCTTTCCAATGTTTAAGGTATTCGGTCCCGCACCCCGGTTTCTAATCTAATAGGCCCCATCGCCATCCGAAAGAGATTTTTTTCTATTCCCACCCCCTTCGGAAAGCTCGCCCTTATTGTTTTCTTTAAAACAATGTTTGTATATTTTCAAGCCGGCAAAAGGAGGACCCTCATGACAGAACCAGGGTATTTGCATCTGTACGAAACCGGCGAGTTAAAAGAGCGGGTGAACCGGGCATTGGAAGCGCTGAGAAGTTGCCGGGTCTGCCCCTGGAACTGCGGGGTGAATCGCCTGGACAACCGGAAGCAAGTGTGTCGCACCGGTAGATACGCCCGCGTTTCCAGCTACTTCCCCCATTTCGGCGAAGAGGACTGCCTGCGAGGATGGAGAGGGAGTGGCACTATCTTTTTTGGTTGGTGCAACCTCCGCTGTGTTTTTTGTCAGAATTTCGATATCAGTCAGCAAGAGGCCGGGATGGAGGTCGAGCCCCAGCGTCTGGCGGCGATGATGGTGGAGCTCCAGGAGTTGGGATGTCACAATATCAACTGGGTAACCCCGGAACACGTGGTACCCCAGATTTTAGAAGCATTGCCTTTGGCCATCGAGAAAGGGTTGCGCCTGCCCATCGTTTATAACACCAGCGCCTTCGATTCTTTGGAAAGTTTACGGCTGATGGATGGCATTGTGGATATTTACATGCCCGATTTTAAGTATTGGTATCCGGATAAGGCGAAACGATATTTAAAAACCGACCGCTATCCGGAGGTGGCCCGGCAGGCCATCAAAGCAATGTTCCGGCAGGTGGGGGATTTACAGATCGATGCCCGGGGACTGGCCACACGAGGTTTGCTGGTGCGTCACCTGGTAATGCCCGGGGGACTGGAAGATACCCGCGAAATCATGCGCTTCCTGGCCCGGGAAATATCGCCCCATACTTATGTAAACATCATGGATCAGTATCGGCCCGCGGGGAACGTCGATGCTCATCGCTACCCGGAACTCAACCGCCGGATTACTGAGGAAGAACTGGAATCGGCTTATCAATTTGCCCGTGCGGCCGGTCTATACCGATTCGACAAGCGCCGCTTTTTCTTTTATCCATAAGCATCGGCTCCCGTCCACCCAAAAGCCACCCCGACCCATCCGCTTACCGAAAAAAGAAAACCCGCTGTTTTCGAGACCGGCCGCCCATAGAGGCGCACTAAAGGGAACCGTCCCGCCCATCCGATAGGACACTCACCAGCCCAACGGCCAGCGAAAACCCACCAGCACCGCCCGGTGCCCTCCTCCCGCCTGGTACCAGGCCTCCCAATTCCGATAACCCACTCCAACATTACCTATCGGCCGCCAGTTTTTATCCGGGAAATCGGCCAATCCTATTCCTATACTGAGGGAGAAAGCGGAGCGCCCAACCAGGTTCCGAACATCCTTGTATAACCCTTTATAGCCGCGATACAAACTATCGGCTGTCCGAATCAATTGCTGCTGCGCTTGAATATGGCGCTCGGCTGCCCTCTGGTAGGCCTCATATCGCTGGACCAGAGAATCCAGAACGGTTATTACTTGCTCATCCCGCCGGAGACGCGCCTTTTGCAGGGCGATCTTTTGGGTCAGGGAATCGACGATGCCTCTGGGAAGCAGAAAATAATCTTCCCCGTGGAACTGAACATGCCAGATTCCCGGTTCCACCATCCTGGCGGGATAGTTTTGTCCATCGACCCGGACGGTTACGGTTTGTGCCAATGATCCGGTAAGCAGAAAAATCACCCAAAATCCATATTTCCAGAGCTTCATTTCGGCTTACTCCTTTCCGTTGGATGCCAGCGCCCGGCGAATTTTTTTCAGGGATTCCTCCACACTCAGATTCCGATACTCCCGCTCAATTTCCCGCACCGTGTCGGTATAGCGTGCGTCCGCGCGTAGGATGGCCAGCCCGCTCTCCACCTTGGCCTTTTCCAGCTCTTCGCGTGCCTTTCTATAGGCCGCCTCGGTCAGTTTACCCTGCCGTTGCAATTCCCGATATTCTTCTTCCAGCGCCTCCAGCTCCTGTTCCCTCTGCCGAAGCAATTCCAGCAGCTTTTTCCGTCGCCAGCTTTGCCACCCGATCAATCCCCCCAGGGCCAGAAAACCGAACAAGACTATCCAGGATTGTCTACTGGTGATCTTGAACTCCAGAAGAAATAACAGGAAGATCAGGACGAACACCGCCAGGAAAAGCCAGTCCATATCGGCATAAAATGAAAGCCCCCTATTCATGATTTCCCTCCCGCCGCTTTGGCCCGACGTCGTTTTTCCAGTTCTTCAACACGCACCAGAAACTGATGCAAGGGCTCCGTTCCGATGGAAATGGCCAGAGCCGTTAACAGGTAGTGAATGGTTTTCGATTCGATTATCGAGGCCAGCAAGCGCAGTTGAGGATAGGCCTCCCGTAACAACTGCATGAGGTATTCGATTAAATCGACCTTCAGGGCCAGTACCAGGATCAGCGCCAGGCCAAAAGCGACAAAACGGTTGACAATGCGCAAATAGTGGAGTCGCAGCAATCGGGCCGAAAGAACCCGCGGGCCGCCCGGGGTGGGCGATTCCGACACAATCCGCCAGAACAATCCATCCAGAAAAGCCTTCCACTTGCCGGCCCCTTCCCCCTGCAGGCCGTACAGACGATTGAAGCGGCGAGCATATCTTTCCGCCAGGCGGTTCCACCAATCCGCCCATTGCCATCGCAACTCCAGATATTGGTACATAGCCATCAAAATTTCCAGAGAACGTTCCACAAATGTGGAAAGCAACAGTACCACAAAAAAGATGTAAGTGATCAGCGTGATGACTTCCACAGTATCCATACTATTCCTCCTACACTTTTACCATGGGATAGGTGGCGAATTCTTGAATGACGGCTTGAACCCGGGCGTCGTTTTTCCATGCTTCGACATAGTCTCGAATTTTTTGTTCAAAGGCTTGATAAGGGAAATTGCCTCCGGGACAGGCCTTGGATGCCAGCCGGTTATGGGGAACGATGTGTTCTTGAAAATTGACGGGGATGGTGTACAGAAACACCCACAAGGCCACCAGGCGAGCGGCGCGGTCCAGTTGTACCGACGTGGGAAACCGGTTTCCCAATCGTCCATTGGGATTGGAAAACGGCACTGCAGGATCGGGTTCAAAATTCCCCTGGAAGGCCAACCCCAAAGAGCGGGCGTTGTAGCCCCGGACGTGATTCCCGATGCGATCCCAGCGGCAAATGGTGCGCACGCCTCCATCGGGGAAGACCACACTGTGATAGCCGGTCAACCATCCCTTGCGCTCAAATTCCCGTATCAATGCTTCGTACGGCGCCTCCGAATGCATGGCCGTGTGATGATAAACAATCAGATCGATGGGGCGCTTTCGCAGGTGGGTATAGTTCAATCGTTCGGGTTTGTATCCCCCATCATAATCAAAGCCAAAGATTTCCTGAAAGCGGGATAGGGGCGTAACCACCGGAGAAACCGGTTTTACCGGAGCCGATACGCCCGTTTCCATTTCCCGGGGAGGCTGCGGCGACACCGGTGCGGCTTCCACCGCCTTGCGTACTTCTTCCCGGCTGACTATGACTTTCCGGTTCAGTAAAAACTTCATCAGAAAATGCACCGGTTTACTACCGGCCCCTATAACAATCCCGGTAAGAAGATACTCCCAGAAATGCGGTTGTCCCGCCTGAACGGAAGGCAACCAATCGAACAGTTGCCACATCGAAAATTTCAGGTAATAACAACCGGCCACCGCCACCACAAACCCCAACTTTTGCAGCCAGAATTCTTTGATGACCTTCTCCGGGGCTGCTACCTCGAAAGGCAATATTTCGAATTGGTCGTTCGGCTGAGCTTCATCGGGATTGGATTCGATCTCCCGAGCATCCCGGGACTCGTTACCTTCTTCGGTCAGGAGCTCTTCCTCCCGAACGGCCCGCTTCAGCAGTTCCAGATTCTGCTGCTGCCGTTGTATCAGCTCACTTCCCAGTCCCCGACTGATCACAAACGCCCGATCTATCAACCAGCTAAAAAGCATCAACACCCGTTCCACGATTACCGAGAGGGTCAGCATAATGCCCAGAGCGGTGAGCAGCGGTCCCAGAGGGATGAATTCGCTCATGGGAATCCTCCTTTTGTTCTCGCTTGCGTTGTTCGATCACCAAGATGACGCCGTTCCTGGTTGGTCAATCGACTCCCTGTCTGGAAAATTACAATGCATCCAACGGCAAAAC
>WFTQ01000087.1 GCA_015485355.1 bacterium | reverse complement strand
CTTGTGGATTCGCCGCCTCGACCGGCCCATAAAAACGACACGGCGTTTCCGTCCGGGACGCCGGATCCCGCCCTTCGGGCATGGGCCTTACCGGACGGGGCTTTCCCGGGGGGGTAAGACCGGTTAGGCGATTCCGATCGGGTGCCGGGTCAGCGATCTTCCCGGGAAATTTCTGTGAGCATGGGCATCAATTTTTCGGTGCTGTGAATGAGTAGGGGCATATGCTCCGGGCAAATCCACAGGGGACGCCCCTGGTAGGAGAGGCGGATCAGAGGGACCCGCTGATCGTCCCGTTGGCACACCAGACAAGTGGATGGTTTTTCTCCCATAAGTGATGGCTCCTCTTTTTTGCACAGGGCCTAAAGTTAGGGAGAAAGGGCGAAAATTCAAGGGAAATTTTCCTTTTATGGGTTCGATCCCGGTCAGCGGTGTCGCCTCATCGCGTCAGGGCCGGGGAGTGGAGGATGTATCCGGATTTGTCCACCCGGTATTTTTTGCGCAACTCCAGGGCATCGGCGGGCAGGATGGCCATAAAGCCGAATTTCCGGCGGATGGCATCCACGGCGGCGTCCAGCAATTCCCGGCGTGGGGTGAGGTCGAACAGGTGCGGTTGCAGGCCGTTCCACTCGATGGGGCGGGCCTGGACACCCACATGCCGGATGCGCAGCCGACGCCGGGGGATGCGGGCCACCAGGCGCTCCACTTCGCCGAAGAGTTCCCCGGCATGGTGGGTCGCCTGGGGCAACGTTGTGGTCAGCTGGTGCTGGGTAAAGTCCGAATAGCGGAGTTTTACCCCGATGCCGCGGGCCTGGAGTCCCAGATGGCGCAGCCGGCTGGCCAGGCGCTCGGTCAGGTATTGCAGGGTGGCCATGATGATGACCCGGTCCATGGTGTCCTCTTCGAAAGTGGTTTCCCGGCTGATCTGGCGGGGCAGGATGCGGGTTCGTACCGGCCGCGCATCGATGCCGTTCGCCAATTCCCATAGTTTTTTGCCGTTGGCGCCGAAGAGTTCTTCCAGCACCAGCCGGGGCATGGCCGCCAGTTGGCCAATGGTGAAAATCTTGAGCTCGGTTAGTTGCGCTTTGGCCACCCGACCCACCCCGGGCAGCGCATCCACCGGCAGGGGAGCCAGAAAGGCCCGTTCCTGACCCGGGGGCACATACACCACGCCCCGGGGCTTGCGGTGTCCGGAAGCGATCCGGGCCACCACTTTGTTGCCGGCCAACCCGATGGACACCCCAATGTGCAGGGCCGCTTCCACGGCCTGCTGAATTTCCCGTGCCAGGGCCACCGGATCGCGGCGCCTGCCCGGCCCGGTGAACAGGTGACGGCTCCCCGTCAGATCCAGATAAGCGTCATCCAGGGAGGTAAATTCCACCACCGGGGTGTAACGCAGGTAAATTTCCTGTAACACCTGGGAAGCGGCCTGGTAGTGCTGAAAATCGCCCTTCAGGAAAACGGCTTGGGGGCAAATTTCCCGGGCCTGCGCCAGGGGCATACCGGTGTGGACGCCGCAGGCGCGAGCCTCGTAACTGGCCGTGTGCACCACCCCCCGTTGGGTCTTTGTGCCCCCGACAATGACGGGGCGACCTCGCAGCAGGGGATTGAATCCCTGCTCCACCGAGGCGAAAAAGGCATCGGCATCGATGTGGGCGATGAGGCGAGAATTGTGAGTCCCTGCGTTCATCGATTACCCAACCTGTTTTTATTGGCAACCGGCCCATCCGGTCCCGGATGGGCCTGGAGAATGCCGATCGTCACCGAACCGAAACGTTTTCCCTTTTTCCGGCCCGCTCGGGAGACGCTTGGGGAATGGGGCCGCCCAACCCACCCAGGGTTTCGAACCCTCCGGATGCACGGGATTGCGGGACGGGCAGGGCCGAACCCGTGGTTCGGGGAGGCCTTTGACTGCTTTTATCCCACCAGTTTCGTCTTTAAATAGTGAAACCGCCGGAACGCTTCTTTCGAAAGGGAGAGCACGAAGGCCAGTTCGCGGGTGGTATAAACGGGGCAGTCCACGCCCAGCGTCTCGGGATCCTGCACCGCTGGATTGACAAAGTAGAGGCTGCTGTTCAGGGATTTGCTGTGGACTTTTACCAGGCCCCGTTCGCCCTGAAGCAATTCGTACAACTGCAGCAGCAAATCGGCGTTTAAGGTCACCGCCTCGTTGCGGGACGATCGCACCCTTCCGATGGATTGTGGGACTGGGGTTTCCATAGATTTCATCCTTTTCTGTTTGGTGGCTTCCGGGGCGGGATCGTTCCCCGCCGCGGTTTCAGTTTGCTGTATACCCGTCACCGTTGTTACCCTTCCAGGCATACCCGGGCCAGTTGCCAGGAGAAATCGCCGCTGTCGAACACCAGCTCGAAGCAGTCCGGGCCTCCGCAACCGACCGAAAAATGATACTGGTAGCTTTCGCCGTTGCGGGCCTTCCATTGCCCGTGCACCTGCTGTATTTTGTATACTCGCCCGTTCCAGCGGAACTTCAGCGGAACTATCCGTCCCTCTCGAAAATAGGTGATCACTTCTATCGGTTCGAACAGCTCTTCGTAATGCATGGTCGTCGCCTCCCGGTCGATGAAATGGGACCGCGCCTGTCGTTCTCGATCCCCGCCGGCCCTTCCCGGATGAACACCGGAGCTTGCTTCCCTCCGGTTGATGGTGTTTCCCCTGGATTCGGCCGGTCGCCGCTCATTGCCGGGGAAGGTTGCCATACGCGTCTATAATTTCCCGGTAGCGAAAACAGTCCACCAGATGATCGTTTACCATGCCCACGGCCTGCATGTGGGCGTAGCAGATGGTGGTGCCCACGAATTTAAAACCCCGTTGTTTCAGGTCGCGGCTCAGGGCATCGGATTCGGGGGAGCGGGTGGGAATGTCTTCCAGCCTTCGCCAGCGATGCACAATGGGTTTTCCATCCACAAAGCGCCACAGGTATGCCGAGAAGCTGCCGAATTCTTCTTGAAGATTCAGAAAGGCCCGGGCGTTGTTGATGGCGGCCCGGATTTTGGCCGCGTTGCGAATGATGCCGGGATCGTTCAATAGCTGCTGGACTTTCGTCTCGTCGTATCGGGCGATTTTTTCCGGGTCGAAGTGGTCCAGCGCCCGGCGGAAATGTTCGCGCTTGCGCAGAATGGTTAGCCAGCTTAATCCCGCCTGCATCCCCTCCAGGATCAGAAATTCAAACAACTTGCGGTCGTCGTACAGCGGCACGCCCCATTCGGTATCGTGGTATTGAATGTAGAGGGGGTCTTTCCCCGCCCAGGCACAGCGTGTCTTCATCTTGCTTCCTCCTTTTTGCCCCGCACCCGTCGTTTTCTTCCGGGCCGCGTTTCGTTTGCCGGGTTCCGGGCGGCCCCATTTCCCCACGCCGCAGCGGCATATTGAGGGCCAGTGGGTGGCCTCGGGGCCGTCCCCGGCTCACATTTCTCGAATTGTCTGAATCACCCTGCCCAGAATGACGAACCCCGGAGTGTCGGCTTCGACAATGATGGTGGGTTGCGTCGGAGGTTCGCATTCCAGGCGGATACGATTGGCGGCCCGGAAGTACCGGCGAATCAGGACGGCTTCCCCCAGACGCACCGCCAGGATGTCGCCTTCGGCGAATTTGTCCTTTTCTACCACCACATAGTCTCCGGGGTGAATCCCCGCGCCGGTCATGGCGGCCTCGGTGACCGGCAGGCTCAGGCGTTCGCTCAGCATCAGCGCCTCGTTGCGGACAAAATCGCCCAGCGAACCACCGGAATGTTGCTGCACGCGGTGGCACAGCAATTCTCCCCGGGGAAGCCGAACAAAGAACTCCCCTGCCTGCTTCGGGGAGGCCTCCTTGATTTTCTCGCTCATCGTTGCACCTCTGTTTTTGAAATCCATCCTCTCACACCGGTGGAACGTCGTGTTGTCCGGGTGGGGACACCCGACGATTTTTGCCCTCTTCGGCCGGGTACGCTCCCGCCACGTGGGTTACAGTTTTTGTGAAGGCGTGGGGGAGTGTCCCCCGAAAACGGCCGGAGAGAAAGCGGAATATCACCGGGACACCGTTTCCCCGGCGTCCGCCGGGGAAACGGTTTGCTACTGCACGGTGTCGCGAATCAATCCCACTACCTTGCCCTGAATCTGCCATTCGCTCTCGGGCACAATGTCCGGATAGGTCGGGTTTTCCGCCTTCAGGTATTTCCGGTTTCCTTGAACGATGAGGCGTTTCACGGTGACTTCGCCTTCCAGCAGGGCCACCACAATGCTGCCCGGTTCCGCCTGGCGGGTGGAGCGCACGATGACCAGGTCGCCGTCCAGGATTCCGGCGTTCACCATACTGTCCCCCTGCACCCGCAACACAAAATAGCGTCCCTCTGTTTTGATCAGGTGGCGGGGAACGACCACGGTGTCCTCAATGTTCTCCTCGGCCAGGATCGGAAAACCGGCGGATACCCGTCCCACCAGGGGCAGCGCCACCACCTCCAGCGAGCTCGAAACCGGCCGGTACTCCGGCGCCACAATCCGGATGCTGCGGGCCGTGGTGGTGTTCCGCACAATATACCCCTTGCGCACCAGCGCCTCCAGGTGCCGAACCACCCCTTGCTTGGAAGCAATGCCAAACGCATCGGCAATCTCCTGATAACTGGGGGCGTATCCCCGCTCCGCCATGTAGTGGGCGATAAACTCCAGCACCGCTTTCTGACGAGGGGTCAGGTCTTTCATGATCCTTCCCTTTCCTTTGGACCTTGTTCCATCAGGACCGCTTTCGTTTTTATACGTATACTAATGTTCACTTTTATATTAGCACCTTCCCCGCCGTTTGTCAAGCAGAAAATGAAAAATGATGGATTTATGTTCACTAATTTGGAGGGATGCCGATGGGGGAAAGGGCATGCCCGAAAGGCCCGATTTTCCCGAAAGCGATTGATATTGCAGATGTTCCGGTTTAAATTGCAGCGCACTGTCCAAACGATGGGGATGGAACATGAAGGCACTCTATTTCGACGGAAACCGACTGGCGTTAAGAGATACACCGGTCCCGAACCTCGAGACGGGAGAAGCGCTGGTTCGAATTCGCTATGCCGGGATTTGCAATACCGATCTGGAAATACTGAAGGGGTATATGGGGTTCACCGGGGTGTTGGGGCACGAATTTGTTGGGATTGTCGAAGAGGCGCCTTACACCGATTTGATCGGCAAAACCGTGGTGGGGGAGATCAATATTCCCTGCGGCCGATGTGAATTTTGCCAGAAGGGATTAAAAAACCACTGTCCCAACCGGAAGGTACTGGGCATTTTGCACAAAGATGGGGTGATGGCGGAATATACGAGCATGCCCATACAGAATCTGCACGTGGTACCCCCGAACGTGCCCGAGCTGGAGGCGGTGTTTACCGAGCCGCTGGCGGCCGCTTGCGAAATATTGGAACAGATCGACATCATGCCCGATTATCGCATCCTGGTGTTGGGCGACGGCAAATTGGGACAACTAGTGGCTCAGGTGCTACGCCTGCATTCCGACAATGTATGGGTGGTGGGAAAGTCCCCGTACAAGCTCAAGTTGTTGGAACAGTTTAAAATTCACACGCTGTTGAAGGAGCAGATGGATTTTCCTCCGCAACATTTTCATGTGGTCGTGGAAGTCACCGGCGATTGGTCGGGGTTGGAAATGGCGTTGACTTACGTGCGTCCCCGAGGGTTTCTGGTTATGAAGAGTACCTATGCCGGGGATCATCCGTTTAATCCCGCCCGGCTGGTGATCAACGAAATTGTGCTGGTGGGGTCGCGGTGTGGACCGTTTCCCCGCGCCCTGAGCATGCTGGAAAGGGGAGAAGTACTGGTGGAACCGCTGTTAAGCGGCATTTTCCCTCTGGAGCAATACGAAAAGGCCTTTCAACGGTCCCAGGAAAAGGACGTCCTCAAGATTGTGTTGCAGATCAGCGGAGAACCGGGAGAGTAAACAACCGTCGATGCCGGGTAAAGATACGCAAACATTTACCGTAGAGGTGTTGGGCAGTGGTACTTCGATGGGTGTTCCCGTGGTGGGTTGCGATTGTGCGGTGTGCCGATCCGGGGATCCCCGAGACAAGCGCCTGCGCACGTCCGTTCTGGTCCGGATCCGGGGCGTCCACCTCCTCATCGATACTTCCGTCGATTTCCGGCAACAAGCTTTGCGCAGCGGCATCAAGCACCTGGATGCGGTGCTGTACACGCATCATCACGTGGACCATATTCTGGGAATGGATGATTTGCGGAGCCTGAATTTTTTTACCGGACGGGATATCCCCATTTACGCCACCCGCTATACGCTGGAAAACATTCGACGCGTCTTCGCCTATGTATTCGAATCGGAAACAGTCGTTTCCGATATCCCCCGGGTCATCCCCCGGGAAATTACCCACCGGTCGTTTCGGGTGGCCGGGGTGACGGTCCAACCGGTGCCCGTCCTGCACGGGGATCTCCCTATCCTTGGATTTCGCATCGGAAAATTTGCTTATTGCACCGATGTGAGCCATATTCCCGAGGAAAGCATGGCTTTGCTGGAAGGGTTGGAGGTGCTCTTGTTGGGAGCGTTGCGTCGGAAACCGCATCCAACCCATTTTTCCCTCTCGCAAGCCGTAGATGCGGCCCGGCGGGTAAAGGCCCGCAGCACCTATTTGATTCACATGTCCCACGATCTGGGTCATGCGCAAACGGAAGCCCAACTGCCCGAAAATATCCGTTTGGCCTACGATGGACTAACCCTGACCATTGCGGAGTAGCATGTGCCCATGTTGGCCCGACTCTCACAATTGGCTCGCCATTCGGTCATTTACGGGTTGAGCACGTCTATACAACGGTTGCAGGGCTTGATCTTGTTGCCGGTTTATACAAGCACCGCCTACATTCCTTCCCGGAGCGAATTCGGCGACTATACGCTGGTGTACACCTTTATTGCCTTCATGAATTTCTTCTATTTATACGGCATGGATTCGGCGCTGCTGCGATATTTTTTTCTGGGGAAACACGATCGCAAAACGGTCTTTTCCACCACGTTTCTATTTCTGCTGAGCACCAGTCTTTTTACGACCGGTGTGATTGTGGGGGTCAGCCCCTATTTGGCGCAGTGGATTTTATCCGATGCCGGGTTGACCGTGTACTTCCGGCTGGCCGGTTTGATTCTGCTGTTCGATTCCCTTCTGAACTTGCCCTATCTCATTCTGCGGGCGGAAGAGAAGCCCATTCCCTTTACGCTTTTTCGTACCTTTCGATTCTTAACGGAATTGGCGCTGAATCTGCTGTTGGTGGTGGTGCTGAAAAAAGGGGTGCTGGGCATCATTTATGCCAATTTGGCGGCCGCCGTTCTGAATTTCATCGTCATGGTGCCCATAATTCGTCGGTATTTCCGTCCTGCCCTTCATGGCGGTCTGGCCGGGGAAATGATCCGCTTTGGGCTCCCTTTTCTGCCGAATGGCATTGCTTATATGACCATCGAAATGGTCGACCGTTTTTTGGTGAAGGGCATTCTGGGTAAGGATGTTGTGGGTTTATACAGTGCGAATTACAAGTTCGGAACGATTGTGTTGCTGATGGTGGTGGCTTTTCGTAATGCCTGGCAGCCGTTTTTCCTCAAGATCGCCCCCCAGCGGGACTCGCGCACCGTTTTTTCCCGGGTACTCACCTACTATGTGGTGCTCGCGGGCACCATTGTACTGACCGTTTCCTATTTTATCCGGGATGTTTTAACCACCCGATATCTGGGCAAGTTTTATCTCTTTGGCGAGCAATACTGGGATGGGATACCGATTATTCCCGTTATTTTGCTCTCCTATTTCTTTTACGGCATTTATGTTATTCTGACCCCCGGCTTTTATATCCTGAAGAAGAGTCAGTACATGGTAATTTTTACCGGAAGCGCGGCGGTCATCAACATCGTGGCCAACCTCGTCCTGCTTCCTGTATGGGGTATCTGGGGGGCCGCCGTATCCACCTGGTTAAGCTATTTTACCATGGCTTTCACCATTTTTCTGGCGGCGAACCGGATTTACCCCATTCCGATCGAATGGATGCGCATCGGAAAAATGTTTTTGTTAATGGCGGCTCTTTTATGCGTATATTATGGGGTTCCGATGAATTTGTGGCATCGCATCGGAATTCTATTGACGGGCCTGGTGTGCATTTACGGATGTATCCTGAACACCAGCGAGAAGACAATCCTTTCGGGGCGAGTGGCCCGCTGGTTACCGGTTTGGAGGAATCGGCCATGAGTGTCTGGAAATTGAATCTGGCAATTCTCTGGCATCACCATCAACCCTATTATAAAGATGCCCGGGGGGTCTACCACATGCCCTGGGTGCGGTTTCACGGAATGAAAGATTACCTGGATTTGCTGCAGGTGATTCGCAAGTATCCCAACGTGAAACAGAATATCAACCTGGTGCCGTCTTTGCTCGCCCAGATCGAGGATTACGTGCGGCATGACGCCCGGGACAATATCTGGTTGCTGACCGAAAAGGTGGCCGAAGAACTGACCGAGGAAGATAAATATGGCATTTTAAACAATTTTTTTCTGGCCAACCTGGAAACCATGATCAAACCCTATCCCCGATATTATGAGCTTTACACCCGGTTTCGTACGGATGCGCGTTACCTGTCGGTTGCGGAACGCACCCGCATTTTTTCCGCCCGGGATTATCGCGATTTGCAGGTGTGGTACAATTTGGTCTGGGTGGGAATGCTGAGCCGGCAGAAGCCGGTCTTGCGCAAATTGTTCCGCAAGGGTCGGCATTTCAGCGAAAAAGACAAACGGGTGTTGCTCCGGGAGGTGCGGGAGATTTTAAAGCAGATTGTACCGGCTCATAAGCAGGCCTGGGAGGAAGGGCAGGTAGAACTGTCGACCACACCGTTTTATCATCCCATTCTGCCGTTGTTGATCGATAACCGGGTGGCCCGGGAGTCCGATCCCTCCGTCCGTTTGCCGCAGGATGGGTTCGCCTGTCCGGAGGATGCCGAATGGCAGCTGGAGCAGGGGTTGGCCTATTTTGAGCGGCTGTTTGGGCGCCGTCCGGAGGGCGTCTGGCCGGCCGAAGGGGCGGTATCCACCGCGGCGGCGGCGATGATCGCACGCCAGGGCATTCGCTGGATCGCCACCGATGAAGGCATCCTGGCCCGCACCCTGGGGGTACACTTTGAACCCCACAAGATCTACACCCCCTATCGATTCGTCCACCGGAATCTCGAGGTGACCGTCTTTTTCCGGGATCATTACCTTTCGGATGCCATCGGGTTTGTCTACTGCAACTGGGATGCCGAAAAGGCCGTGGACGATTTCATGGCCCGTCTATACGCCATCCGGGCCCGCATTGCCCAAAAATCCGGTGAAGAGGCCTTGCCCCGGCACCTGGTGGCCGTTATCCTGGATGGGGAGAATTGCTGGGAATATTATCCCCGTTACGGATTGGACTTCCTGGAAACCCTGTTCGCCCGTCTTTCCGACGACCCTCTGATACAAACCACCACATTGGGAGGGTTCTTACGACAGCATCTCTCCCTGCCGGAGTTGCGCAAGCTCTTTCCGGGAAGCTGGATCAACAGCAATTTCAATATCTGGATTGGTTCTCAGGAAGATAACACAGCCTGGGAGTTGCTGAAACGTACCCGGGATTTTCTGGTGGAAAAACAGAAGGAAGTATTGCTCCGCCCGAACGTGCTGGAAGAGGCCTGGCAACAAATCTATATCGCCGAAGGTTCAGATTGGTGCTGGTGGTACGGAGACGAACATTCTTCCAGCCAGGATATGGAGTTTGATCAGCTTTATCGTGAGCACCTGATGCGGGTGTATGAGCTGGTCGGCGAAGATGTCCCCGCAGAGTACTACCAGACGATCAAGAAAAGTCATTTCGACCGCTTCAAATCCATCCGGCCGCTCAATTTCATCCGCCCCCAGATCGACGGCCGGGATACTTACTTCTATGAATGGGTGGGAGCAGCGGTGTACGAAGGGACCAAAGTCCCTCAAACGGCCATGCACCAAGTATCCCGCATCATCGAAAAACTGTATATGGGATTCGATCCCGAAAACCTTTACCTGAGAATCGATTTTCATGGCAAGCCCGATCCCATGCTGGAGTTTGTCCTCTCTATCAAAATGCCCCGGCAACTGGCCGTGGTGATCTCGCCGTTAAGGGGCATCATGGAAAAATACGAGATGCAAGAGGAAAAGTATGAACGGCAGCTGCTGGAACCCACGTTCAAACTGAATCAGATACTGGAAGCCGCGGTGCCTTTTTCCGTATTGGAAGTGCGCCCCGGCGATAAACTGGGATTTCAATTGCACATCAAGCAGAATAATCAGCTGGTGGAAAAATTTCCCCACATTAATATCATCGAACTGGAAGTTCCCGACGAAAATTTCGAGCTCCGGGAATGGTCGGTATAGGCCGACGGTAATCGAGGAATCTGGTGATGCAATTACCCCATCCGGAATTGCCCGACATCGCCCTGCGTTTTGATACTTTATTTCAATGGTTGAATCGGTTGTATCGACTGGAACGCACCGAGGTGGAGATCACCGGGCATCGATTGACGATGTATCGCGTCGCCAATATCAACCAGGTGCTGGACGATGTGGCCGGACAACTGATTCCTTCCGAGGACGATATCCCTTACTGGGCGGAGATCTGGCCTTCGGCAGTGGCCCTGGCTCAATTTATTCTTCGGGAGCTGCATTTTAAACACCAACCGGTGGTGGAATTGGGTCTGTCTC